>JBALWS010000052.1:0-28337 GCA_036960405.1 Halopseudomonas sp. | reverse complement strand
GTCTCATGATAATCACATCAATTCCGAGCTGATTACCCGTGTCACAGAAGATCGCTACCAGGGGGATAAAGCGGTTAAATACAGGAAGTGTCCGGTTTGCCAGGAGTTTATGGCTCGCCGAAACTTCGGCTATCGCAGCGGGGTCGTCATCGATCGCTGTCCGAAGCACGGTGTGTGGCTCGATAATGGTGAATTGATTCACCTGTTGGAATGGAAGAAAGCGGGCGGTCAGATAGCCCATAACCAACGAGCCGCTGAAAAGCGTAAGCAAACACCGGTTGATACCGGTCAGTCGCCGTCTGCTTCGACGCTGCGTTCGGGCTCACGTATACAGCGAAGCAGGTCAGAGTTACCCGATTTAGAAGATCTTGTCGGCGATGCCTTGGGATTTTTGGTGAAAAGCTTTTTTCGCTGATTTTTTTATTTCCACAGGTTGCCAGTTAAACAAAGCGAGGAGAGCGGTAGGTGAAATTTGTTGGTGCCCACGTCAGTGCTTCGGGCGGGGTGGAGAACGCACCGCTTAATGCTCACGCCATCGGTGCTAAAGCGTTTGCGCTGTTTACCAAGAATCAGCGCCGCTGGGAGGCCAAACCGCTCACCGGCAAGAGCATCGAGGCGTTCAAAGCCAACTGCGAGCGCTATGGCTATCAGCCGCAGCAGATCCTGCCGCACGACTCCTACTTGATCAATCTGGGCCACCCCGAGGCTGAAGCGTTGCAGAAATCGCGCAGTGCCTTTATCGATGAACTGCATCGCTGTCAGCAGCTAGGCCTTACGCTGCTCAACTTTCATCCCGGTAGTCACCTCAGGCAGCTCACCGAGAGCGACTGTCTGGACCGGGTAGCCGAGTCGATCAATATCGCCTTGGAGGCCACCGAGGGTGTCACGGCGGTGATTGAGAATACAGCCGGGCAGGGCAGCAATCTGGGTTATCGGTTTGAGCATCTGGCGCAGATTATCGATGGGGTGGAGGATAAGTCCCGCGTGGGTGTCTGCCTGGATACCTGCCACACCTTTGTTGCCGGTTACGATCTGCGCGATCATGCTGCTTGCCAGCAGACCTTTGATGAGTTTGAGCGAATTGTTGGTTTCAACTACCTGCGCGGTATGCACCTGAACGATGCCAAGGTCGACTTTGCCACCCGAGTTGACCGTCATCACAGTCTGGGGCAGGGTTTTATCGGTTGGGATTGTTTTGAATTTATCATGCGCGATAGCCGTTTCGATGGTGTTCCGATGGTGCTCGAAACGATCGACGATACGATCTGGGCCGACGAGATCAAGGCGCTGTACCAACTGCAGCATCGCTAGCGGTTGGCGTTGAGTCGTCAGTGGATCCGAAACTGACCCGCGATACCCAGACCGATGATATCCACTACGATCTGGACCAGCAGTAGTATCACCGCTAAAAAGCAGGCCCACAGGTGGTTTCTGATAGTCAGGCAGAGCAATCCAGCCTGCAGTGAATAAGTGATGGCGCTACCAAAAATTGCCCAGCTACCACTCATTCCAGACCAGATGCTGGCTAATATCAGCGCCACTGCAGCAGTAACCGAGATTGAGGCGATAAAGCTTTGCCGATGCGCCAGCTTGTGTCGTGCGATAAAAATCAGCCCGGCCAGCATCAGCCAGCCAGGGGCGATAAGGTAGCGCCACAGTGTCCATTGTTGCGGCTTACCTGCGCTGCCTAGGCCTAAGCTAGCAAGGTCGGTGCCGGCCACAAAAAGGCTATGCCAGACCAGCGTTGCAAGCAATATCTTGCCCACAACGGTCGGGTTGAGTCGATTATCCATGCCGCAGAGTGTAAAGCTATGGTCGAACGTAGAAAAGGTTAACTGGCCGTTATTAGAGCTGTCTCTGCCGCAGGCTAGAGTCCGATTGATCGGCTTGTCAGCACAAAAAAAGGGGCTCATGATGAGCCCCTTTTTTGTTTTCTTGTTGACCGGTTAGTTACTTATCCCAGCCCTCAATGCCCGACATGTCGGGTAGCTCGTGAGCGATACCCTTATGGCAGTCGATACAGGTCTTTTCGCCAGTGGCCAGCGCCTGTTCGTGCTCTTCGAAGGCGCGCTTACCCTGTTCGGAGTAGTCCATCGATTCAAGGTCGTGACAGTTACGACACTCGCGTGAATCGTTGGCCTTCATCCGGGCCCATTCACGAGCCGCCATCACACCTCGATGCTCCAGGAACTTCTCCCGCGTATCGATAACGCCGGTGAGCTTGCCCCAGACCTCTTTACTGGCCTGGATCTTACGGATGATCTTGTAGACCCACTCTTTGGGTACATGACAGTCAGGGCAAGTTGCCCGTACGCCAGATCGATTGGTGTAATGGATCGTCTCTTTCAGTTCGACGAAAACATTATCACGCATCTCGTGGCAACTGATACAGAACGTCTCCTCGTTAGTTTTTTCCAGTGCGGTATTGAAGCCGCCCCAGAAGATAACCCCCGCGATAAAACCGCCCAGCAGCAGCATGCCTAAGGCAGCTTTTGCCGGACTGGTTAAGGCGGTCCACATGCGGCCGATAGCGCCTTGTTGTTTTTCACTCATACCCTAACCCCTTCTTAAGTCTTTGGGTAAATCCTAAGCGCTGACTCATCGAGCCAGGTCGCTGGTGGACTGGTAGGTATTCTCAATCAGTGGCTTGGTATTTGCTTGCGGCACGTGGCACTGCATGCAGAAATAACGCCGTGGTGAGATATCCGCCAGAGCGTGACCGTCACGGGTTTCAAAGTGAGTCAGGCTGACCTTGGTGGCTCCCGATTCCTTATAGCGATCCCAGCTATGGCACGACAGGCACTTGTTGCTGCGCAGGTCGACCCGATAGTTGCGGACATCGTGAGGAATAACCGGAGGTTGCTGAACGTAGTTACGCTCAACCAAGATATCTGAATCGATATTCTTGGCTAGCGAGGGTGCTCTTTTGGTGGCATCCAGTTCCTGGACGCCACGTAGCGACTCGAGTCCGCCGATCTCAGCGAATGTTGCGTGGGACAGCGTTAGGCTGCCCAGCGCTAAGGCCGCAGACAGGACCACGGTTGTTTTTTTCATGGTTGTTTCTCCAGCTGGTTGGCAAAGCGACTGCCAAATTCAAATACGTTTACAGAACAGATATCGATACAGCGACCACAATTAGTGCAGTTGGAGGACAGGATCACCGGACCCTGGCCCTTCTCTTTGCCTTTTAATGCGGGCTTGATGACTTGAGGCTCGGGGCAGACCGCGTAACAATCCATACAGTCGTAACAGTCGTCACGCTTGCTGGCCTTGATGCGCAGTGGGCTGGTCTTGCCGATAAGGCTATAACAGGCCCCCATCGGACACAGGTGACCACACCAGCCACGCGGCAATACGAACAGGTCGAACAGGAAGATCGCAACAATCACTAGCCAGCCCAGTCCCATGCCAAAAATCAGTCCGCGGTGAAGCAGAGAAACTGGGTTGATCAGTTCCCAAGTCATCACCCCGGTGATTGCCGGCAGCAGTAGAACTAGCGCCAGTATCCAGTAGCGCAGATTGCGCGAGACCGGAACCCGACGACGGATGCCAAGCTTGCGAGATGTCCAACCTGCCAGGTCGGTGACCGGGTTAACCGGACAGACCCAGCTGCAAAAGGTTCGACCGCCCACTAGCCAGTAGAAAGCCGCCGTGATGGCCGCACCCATTACCATGGTGGAGACCGGAGCGTGACCGCTTGCCAAGGTTTGCAGGAACACAAACGGATCGGTAAGCGGTACGGTTTCCAGAATTTGGCTGCCGCTCAGGTTGCCCTTCAGCAGCCAATAACCCGCGATTGGGCTGACCATGAATAACGCCAGCGTGACCAGTTGGCTGATGCGACGTAGTACTAACAAGCGGTACGTGCCGATGTAGCCTTTGGTCTTGATCGCGTCCATTCCCACCTGCAGGGTCATGATTCACCCTCCGGGCGGCGTACGGGGAGCTTTAGCTGCTCGGGGATCAAAGATTCGCCTTGATTGGCGGCCTTCTCTTCCCAGCCCAGCCGGTAGTGCTGCCCCAGCTCGCCTTTGGCCAACTTGAGCGGTACCACCTTGATAGCGGCCTCTTCCAACACGCAGGCCTGCTCGCACTTACCGCAACCGGTGCACTTATCAGAGTGCACAGTCGGGATAAAGCGGGCATGGTGACCAGTGCGTGCGTTGCGTTCGATCTCCAGAGTGATCGCCTCATCAATCGCCGGGCAGACGCGATAACAAACGTCACAACGCAAACCGAGGAAGTTGAGGCAAGTTTCCTGATCAATCAGTACTGCCAAGCCCATACGGGCGTCATCGATATTGTCCAAAGCTTGATCCAGCGCGCCACTGGGGCAGGCTGCCACGCAGGGGATATCGTCACACATCTCACAGGGTACATCGCGAGCGATGAAGTAAGGGGTGCCGTTCGCTACCGGATCGGTAATTTGGGCCAGTTTCAGCGTATCGAATGGGCAATCCCGGACGCAGAGGCCGCAGCGCAAACACGCGCCGAGGAACTCAGATTCGGGAAGCGCACCAGGAGGGCGCAGCATCTCGGGTGCATGCGAGCGAGCATTGGTGGCCATTAGCCCCATACCTACTCCTAGCGCACCCATGCCGCACAAACCACGAGCAGTGTCGGCAAAGAACTGGCGACGACTGCGCCCCTCTTTACTGGCCTGCTGCTTTGATTTGTTATCCTGGTTCATATCAATACTCATTCACTGGCATTCAGTGGTTTTGCCTAAATCAGGCTTTGACGATCTTGACCGCACACTTCTTGTAATCGGTCTCTTTCGACAACGGATCGGTGGCATCAAGGGTTAGCTTGTTGACCAGTCGGCTAGCGTCGAAGAATGGGATAAACACCAGGCCCTCGGGAGGACGGTTACGTCCGCGCGTCTCGACCCGAATCTTGATCTCGCCACGGCGTGAGACCACCTTGGCCTCTTGACCACGACGCAGACCGCGCTTCTTGGCATCTTCTGGGTGCATAAACACCACAGCGTCAGGTACGGCGCGATAAAGCTCAGGAACCCGGCGGGTCATGGTGCCGGTGTGCCAATGCTCCAGCACTCGGCCGGTGGAAAGCCACAGGTCGTACTCTTCATCTGGAGACTCTGCGGCAGGCTCATAAGGTAGGGCGAATATAACCGCCTTGCCGTCGGGCTTACCGTAGAATTTGAAGTCATCGCCTTTGCCAACGTAGGAGTCGTAACCCTCTTTAAAGCGCCACAGGGTCTCTTTGCCATCGACTACCGGCCAGCGCAGACCGCGGGCTTCGTGATACATGTCGAACGGTGCTAGGTCATGACCGTGGCCGCGACCGAACTCAGCGTACTCTTCGAATAGCCCCTTCTGGATGTAGAAACCGAACTCTTTGGCTTCGTCGTTATCAAACCCTTCGGCGGTCTCGCTGAGTGGGTATTTATCGACTTGGCCGTTGGCGTAGAGGATGTCGTACAGGGTCTTGCCTTTGACCTCTGGCATCTTGGCGATCAGTTCGGCGGGCCAAACTTCTTCGACCTTGAAACGCTTGGAGAACTGAACCAGCTGCCACAGATCCGACTTAGCTTCGCCGGGTGCAGCGACCTGCTGACGCCAGAACTGGGTGCGTCGCTCGGCGTTACCGTAGGCACCTTCCTTCTCGACCCACATCGCGGTAGGCAATACCAAGTCGGAAGCCTGGGCGGTAACGGTCGGGTAGGGGTCGGAACAAACGATGAAGTTTTCTGGGTTGCGGTAACCCGGAAGGCCCTCTTCGTTCATGTTGGGGGCGGCCTGCATGTTGTTGTTGCACATGGTCCAGTAAGCATTGAGCTTGCCGTCCTTGAGCATCCTGTTCTGCAGTACCGCGTGGTAGCCGGGCTTGGGCGGGATAGTGCCTTCGGGCAGCTTCCAGATCTTCTCGGCAATGGCGCGGTGCTTAGGATTCTTAACCACAAGGTCTGCAGGCAGGCGGTGGGAGAAGGTGCCGACTTCACGGGCGGTACCGCAGGCGGATGGCTGGCCGGTCAGTGAGAACGGTCCGTTACCGGGCTGTGAGATCTTGCCTGTCAGCAGATGCACGTTGTACATCAGGTTGTTAGCCCAGACACCACGGGTGTGCTGGTTAAAGCCCATGGTCCAGTAGGACACCACTTTTTTGCTTGGATCGGCGTATAGCTTGGCGAGTTCGAGCAGTTTGTGCTCGGGTACACCGGATAGCTTGGAGGTTTTCTCGACTGTGTATTCGCTGACGAACTTGGCGAACGCATCGAAATCCATCGGCTTAGAGCCACCCTTGTTAGGGTTCTTGGCCTTTTGCTGCAGTGGGTGGGTTGGACGCAGACCGTAGCCGATATCGGTCACACCCTCGCGGATGTTGACATGCTTGGCCATGAAATCTTTATTCACGTTGCCGCTTTCGATGATGTAGTTGGCGATGTAGTTCAAGATCGCCAAGTCGGTCTGCGGGGTGAAGATCATGTCGTTGTCGGCCAGCTCGAAGCTGCGATGCTTGAAGGTCGACAGTACGTGGACCCGAACGTCTGGGTTGCTCAGACGACGGTCGGTCAGGCGCGACCACAGGATCGGGTGCATTTCGGCCATATTGGAACCCCAGAGCACGAAGGCATCGGCGTTCTCGAGGTCGTCGTAGCAGCCCATCGGCTCATCGATGCCGAAGGTGCGCATAAAGCCACCAACCGCCGAGGCCATGCAGTGACGGGCGTTGGGATCGATGTTATTGGACAGGAAGCCCGCTTTCATCAGTTTGGAAGCGGCGTAACCTTCCCACACGGTCCATTGACCAGAACCGAACATACCGACCGAAGTCGGCCCCTTGGCCTTGATCGCAGCCTTGAACTTCTCGGCCATGATGTCGAAGGCGGCATCCCAGGAGATCGGAGTGAACTCGCCCTCTTTATCGTATTTGCCGTCGGTCATCCGCAGCATCGGGCTGGTCAGTCGATCTTCGCCGTACATGATCTTGGACAGGAAGTAGCCCTTGATACAGTTCAGGCCCTTGTTGACCGGAGCATCGGGATCACCCTGAGTGGCAACGACCTTGCCTTTATGGGTACCGACCAGGACACTACATCCGGTACCGCAAAAACGGCACGGAGCTTTGTCCCAGCGGATTTCGGTATCGCTGGATTTGGCCAGCAGGTTGGTAGCAGAGGCTGGAACTGACACCCCCGCTGCGACGGCCGTGGCAGCAATAGCATTGCTTTTCACGAACTCTCGTCTGGTTAGCTTCATTGCGTTTCTCCTGCTAGTGCGCACAGTCTGATTCATCGTGGTGGTAAACCAGTGAAGTCGATAGTACGCCGGGCATGTTGTTGATCGTTTCAATAGTTTTAAGTGCGAACTTTTCGCCATCGAGTTCTTCGACGGTGACCACAAGGTTGCCCTCATCGCCAACGGCGTGAACTTCTACGCCCTTGAGTTCGCTAAGACTGTCGGCTAAAGCTGATGTTTTATCGGGAACGGTACGAACCACCATGCCGGTGATATCGAACTGCTCATGTGGGTCTTGGCACTGCATCAGTAGTCAGCCTCCTAAGGCTTGTTGGCTGTTGAGTGGAAAGGATGAACGGGAATCGTTTTGTTGCTGGTTGAAAGAGTTTGGACCGAGATAGCCTGGGTCGGGCAGGTCGCGATGCAGGCGCCACAACCGGTACAGCTATCAAGGTTTATAGTAGGGGTTCCAACACCGCCCAGCTGCGGCAGCAGGCTGATCGCTTCGGGATCGCACTGTTCAACACAACTACGGCACACTACCTTTTTGTGGGTGATGCAGCGATCGGAGATGACCGCTTTGATCTGCCAGGGGGCTTGTTCGGTAGAGTGGAAAACGGGGGCTTGGCAGCTTTCGACGCAGCGCTGGCAAAAGGTGCACTCGCCCTGTTGGAAGTCGACTTCGGGAAATCCTCCGGAGCCTTTGATCAATATCTTTTCGGGGCATTGCTCAATGCAGTCACCACAGCGGCTGCAGTCACGGACAAATAATAGTTCGGAGACACTCCAGGGGGGGCGTACGGGGAGACGTTTGGTTCCGGTATCACCCCTTAGCAATTGACGGCGCGAGGGGTTGAAAGCGGTCTGTGGCATTAACTGTCTATCCTGACTGTTGGGGTGCCGGCTTCTTAGTCCGGTCTTGCTTGAACCTATACCAAGTTGATAAAATGTCAATTCTTGATAATTGGTGTGTTTTAGTCCTTGGTACTATTGACCCTCTATGCGGGACCAACTTTATCGCCCCATGATCGTCCTGTATTTGACATTCGTCAAGAACAGCATCAATACAATTAGTGGGTTTATATCATTGATCGATAATTTGTTGATCAACGGTCATATTAAATATCTATTCTTGAGCAATTTAGTCAGAATTAAAAACCTATTGTCATGTTTTGTATAGGGTTTTATTGTTGATAGCAATCGATGTTTGAAGTGTTATTGTTTCTCTATGGTAAATAATAACCGCCACTCAAATGGGGGCATAAACCAGTATCTCTGTCGTGTTTTGACCTTCATTTATCCGGTATTTCGCATTCCTGCAGCGATCCCGGTCATGGTCACCATCAAGGCTTGTTCGACCGTCTGGTCGGGGCAGCTCCTGTCGCGTCGTAATAGTTCGGCCTGAAGATAATGCAGCGGATCTATATAGGGGTTGCGGACTTGAATCGATTGCCGGATCACTTCGTTGTCGCTGAGCAGTTGATCGGTCTGCTTCAGTGCTGGAATAAGCTTTTGGGCCTGGCGAAGCTGCTTGCGCAGCGTGCTGCCCAGTGGGTGCAATGCTGGATCGACCAGGCGCTGCTCGTAATGACGCGCGATAGCGGGCTCGGCTTTGGCCAGTACCATCTCTAACATTTCGATATAGGCGGTGAAAAAAGGCCATTGCTCAATAAGTTGACGTAGCTGGGGCTGCTGGCCGTTGTCGATCGCCTGTGCCAGGGCTTGGCCACTGCCAAGCCAGGCGGGTAGCATCAGACGGGTTTGAGTCCAGGCAAAGATCCAAGGGATCGCGCGCAGACTTTCCACGCCACCGTCCTGCTTGCGTTTAGCGGGGCGGCTGCCCAGCGGCAGCTTGGCTAGCTCCTGCTCCGGGGTCAGTTGGCGGAAGTAGGGTACAAAATCGGGCGTCTCGCGGATCAAGGCGACATATTGGCCGTGTGACGCCTTCGCCAAGTCGTCCATCAGTGTCCGCCACGCGGGCTCAGGACTGACGGGAGGCACTAAGCTAGCTTCTAGCACCGCCCCGGCGTATAGCTCCAGATTGCGTACCGCCAGCTCCGGCATGCCGAATTTATAGCGAATCATTTCACCCTGTTCGGTTACCCGCAAACTGCCATCCACCGATCCGGGAGGTTGTGACAAAATGGCCGTATGACTGGGGCCTCCGCCTCGGCCAACGGTGCCGCCACGGCCGTGAAACAGCGTCAGATCCACGCTGTTGCGCTGACAGATTTCAGCCAATGCCTCTTGAGCACGGTATTGGCCCCAGGTAGCTGCTAGTGCACCGGCGTCTTTGGAGGAGTCGGAGTAGCCGATCATCACCTCCTGATGACCGTTACAGTAGTGGCGATACCAGTCGAGTTGCAGCAGCGTATCGATGCAGCCGGGAGCATTGTCGAGGTCTGTTAGGGTTTCAAACAGCGGTACGATACGGATGTTGTGGCCGATACCGCTCTGTTTTAGCAGCAGTGCCACCGCCAATACATCCGACGGTTGTGACGCCATCGAGATGACATAACTGCCAAGCGATTGGGCGTCGTGGCGGGCCACCACCGCGCAGGTATCGAGCACTTCCTGAACCTCGGCGCTGGGCTGCCATTGCAGCGGCAGTAGCGGCCGTTGGCTGGTAAGTTCTTGCAGTAGGTAGGTCTGTTTTTCAGCTTCAGACCAGTCGTAATAATGCCCCAGTCCGTAATAATCGGTCAGTTCGTCGAGAACCTGAGCATGGCGCTCGGCATTTTGGCGGATGTCGAGCCGGACCAGACTCAAACCGAAGCAGGCGATCCGGCGTAAGGTGTTTTTCAGACAACCATCGGCGATCAACGCCATACCGCACTCGCGTAGCGAGCGATCGCAAAGGAGTAGCGGTTCGAGCAGCTGTTGATCGTTGATATAAACGTCTTCGGGCGTGTGCCAGCCCTGATCAAGACAAGCCTTGGCCCAGTGGCGGGTATTTTGTAGCCGTTTCCTGACATGCCGTAACAGCTCTCGGTAGGGCTCGTTGTAGTCGCCGACTTCGGCTAGTAGTTCTTCGCTGGCCCGGCTCATCGAGAGTTCGTGCAGCAGGTTGGAGACGTCGCCCAGTAACAGGTCGGCGGCCATCCAGCGGGCTAGCAATATCACCTCTTCGGTGACCTTGGCGGTAACATTGGGGTTGCCATCGCGATCACCGCCCATCCAGGAGCAGAACCGTATCGGCGCCGCATCATAGGGCAACGCCTGACCGCTGACGCGCTCTAGCTCTCGATCAAAGTGGCGTAGAAAGGTCGGGATCGCTTCCCATAACGAATTCTCGATCACCGCGAAGCCCCATTTGGCTTCGTCTACCGGCGAGGGGCGTTCACTGCGAATCTCGTTGGTGTGCCAGGCCTCGCTGATTAGCTGCTGTAAGCGCTCGGTCAGGTCGGTGGTACGAGGACTGAGTGGGTGTTGGCGGTCTAGCTGCTCTAACAGACCCGCCATGCTTTCATATTTTTGGATAAACGTACGACGGTTGACCTCGGTGGGGTGGGCGGTTAACACCAGGTCGATGTTTAACTCAGCAGCTTTTTTGGCTAACAGTTGCGGCGAGATACCGGTTTCGATGATCTCATCAAATACCCTGTCTAGTGCTTGGGGATCGGGTTTGGAGACCACCAAAGAGTTGCGGCGGCGGATCCGGTGGTACTCTTCGGCTAGGTTGGCCAGGTTTAAAAATTGACCAAATGCTCGTGCCATCGGTACCAGTTCAGTCGGTTCCAATTGCTGCAATGCTGACACCAGTTCCGCTGTATCGACTTCACCCCGGCGAGCTGCTTTAGAGAGTTTTAGGATCGATTCGAGCTTGTCGAAGAAAGGCTGCCCGAGGTCGTTGCTGATCGCGCGTCCTAACAACTGCCCCAGTCTTTTGACATCGTTGCGTAGTGGAGCTTGAAGATCAGCCATGATTTCGTCCTTAAGTGAGATATCGCAATGATTAACTAGACCATATCACTGTGCTGCTGCCAACGGTACGGGGCTAGGTATCTGTTTTTGTTGTATAGCCCTGCTTTATCTCATTGCTGATAACGTTGAACAGCGGTCTGAGAAGGAGGTTGATCTGCTTGATAACTTGAGCAACATCCATTTTGTATGGGATGCGTTTGCCCCGGTGTTCGATCGCCCCGCCGACCGGCTGCAGTTTGCCGCCGAGCTTGCAGAAGTGATGGGCCAGGCTGGGCTCGGTGAGGATATAAAGTGTTTCGACGTTGTTGATCCGGGCCATCTCCAGCAGCCCCATATACAATCCGATCGGTATATAGGGAAACCGGGGTTGCTTAAGAGTGCCGTAATCGGCTTCGGTGATGGTTACGTCATGGCCTTGCTCGTTGGGACGACGGCGGTATTTGCTGATAATCGCAAGTCGCGACACCTCAGCAATGGCGATCCGTTGCTGCTGCTCTGGGTCGGGTTCGCCCGAGTCAAGGACCTGCGCGCAGGTGAGCTGAAACGGTAACGGCAGGCTGGGATCGTCTTGATTAGGCAGCACCATCCGAATACAGCCAACGTATTCGTTGTTGTTGACGTTCTGGAGCAGGCAGTGCTCTGACTGGGCGTCGAAGGCATCGGTTTCCACCCCTTGGCTGTTGACCTCTTCCCAACCTAATTCATTGCAATAAACTTCATGGCGAACGCGGTACGCGTGTTGCTGTTGCTCGAGGGTTAACGCTGGGATAACGCGAAAGTACTGCTGAAACTGTTTATGAATGCGGGTGAATTCCAGCATCATAATAAGCTTGTGGCGCAGTGACATAGGGTGCTCTCGATTTTTTAATGCAGTTGCAATAGTTTGGTTGAATCTGAATTATCTTGCCATAAGTTGTTGGTAAAAATGCAATTTAAAATTTTGTTTGAGGACGCAGCGGCTGCTTGTCACGGCGTTTTTGTTCAATCTCGTCGATGCTGGCCTGCATAATCAGATAGCGGTCGGCGGTGCCAGGGTGCGAGTCACTCGATTCTGCGTTGATGTGGTTGGGGCGCGATTGTGACATTCTGCGCCAAAAATCGGCGCTACCTTCGAGCGGGTAGTCGGCCCGTGCCAGTAGGTAGAGCGAGACATAATCGGCTTCGGTTTCGAACGCTTGCGAATAACTCATCAGCCCGCCGAGGGTAAACAACCCGGGCGAGGGGATGCCTTGGCTGATCAGCAGCAGGTCGATACTGCTACCGAGCAGCGCGTTACGAGCGGTGGCGGGAATATGTCCCAGCGCGTTGTGGGCTAACTCGTGAGCGATAACCAGTGCCAAGTCACGATCATCGGGGGTGAAATTGAGCATCCCTTCGGTGATAGCGATGCTGCGGTTGTCGGCATAGGCGTTGACCTGATCCGAACTGACTAGCGTGAGCGGGTAATCGCAGGCGGTTACCGGGGTGAGCGAGAGTTGGATCGATTGATGCTGTCGGTAGACCACCAGTTTGGCGGGCTTGTCAGAGGAGAGCGATTGAAATAGTTGTGCTGCTTGGGTGAGTCCCGCCTGACCTGTTTTGAGCGGTTGGTCGTTGAGGCTGACCAATCGGTCGCCGGCTTGAACGCCGCTCTGCTCGGCGGGCGCGCCGGGCGTGACCGACAGCACTTGCAACGCTTCGCCTAGCTGTAACCCTCTGAGCGCGGTATCACGCTGTTTCTCGTCGAAACTGTGGCTGTTGGCGTACTGAAGGCCGATGATGGGCTTGGTGTTGCCATCGCAGAACGCGGTGTTGCGGCTCATCAATGGCCAGGCTACCCGGCTGAGTCGCTGTTGTTGGGCCAGCAGGTGTTGCATCGCCTGCAGCTGTTGTTGTTCGGTTTCACTGGCTTGCAGGGTCGGAGCGGGTTTAGGCGGCTGGTAGTGCGGAGTGGCACAACCGAACAGCACTGCGCTAAATAGCAGTGCTGTGATCAGCGGTAGCTGTCGCTTTGGCACGTTAGCGGCCCAGGTCCTGAGCCAGCTGGTAGCCGTTCTGGATGCAATCGGCGACCGAGATACCGTCGCGCCAGTTGGCTCGCAGGTGAATGCCCTTGATCGGTTTGAGGGCGTTGTCTATCGCTTCGAGCCGTTCTAAGTGACCGAGCTGGTACTGTGGAATGGCTTGCGGCCAGCGGCTGATCTCGACCATTTCGGGTTCGCCGTCGATACCGAGTAGCGGAACGATATCGCGCAGTACCCGCTGAAGTAGCTCATCGTCGTCTACTTGGCCCGCTTCTGGATTGAGGCTGCCGCCGATAAAGCAGGTCATCAGGTGGCAATCCTCAGGTGCACGATACGGGAAGATGCTGGAGGGGAACAGCACTCCGAGTGTTTCGACCCCGGTGCAACGTGGAATCAAAAAGCCAAAGCCGTCTAATGGGTGGCTCACTTGAGACTTTTTGAATCCTAGTGAAACCGAGGCCACCGTTGGGTACTCGATCGGCTCGAGTAGCGTCTTGAGTTCGGCGGCATGCGGGCTGAGTAATTCGGCGCAGGCCGTGGCGGGAAGTGTCAAGATCACTTCGTCGGCGTGCCATTGCTGGGTATCGTTACCGGCCTGCCATTGACCATCGTCGAGCTGTTGTAGTTGGTTGACCTCAACCCCGGTATGCAGTTCAGCGGATAGTTTGTCGGCCATTGTATCGGCCAGGTATTGCATCCCTTCATCGAACGAGATCATTCCACCGGACGGTCCGGCACCGCCACGATGCTTATGGAACAGGGTCTTGGCGATGGCGCCGATTATCATCGAGCGGTAGTCTCGCTCCAGTGCATAGACCTTTGCGGTGGCTGCGCGTGCCGATAATTTATCCGGATCACCGGCGTAGACGCCGGAGACAAAGGGGTTGATGGCGTAGTCGAGAAACTCTTTGCCAAGCCTGCGCTCGACAAACTGGGCCACGGTCTCCTCTTCACTGGCACGGCCGATAAACGGCTCGAGCAGCAGTCGCCATTTGCCCGCAGCCTTGAATAGCGGGGTGCGGATAAAGTCCCCCGGTCCCATCGGCAGTGGGTGGATCTGGTTGTCACGCAGAATAAAGCGTTTGTGACTGGCGTTGTTGGCCTTGATCGGTTCGACATTCAAACTGTCGAACAACGTTTTCAGTGCTGGACGGTTGTTGAGGGTCGAGTTGGGACCGCGCTCGATCAGGTAGCCATCGCGTTTGAGGGTGCGTAGATTGCCGCCAGCCTGGTCGCGGCTTTCCAACAGAGTGACCCGATGGCCCTGCTGTTTTAGGAACCAAGCGGTGGTCAGGCCGGATATGCCAGCACCTAAAATTAGAAAGGAACGACTCATAGAATTCTCAGAAGATACGGAAATTGGGCTAACTATAACCTCCGCCCGTGTGAATTCAATCGATTAGACTGAGGTTGGTGGCGTTGGGTAGCTGGATTGGTTCTAGTCCCGCAATCCAGCTATAGTTCAGCGATGATGTAAAAGGTGTTGTGATGACTGAATTGAAGCCTAGTTTTGTTGCCGATGATGTGGAGCTGCTTAATTGCGAGCGGGCTTTCGACGGTTTTTTTAAGCTGGATCGGATTCAGTTACGGCATCGTCGTTTCGAAGGCGATTGGACCGAGTCGTTGCAGCGTGAACTGTTTGTTCGCGATGATGCAGTCTGTGTGCTGCCGTACGATCCGATCGCCGACGCGGTAGTATTGATCGAGCAGTTTAGGATCGGCGCGATGAAGGATTCTCGCAGTCCTTGGCTACTCGAACTGGTGGCCGGCATTGTCGAGTCTGGTGAATCGGTGGCCGATGTAGCGCACCGTGAAGCCGATGAGGAGGCTGGCGCTCAGTTGTTGGAACTGGAGCCGATCTGTCGTTATCACGTCAGCCCGGGAGGCAGCCAAGAAACCATTCATCTGCTGTGTGGCTGGGTCAATAGCAAAGGCATGGGCGGACTGCATGGCTTGGCACACGAAGGGGAAGATATTCGCGCGTTGGTGATGCCGCGCCAGCAGGCCTATCAAGCGGTCGTCGACGGTGTGATCAATAATGCGGCAACGATCATGGCGCTGCAGTGGCTTGAACTCAATCACTCACAACTGCGCCAACAGTGGCAGCCACTTGCTGCCGAAGGGGAGGCGTGATGAGCTTAGCCGTCAAGAAACGCTATGTCCCCGATCTCAGTGCGCAGATGGCCTGCTGTGAATCCAACTACCATAAGTTGATGCGCTTGTTGCCGGATTTTGATGAGGTCGACCTGCGTCAGTTTCAAGTCAGCTGGCACCAGCACCGAGCGCTGGTTGAGATCAAGGTGGAGGAGCGCTTTGCTTATACCACCACACTTCGCATCGAACAGCGTTACCAAGATAGCAGTTGGGTACAGATGCCTGCGTTGATGGTGCGGCTCTACCACGATGCCCGAATGGCTGAGGTGGTGTGCCGTAAACAGCGACGTCAGTTGCGGGGTAGCTACGGCTACCCCAATGAGCAGATGCACCAGCCCGACGAGAAGGCTCAACTCAACTGCTATCTAGGCGAGTGGTTGAGTCAATGTCAGGCGCATGGGCACACCACCGAGACGCTGGCGCAGGTGTGATAGATCCAATCGAAACCCTCGCTGTAGACCCCTCACGGCCCTGCAAATTGATTCAAATTAGCGACCTGCATCTGCCTGCGTTGCGCCAACAGCGCTACCGTGATCGAGACGTCGAACAGCAACTGATAACGGTGCTGCAGCATATCGGTCAGCACCATGCAGACCTTGATGCGCTGCTGTTGACCGGTGACCTGGTGCATCATGGTCATGCTGACAGCTATCGCCGTTTGGCGGGTTATCTCGAGAGTCTGGGTAAGCCTTGGTATTGGATCGCTGGTAATCATGACTCGTTGGTCGATATGCAGCGAGTACGCCCTGATCATCCTCACGTTTTGTGCTGCAATGGTTGGCGTATCTTGCTGCTCGATAGTACCTCTGCAGGCGATGGTTTGGGCTCGGGGTCGTTGGCCGATAGCGAGCTGCAGCGGTTGCAGTATCAGTTACAGGCTGCCCAGCAAACGGGTGAATCGTTGTTGCTGGTACTGCACCATAATCCACTGCCGCTGCAGAGCGCGTGGCAGGATGCGATTATGCTGGCTAATGCCGAGCATTTCTGGGAACTGCTGGAGCGTTTTAGCCTGCCAATTACCGTGCTCTATGGCCATGTTCACCAAGTCTGGCAGCAGTTCCACAATAACGTCAGCTTGCTGAGTTGCCCTGCGACTTCGGTGCAGTTTGCCCGTGGCCAACAGCAGTTGATGATTGAAACCGAAGGAGAGGACGCGCTGCCCGGTTATCGTTGGCTGACGCTGTCGCCGGGTGCTGCGCTGGATCAAACAAATACCATTCATGCTGGGCTTGAAACCGGTATAGCGCGGGTCAGCCTTGCTTAAGCGATTGCTGATGAGGTATTTTCTCCGATACTGGCAAAAAACGGCAATTTATTCAGAACGATACCGCTAAGGCTCTTATGACCGCGCCGCTGTACCTGTACATTCATGGCTTTAATAGCTCACCGCAATCTTATAAAGCGCGGCAATTGGTGCAGTGGTTTGGCGAGAAGGGGCAGGCCGAGCGTATTTTGGTGCCAAATCTGCCGTACCAGCCTGCTGATGCTGTGGCTCTGCTAGAGCAGCAGCTCGCTGAGCTGGCTTCGCGTCCGTTGGTGTTACTGGGTAGTTCGTTGGGCGGCTTTTATGCCACCTGGTTGACCGAAAAACTGGCTGCATCGCAACCGATTTGCAGTGTTCTGATCAACCCGTCGATCCGCCCCTTTGATCTGCTCGATATCTGGCTGGGTGAAAATGAAAATATCTACACCCACGAGCGTTATCTGTTAACCCGTGACCACCTGCAGCAGTTGAAAGATTTGGACTGTCCGCAACTCAGCGATCCCAGACGCTACCTATTGCTAACCCAGACCGGTGATGAGGTGCTTGATTATCGCCAAGGGGTTGAGAAATACTGTCAATCACCTCAGGTCGTGACTCCAGGCGGAGAGCACGGTTTTGCCAATTTTGAATCCTACTGGCCGCGTATGTTTGAGTTTGCTGGCGATAGCGAACTGCAACGGCTAGCCAAATCCTATGTTAGAGATAACTGCAGTTGACGATGAATACTAGCTATAACGCTGATGCTATTGAGGTTTTGAGTGGCCTCGATCCGGTCAAAAAACGCCCGGGTATGTACACCGAAACCGACCGTCCTAATCATCTGGCGCAGGAGGTCATCGATAACTCGGTTGACGAAGCGCTGGCCGGTCACGCTAACCAGCTTGATGTCATTTTAAATGCCGATAACTCGTTGTCGATCAGCGATAACGGTCGGGGCATGCCGGTAGATATTCACCCGGAAGAGGGCGTTAGCGGGGTTGAGTTGATCCTGACCCGGCTCCATGCCGGCGGCAAGTTTTCTAACGACAACTACAAATTCTCTGGCGGTTTGCATGGGGTTGGTATTTCGGTGGTCAACGCGTTGTCAAAGCTGCTTGAGGTGCAGATTAAGCGCGATGGGCAGCTCTATCGAATCGGTTTTGCCGATGGTGAGAAGGTGTCCGAACTGGAGGTGATCGACAGCGTCGGCAAGCGTAACACCGGCACCGAAGTACGTTTTCTGGCCGATCCACAATATTTTGATTCGCCCAAGTATTCGGTGACTCAGTTACGCCATATGTTACGGGCCAAGGCGGTACTGTGCCCCGGGCTGAAAGTCAGCTTCACCGATTTGACGGCTAAAGATAACAGCAAAGAGAGCTGGTATTACGAAGATGGCTTGGTCGATTACCTCAAAGGCGCCACCCAGCTGTTTGAAACCCTGCCGCAGCAACCATTCTTTGGCTCGTTGACGGGCGAGCTGGAGGCCTGCGAGTGGGCGGTACAGTGGTTGCCTGAAGGCGGAGATAGTATCGCCGAGAGCTACGTTAACCTGATTCCCACCACGCAGGGCGGAACCCATGTAAATGGTTTTCGCAGCGGGTTATTGGAGGCGATCCGAGAGTTCTGCGAGTTCCGAAACCTGTTGCCGCGCGGGGTCAAACTGACAGCTGAAGATATCTGGGACCGCTGCTGTTACGTGCTGTCGGTCAAGATGCAGGATCCGCAGTTCACGGGCCAAACCAAAGAACGATTGTCTTCTCGACAGGTGGCGGCGTTTGTTAGTGGCACCGTCAAGGATGCGTTTAGCTTGTGGCTTAACAAGCATACCGACCAAGGCGAATTGTTAGCGGAGTTGGCGATCAATAATGCCCAGCGACGGATGCGCTTGAGCAAGAAGGTGACCCGCAAGCGAGTGACCGCCGGTCCAGCACTACCAGGCAAACTGGCCGACTGCTCGGGCACCGATGCGCTCAAGTCGGAACTGTTTTTGGTCGAAGGGGATTCGGCTGGTGGTTCGGCCAAGCAGGCCCGCGATCGCGAATTTCAGGCGGTGATGCCGTTGCGAGGTAAGATTCTTAATACCTGGGAAGTAGACTCGGGCGATATTCTGGCCTCGCAGGAGGTACACGATATCTCGGTGGCGATCGGGGTGGATCCGGCTACCGACAAGTTCGACAGCCTACGCTACGGCAAAATCTGTATTTTGGCCGATGCCGACTCGGATGGGTTGCATATCGCCACCTTGCTTTGTGCGCTGTTTATGCGTCATTTTAAACCGCTGGTCGAGGCTGGGCATGTCTATGTGGCGATGCCGCCACTGTATCGAATCGATGTCGGCAAAGAGGTGTTTTACGCCCTCGATGAAGATGAGAAAGCCGGGGTGCTGGACCGAATTCATGCCGAGAATAAACGCGGCAAAATTAACGTGCAGCGGTTTAAAGGCTTGGGTGAGATGAACCCGATGCAGCTGCGTGAAACGACCATGGCGCGTGATACTCGGCGTTTGGTGCAGCTCAGTATTGAGGCTGACGACGGCACTTTCGAAATGATGGATATGCTGCTGGCAAAGAAACGCTCGAGCGATCGAAAAGACTGGTTACAGAGCAAAGGCAATCTGGCTGAAGTGTAACTAACCAGCATGACGGCAGTAACACAATAAAAATTGCCTAGGGGAAGGTCGATGGCATTGGTTAACTACAGTAAGCTGCGCGTTCTGATTATCGAGGATTTTGCCAGTTTCAGCTCGGCCTTACGTGGCATGCTATCGCAGTACGGCGTGCAGGAGATCGAGATCGCGGCCACCGGCGAAAAAGCGTTGCCGCTGATGACCCACAATGCCTTTGATATCGTGCTGTCGGATTACAATCTTGGCGAAGGGCGTAACGGTAACGACCTGTTAGAAGAGGCCAAGCAGAACAAACTGCTGAAAAGTGACTGCGTCTACATCATGATCACCGCAGAAAATGCGGCCGAGATGGTGATGGGGGCTCTGGAATATCAGCCCGATGAGTACCTGACCAAGCCTTTTACCAAGGAAGTGCTGCATGCCCGTTTGGAGCGCTTGCTGACCCGGCGTGCGGCGCTATTACCTATCTACAAGGCTATCGACAAGGGCAAGCTGGACGAGGCGGTCAGTCAGTGCGAGAAGCTGGCGCCGGCTAACCCGCGCTATAAAAGTTACCTGCTGAAACTCAAAACTGACCTGTTGATGGAACGGGGTGACTACGACGGCTGTCGGGATATATACCAGCAGATTTTGATGGTTAAATTTATCCCTTGGGCGCAGCTAGGGTTGGGTAAGAGTTTCTTCCATCAACAGCAATACGACAAAGCTGAAAAGGCGTTCCGGCAGTTGCTGGATCTCAATAGTGGTTATGTGCAGGCTTGGGATTGGTTGGCGCGCTGTCAGGAGAAAACCGATGACTTGGAAGGTGCGCAGCAGTCGTTGGCCACCGCCGCAAAAATTTCTCCGGTCAGTGTTTCACGGCAGTCAAAGCTGGGACAGTTAGCGCTGGAAAATGGCGACCTGGAACAGGCCGAAAAGGCGCTGGTAAAGAGCGTTAAAGTGGGCAAGCACTCGGTCAATCGTAGCCCCGATAACTATTTGCAGTTGGCGAGCGTGATCAGTCAACGAGTGGCGGATGTCGATAGCGTCAAGGCCAAGCGAATGGAGCAGAAGGCGATGGCGGTGATGGACGAACTGCGTAGTAGCTACCGGGGAGATAGCAAGATCGCGTTGCAGTCGAGGCTGGCCGAGCAGCAGGTCTATCAAGCCCAGGGTAATGAGTCTGAAGCGGCGCATGCGCTGATGCAGGCGTTTGATCTGTGTAAAAAGGACGAGCATGGGACCATTCCGACTGAGTTTAAGGAGCTGTTGGTTGGGGAGCTAGAAAATGCGGATCAAACAAACTATGCCGGTGAGTTGGTGGGGTTGATGCAACGCGAGGAATCGCATCGCAACAGCGAGGCGGTTGAGTTATATGGCCAGGGTGAGGTCGCTAAGGCGCTGGTGGTGCTGCAGTTGGCTGCTGAAGAGAAGCCGCGTAGTTTTGCGGTTAGTCTCAATCTGGCGCAGGTGGCGATGCATCATATGGTTCAAACCGAAATTGATTCGGAGTTGATGCAACAGACCGAAGCGGCACTAGCCCGGGTTGAATCGTTGCCGCAAGAGAGTAAGCGTTACAAGGTATACCAAGAGCTCAAAGTACGGTTCCAAAAGCTCCAGCACAAAAAACAGCAGCTATCACAAGGGTAACTCGATGTCACAACCGCTACAGCTCGACTTCTCCACCCTGCTGGCATCCACCGTCCACGATATGAAGAACTCGATCGGGTTGCTGATGCACCAGATCAACCAGTTGCAGGTACAGCTGAACGATAAAGAGGTTGATCTGGGCCAGCTGCAGTTTGAAACGGCTCGCTTGAACAACTACCTGATCCAACTGATGACGCTGTATAAGCTCGGGCAAGATCAATACCCGCTTCAACTCGATGAGCATTATCTGGATGAGTTTGTCGAAGACCTAGTGTTGATGAATCAGCCGATATTGCAGCCCTGGGGGATCACTATTGAGCAGTGCGTGCCGCAAGATCTGTGTTGGAATTTTGATCGTAACCTGCTGGTGGGGGTGCTCAGTAATATTTTCACCAACGTGATTCGTTATGCCAAATCGAAGGTGCGAATTGAATTTAAGCAGCATCAGGGCGCGCTGAGCGTCCTGATAGAAGACGACGGCCCGGGTTATCCTGAAAAAATGCTCGGTGAGCTCGGCGAGCGGCAGATGGGGGTCGACTTTGTCAGTGGCAGCACCGGATTTGGACTGTATTTTGCGGTCCAGGTCGCGGCGGTTCACCAGCAGGGCGAACAACGTGGTCGAGTGCTGCTCAGTAACAACAGTAGCCTGGGTGGCGGCTGCTTTGAATTAATCATTCCGTAACCATCGTCATACAGCTTAGCCACAGCGTTTTATTAGCCACACAACCAAATCACACAACCAAATCATTAGAGTCAGAAGTAAATTATGTCAGCCAGTGTACAGATTGATGAAGGCATCGAACGCCAGTCAATGAAGGAGTATACCGAGAAGGCCTATCTGGACTACTCGATGTACGTCATTCTCGACCGGGCGTTACCGCATATCGGCGATGGTCTTAAACCGGTTCAGCGGCGGATCGTTTACGCGATGTCCGAACTGGGGCTTCGAGCTGGAGCCAAGTTTAAGAAATCGGCGCGTACCGTCGGTGATGTGCTGGGTAAATTCCATCCGCACGGTGACAGCGCCTGCTACGAAGCGATGGTGTTGATGGCGCAGCCGTTCTCTTACCGTTATCCGTTGGTGGATGGTCAGGGGAATTGGGGCTCGGCCGATGATCCAAAATCGTTCGCGGCGATGAGATATACCGAATCACGGCTGACGCCTTATAGCGCCTTGCTGCTCAACGAACTGGGGCTGGGTACGGTCGAATGGGGACCCAATTTTGACGGTACGCTGTCCGAGCCACTGACGTTGCCGGCGCAGGTGCCCAATATTTTGCTTAACGGTGGTACCGGCATCGCCGTTGGCATGGCTACCGACATTCCTGCCCATAACTTGCGCGAGGTGGTGAGCGCTTGTCTGCATCTGTTGGATAATCCTCAGGCGGATGTTGAAGAGCTGTGCGAGTATATTCCTGGCCCAGATTTCCCCACCGAAGCTGAAATTATCTCGCCGCCGGATGAGCTACGAAAACTGTACCAAACGGGCCGTGGCTCGGTGCGGATGCGGGCGGTTTATCGCAAGGAAGAGGGCGATGTGATCATCACCGCGCTGCCACACCAGGTCTCCGGGGCCAAGGTGTTGGAGCAGATTGCGGCGCAGATGCAAGCCAAGAAATTACCGATGGTTAGCGACCTGCGCGACGAATCGGATCATGAAAATCCGACCCGACTGGTGATTATACCTCGCTCGAATCGGATCGATATCGAGCAGATGATGGCGCACCTGTTCGCCAGTACCGACCTGGAGCGGACCTATCGGGTCAACTTCAATATGATCGGCATCGACGGTCGGCCGCAGGTCAAGAATCTACGTATGATTTTGACCGAGTGGCTGCAATACCGCACCGAAACCGTCACCAAACGGCTGCAGTACCGATTGCAAAAAGTACTCGACCGATTGCATATCCTCGATGGTTTGTTGGTCGCATTCCTCAATATCGATGAGGTGATTGAGATTATCCGCAGCGAGGATAAGCCTAAGCCGGTGCTGATGGAGCGGTTTGGTATCAGCGATATTCAGGCCGAAGCGATCCTCGAACTGAAACTGCGTCATCTGGCCAAACTCGAAGAGATGCGGATCCGTGGCGAGCAGGATGAGCTGGAAAAAGAGCGTAAGAAGCTAGAAAAACTACTCGGTTCTAAGGCGGCGCTGCGTAAACTGATCAAGCAGGAGTTGAACGAGGCGGTGGAAAAATTTGGTGATGATCGCCGTTCACCGATCACTCAACGCGCTGAAGCTAAAGCCTTTAGCGAGGTCGACCTGCTGGGCTCAGACCCGATGACCGTGGTGTTGTCGAAGCAGGGCTGGGTACGGGCAGCAAAAGGTTTTGATGTCGATGCGGGTGCGCTCAGTTACAAGTCAGGAGATGCTTATAAACTCTCGGCTCCCGGGCGGATGAATCAGTCGGCAGTGTTTATCGATTCCAGTGGTCGAGGCTATTCGTTACCGGTACATACCTTGCCTTCGGCACGCGGGCAGGGTGAGCCGTTAACAGGGCGGCTATCGATTCCGATCGATGCCAGCGTCGATGCGTTGCTGATTGCTCCCCCCGAGCAGCACTTCCTGCTGGCCTCTGATAGTGGCTATGGCTTTGTCTGCCAGTACGGTGATCTGTTGGGTAAAAATAAGGCCGGTAAAGCGGTGCTGAACCTGCCCAAGGGCAGCAAAGTGATGGCGCCTCAGGCCGTTGGCCAGGGTGCAGACCTGTTGTTGGCGGCGGTCAGCAACGAAGGGCGTCTGTTGCTATTCCCGGTGGCGGATCTACCCAAGCTTGCCCGAGGCAAAGGCAATAAAATTATCAATATTCCCAGCGCCAAGGTGGCCTGCCGGGAGGAGTTTGTGGTTGCGATCCATGTGCTCGACGCAGATACCAGTCTGACCATTCATGCGGGTAAGCGGCACCTGACGTTGAAACCGTCCGACCTGGAGCATTACCGGGGCGAACGCGGCCGACGCGGTAACAAACTACCGCGAGGCTTCCAGCGGGTTGATCGGCTTGATAGCGACTCGGTAGTCAGCGAGGCTGATGCGGATGCCGAGGAAAGTGGCAGTTAAGCCATGCATCAATGATGCCGTCACTAGCCTGTTGATCCGATGAGTCACGCTCAGAGTTTTGCACCGGTTATCGGTAGCGGTGCTCGGATGCTGGTACTCGGGTCGATGCCGGGGCTGCGTTCGCTCGAACAACAGCAGTACTACGCCCATCCGCGTAATGCGTTCTGGCCGATTATGGCCGAGTTACTGGGCTTTGCCGCTGAGCTGAGTTATGCCGCGCGATTGCAGACACTGCGAGGGCGAGGTATCGCGCTCTGGGACGTGTTGGGACAATGCGAGCGTGCGGGCAGCTTGGATTCGGCTATTGTCGAGTCGAGTATCGAAGCCAATGATTTTGCCGCACTGTTTCAGCGTTATCCTACACTCGAAGCCGTGTTCTTTAACGGTGCCAAAGCCGAACAGAGTTACCTGAAGCATGTGCTACCGACATTAGAGGCATTGCCTAGGTCAGTCTTGTTGCAGCGCTTACCATCGACCAGCCCGGCTCACGCCAGCCTCAGTTATGCTCAGAAGCTAGACCAGTGGCGACTGTTGCAGCGGCAACTCAAACTCGGTGGCTAAACAGCTAGAGATTATTGGTGTACGGACTTGATGATTTGCCCGTCTAGACCGTGTGGTAGATCTATTTGTCGACAGCGAGACCTGGCAGGTGGTGGGGCGTTCGATCATAACCCTGTAGTGCTGCTGAAACGGCCTGTGTCAGTGAGTAGCAAGGGTGCTGCGCTCGGTTTTATCCGATTCAATCAGGCTTCAGTCATCAGGCGATTTACCGCTGTAGCCGTTTGGAGTGCTACAGCGATAACTTTGACTGGCTCGTTAAGCCGATAGGCTCTGTGAGGGCGTACGTGCTACGCCAACTCGGCAACCGTATACCGAGACTTCACCTTTCCAACGCATCCAAGTAATGAACTGGCCAACAGTCTCTAGCATTTTGGCGATACGCGATGGTTCATCGACAGCGGCTGAATCAAAGGCCCCCATCGCTTGTAGCTCGCGCGCAATCCGGCGATCGTCATCTGCAATACCCGTATAAACTCGATTGTTCATCGCTAGTGTTCCTGTGTTGTTTAATCAGACTAAAGCAGTATAAATTCATATTGTGCGTCGCACAAATATTTATACTTTAGTTTAAGTGGTGGTTCTGGGTGGGTCAGGGGCTTCGACCACAGGTTTGATCTAACGAATGGGGTTGCGGGTTAGAATTACGTCTATTAAGCGTTCTGTTTTAGAAAGTGCTCGGCCTGGCGGTCGATAAGCACTTGGTAATCGTCATTCAGTGCGGACAGTAGGTAAGTATCGTCGTCGAATTTGCGATATTTGGCGCTGCCCAGCATTCGCTGTTGTAGTACTGGTATCTGGTACAGCGTTTCGTGGGTGATCAGATCGTTATCCTGAATCTGATCGCTAAGCAGTAGCGCGTCTTCGGCTAAGGCATCGAAATGATCAAGCGGGCCGCACAACAACACCAGCTTCATATTCAGGGCCGGGGAGAAGTTTCGGATCGCTTGAGTATTGATGCCCCGATACAACGCGTTAAACAGCTGAGCCGCGCACAGGGCGTTTATGCCGTGGCTTTGATCGCTAGACAGGGGAGAAAAGCGTACGCACCAGTTGCCTAAGACATCCTCATCTAAAGCGCCTTTGTAAAGTCTGGCCACCTGTTCTAAGGCTTTGCGGTAACGGACCAGTAGCTGCTCGCGCTCGGTGGTTGTCAGGGTGTCGCTACCGCCTACATGGTGGTTGATGTAGAACAGATAGCCGTTGTTGGGTGGGCTGATCGGGGCCGTGGACTCGCTATCACCGGCTTGATGGCACGTATCAGTCAAGACATCGACTGGGTTGGCGGGGGCAGGTTGAGGAGAGTCTATTGGTTGCTGTTCAGCGGTGATCGAACTGTTGCTGTCTGGCTCCATGGTGCTGCTTTGGGCTGGCAGGTCCGGCTCTGATTTTGGCTCCAGCTTTGGTTCTGGATCGGGCTCAGGTTCAGGTTCAGGTTCTGGTTCAACAATGGCCTCGGCGAAGCGTGGGTTCAATATTTTGGCTATCTGACCCAGTTCATCGTGACGCTGCGCGTCGAGCGGGGTGATCGGGTTATCGTAGCTCAACTGCTCGGCGGCATAGATTAGGGCGTTAAGCGGCCGACTGAGGTGGCGGCTCAGCAAACAAAATGCGGTCAGCAGCAGTAGCGCCGTAGCGACTGCCATTGTTAGTGTCATGGGGAGCACCAACGCGTAATCGGTGGTCGCGGGGTTGAGATGGATGCGTAACATCCCTAGCGCTGTTTTCTCGCTGACGATGGGGTGCTCTTGGCTCAGTTCGGAGGTGGTGCCCGCTTGAGCAAGGCTTATTCCTTTTTGATTAAAGACCTCTGCACCGCTGATCTGTGGCAGCGCGGCGAGTTGTTGCAGGTTGATCGATAAGCTGAGTTTATCGCCTGCCAGAATCAATGCAGCCGAGCTGGCCGCCGTCTGCTGGCCAATGGCCATACCCAGTGCATTAAGCTGTTGCTCGGTGATCTTACGTTGATCGGCTTGGAAGGCGGAGCTGATCAAAATCAGTCCGATAAGCAGTGTGGCGGACAGGGTGAGCCAGAGTTTGGACCCAACGGTGACGCGTTGAAGCAGCTCGTTGGTAACGGAGGCGATACGAGTTTCCATGCCGGTAATTGAATTCCTGAACAATCGAATCGGCCATCATACCAATTCGCCGAAGGGCGGTGTAGCCAGATAGCTTGTCTTTCTACGACCTTCAAAGCGGCAAAATAGAAATTGCCATGCATGGGCTTTGCCACTCGGGTTATAATGCTCGATTGAATGGCGGTTAGTCGACCCGCCGAGTATAGCAATCGAGAATCATGATGGACGTTAAACAGTACATGGCCGAGCTGGGTGCCCAGGCTCGTGCAGCCTCGAGCCAGTTGGCACGAGCAAATACCGGGATGAAGAACGCAGCGTTGCTGGCGATGGCACAAGCGATCGATAGTTCGCGTGAATCGTTGATGGATGCTAACCGTACCGATCTGGACAATGCCCGTCGGAACGGTTTGGATGCGGCGATGTTGGACCGGCTTGAGCTAACCCCGGATCGGATCGACGGCATGATCGTAGGCCTACGCCAGGTGGCAGCGCTACCTGACCCAGTCGGCGGTATCACCGATATGAACAATATGCCATCGGGCATTCAGGTCGGAAAAATGCGCGTTCCGCTCGGTGTGATCGGCATCATCTACGAATCGCGCCCTAACGTAACGGCCGAGGCGGCTAGCCTGTGTTTGAAATCCGGTAACGCAACGATCTTGCGTGGTGGTTCGGAAGCGATTCAGTCCAACCAAGCGGTTGCGGCCTGTATTCGTGCCGGACTGGCCGAAGCGGGCTTGCCCGAAGCAGCGGTGCAGGTGGTCGAAACGACCGATCGTGAAGCGGTCGGTGAGTTGATCACTATGCCTGAATTTGTCGATGTGATTGTGCCTCGCGGCGGTAAAGGGTTGATCGAACGGGTCAGCCGTGACGCGCGCGTGACCGTGATCAAGCATCTGGATGGCATTTGCCACGTTTATATCGATGCGGAAGCCGACCCGAAGAAAGCGCTGGATATCGCCATCAATGCCAAGACGCATCGCTACGGCACCTGCAACACCATGGAAACCTTGCTGGTTAACGAGCTGGTGGCCGATATCATGCTGCCCGAGCTGGCCAAGGCTTACGCGGAAAAGGGTGTCGAGCTGCGCGGTTGCGCCAAGACGTGCGACATTCTGCCCGGTATCACTGCTGCCTCAGAAGAGGATTGGAGTACCGAGTATCTGGCGCCTATCTTGGCGGTTAAAGTGGTGGCGTCGATGGACGAGGCGATTACTCATATCAACCGTTATGGTTCGCACCATACCGATGCCATCGTGACCGAGAATTACACCTTGAGCCGTCGCTTCTTGATCGAAGTCGACTCCAGTTCGGTGATGATCAACGCATCAACCCGTTTTGCCGACGGCTTTGAATACGGTTTGGGTGCCGAGATCGGCATCTCCACCGATAAGATCCATGCTCGCGGTCCGGTAGGGCTCGAAGGTCTCACGTCGCAGAAGTATGTGGTATTGGGTGACGGTCATATCCGCCAATAATCTAGCCACAGAGCAACAGGTGCCGCCCCGATCGGTGGCGATGCTAGGTGGTACTTTTGATCCTATCCATCACGGTCATCTGCGATTAGCGTTGGAGCTGCGCGATCAACTGAGTTTTGATCAGGTGCGGCTAACGCCCTGTGCGTTGCCGGTTCATCGCGAGTCGCCAGGTTGTAGCGCCCAAGAACGTCTGGAAATGGTCGAGCTGGCCGTGGGGCGTGAGCCAGGTTTGTTGGTCGATGACCGCGAGCTGCGAGCGAGTGGTCCGTCATACAGCATCGATACGTTGCAATCACTGCGTAGCGAACTGGGCGATGATGTGTGTCTGACGATGGTGATGGGTACCGATGCGTTTTTGCAACTCGATAGCTGGCATCGTTG
>JBALWS010000051.1:0-28676 GCA_036960405.1 Halopseudomonas sp. | reverse complement strand
TAGCGTGAGTCTGGACTATACCTTGCCGCAGTGGGCGTTGAGCCCGAACGAGGAGGTCAATGTGATCCAGATTATCAGAGAAGCGCTGTCCAACGCGTTGCACCATTCGCAAGCCGATGCGGTCAAGATTCTGGTGACTAACCAAGCCGACAATAAAGTCCAGATTCAGGTGCGCGACAACGGTATCGGTATTCAAGACGACCCGAGGAAAACTAGCCACTACGGCTTGACCATTATGCAGGATCGGAGCGAAAGTTTAGGTGGGACGGTTAGTGTCAAACGGGTTGAGCCCTCAGGAACCTGCGTTGAACTCGAATTTACACCTCAGACATGCAGCGAGTTAGGGAGCTAAGTAAGGATGGAACAGAGCAAGATTGTGGTGGTGGACGACCATCCGTTGATGCGCCAGGGAATTATTCAATTGTTGGCCCTTGAGCCCAGTTTTGAGGTAGTGGGCGAGGCAAGTTGCGGTGAAGGTGCGCTGGATGTGGTGCTCAAGCAGGAGCCAGACGTGGTGCTGATGGACCTCAATATGAAGGGCATGGATGGCATTGAAAGCCTGAAATTGCTGCGCCAGCATGATGTCGACGCCAAGATTATTATGTTCACTGTTTCCGATGAGAATGAGGATGTACTCAACGCGTTGCGCAACGGGGCCGACGGCTACCTACTCAAGGACATGGAGCCCGAAGAGTTGCTGCAAAGGCTGCGTACAGCGGTCAGTGGCCAGATGGTTTTGAGCCCGGAACTGATGCATATCCTGGCATTGGAGCTACGCAACGAGCGCAATCCACCGCAGCTCGGGAGTTTGACCAAGCGTGAAAAAGAGATCCTCAAGCAGATCGCGGTAGGCCAGAGCAACAAGCAGATCGCCCGAAAATTCGATATCACCGAGGGCACCGTCAAGGTCCATGTTAAAAATTTGCTGAAGAAGATGAAGCTGCGTTCGCGGGTCGAAGCGGCCGTTTGGGCGGTGGAAAACAAAGCCGAGCTACGTTAGGAGGCTTTTAGGGGCAAATCCCGCTAGCATTTGAGCAGAATCACTTTGGACTCATTCGCAGGTACCTTAGCCAGTTCGGTTGGCCGCGTTTCGGTTATAACGAATCGGGTTTCGGTTCTGGCGCGGAGACGGGTAGGGTGAGCATCATTTGGGTCCCTTTGCCGGGGGCGCTATTAACCTCTATCTTGCCGCCGAGAACCTGGGTGACCAGGTTGTGAACGATGTTCAGCCCTAGCCCCGATCCGCCTTGACCCAGCTTTGAGGTGTAAAAAGGATCGAATATTTTGGTCAGATCCGCATTCGCTATTCCCTTGCCATCATCACTAACAATCAGCTGAATCTGCTTATTCTGGCTTTGGGCGGCTTCGATGTTGATCAAACCTTTCTCTTTTCCCTCCAGCCCGTGGAGGATAGCGTTATTGATCAGGTTGGTTAACACCTGCCCGAGTGGTCCGGGATAGCTATCTAAAAAGATCTCTTCTGGAATCTGCTTATTCAGTTCGAACGGGGTTTTTTTCAGGCTGGGGGCGATGGTAATGGCAATTTCGTTGATCACTTCGAGCAATTGGAACTGGCGCCGCTGTGAGCTGGTTTGGTCGATAGCGACCTGTTTGAAGCTGGTTACCAGCTCGGAGGCTTTGTGCAGATTGGTCTCCACGATAGTGCAGCCCGCGCGGGCATCTTTGATATATTGCTCCAAGCTGGAGCGCTTGAGAGTGCCATCGTGGATGGCTCGTTCAAGCGAGCTGGAGTGTTGAGTCAGAGTGGTCGCAGCCATCAGTGAATTGCCGATCGGGGTGTTGAGTTCGTGGGCAACCCCGGCAACCAACGAGCCCAGTGCGGCCAACTTTTCCGAGCGGATCAGGTCATCTTGGGTTTGTTCCAAGTGGGCTAGCGCGGTTTCAAGTTCGGCATTGGTGTGGGCCAGTTCGCTGGTCCGTTCTAATACCCGACTCTCTAGAGATTGATTTAATTCAAGAATTTCGTTTTCTGCCTTGAGCTGTTGAGTGATATCTTTATAGGCACTGGCAACCATTCGTTCTTCGCCGACCTCGATAAAACGGGCAGAAATTAAGCATTGAAGCCGGGTGCCATCGGCTTGCTGCATATCGGCATGGTAATCATCTACCAAACCCTGCTTATCTAGCAGTTGGAATGCTTGGAGCATTTGCGCTTTATGCGGCCATATATTCAGGTCGTCGCTGTTGTAGCCGATGACATCGTTACGGCTTACCCCAAACAACCTTAACCAGGCATCATTACAGTTGACGAAACGCGGCGTTTCAGAAAAGTAGCTGACCGCCATCGGCACCGGTGAGGACTGGAACAGCGAGATAAATTTTTGTTCACTGGTGCGCAGTTTAAGCTCCATCCGTTTACGCTCGCTGACATCATCGATCGAACTGACGATGGCGACGACTTTACCTTGCTCATCTACGATGGGTTGGTTGTACCACTGGCAGGTGACCAGCCGATTACTCGCGGTTACATTGGTATTTTCACTGCGGAAGCCTCCGATGTTGGCAGCCAGTGTTGCCATCACCCCATCGACCATTTCGTGCAACTCCGACGGTACGATAAAGGTGGCGTGTTGCCCTAGCGCCTCGCTGCGCGGGTAACCGAAAATCTCTTCGGCGGCCTCGTTCCATTCGGTAACGTTAAAATTCAGATCCCATTCAATCACCGCGATCGGGCTCTGCTCGATCAAGGCTCGATAGCGTTGTTCTCGCAGCCTGAGGGCCCGCTCAGCGATTTTTTGTTCGGTGATGTCGATAGCCATAGAGACGAAACGGCTGCTGTTGTCGGGGCTTGGAATCATAAAGGTGGTGTTGAGAGTGATCCGCTCTTTGCCGTCTGCACCGGTAGTGGTGCACTCGATCGGGCCCACCGCTAATCCGGTGGTCGATACCCTGTTGATGACGGTTTGGAATTCATCGGCTTGTTGGGTTGTATAGATAAGCTGATCGATCTTTTTGCCCAGCGCTTGGTCGCTGCTCAGTTGATAAAGCTGGGTCGATGCGTGGTTCCAGTAGAGCACTTTACCCTGTGCGTCGAACCATTGAATCGCCACGTTCGGAGTCTGTTCCATGGTGGCCAGCAAACTCGCTTCGCTGTTGCTCAACGCCTGTTCGCGTTGTTGAATCGATTGGGCCATTTTCTGCAAGTGGCTAGCCAGGACGCTGAACTCGGAAATACGGATACGCGGCCAGTGTAGCGCATACTCACCTTTGGCAATCTGGCGAGCGTTCTCTGAGTACTGATGAATACGCCTAGACAGTCCGCTTGCTAGATAGATACCACTTATCGTAGCGACCAGCAGTGCAATGATACTGACTGCAAGTGTGGCTTCGAGTGCGAAGGTGACGTAACGGTAGGCATACGACTTTTCCTGCGCCACCAAAACTAGCCATTCTAGCTTTGGGACCAGAACCGACGTGCCGATGTAATCGGTGTGTTGGTATTCAAACTCCTGTGTGGAGCCACCATTTTTTAGCCCATCCATGACGATATCAAGGTTACGTAAACTGAATTGTTGACCCGCTAGAGAAGGGTCTGGGTGGGCAATCAGCTGAGCGTTACGATCGATTAGCATCGTGATTAAATGGGAAGAGGACAGGCCTTGGCGGCTGTCGTCGGTGAGTTGGCCGAGTGATAACTCTGCCACCAGCATAAAGTTATCATCGATCGGTATCGCCAGCGCCACGGCTAAACGCCCGGTGATGACCGATAGAAAAGTGTTCGACCAAACCTTAGCTTGTAGTTTTTTAGCCCGGATGTAGAACGGTTTTCTTGAAATATCGACACCCAGATAGGTCTCTCGTTCAGCCCGACGCTGCGGTGGCAGTCCTATGGCGCGGGTTATGCCGCGGTTGTCGATCAGGGATATCGACTCGAACAGGTCATCATCACTCAGGTGAGCGTTAAGCATTGGCTGCCAGGTAGGGGCCGAGCGTGGCAGACGGCCTTCCATATAGAGGGCGATAGCGCTGAGTTCATGGTCGGCACCGGCAAGGTAGATCTGGATTTTTTCAGCCATCGCTTGGGCAATGTCTTGATGCCCTGTTTTAACATCGGCGTGGACTTGCGGGAACACCCAAAAATAAGAGATCAAGGCCAGTACTAGCAGCGGAAAGGCAACGATTAGAGCGACCTGGAGTGAAAGAGCCTGGCTTAGGCGCCACTGCTTCATCGGTTACTTAACCACCCTAAACTGTCCATCGATCACCTGGGTGATAAAGGTCCGTGTTTGGCTGTCGCCGTAGGCGTCGAAGGTGAGGGGCTCCTGCACACCTTGAAATGTTTTTATTCGTAATAGCGTTTGTTTCAGGTGTTCGTCTGATGTTTGTTGTTGCATGGCCTTGAGCACGATGTTTGCCGCATTGTAGGTCAGCAGGGCCGGGTAGCCCGGTTCATCGCCAAAACGATCAACAAAATTTTTCGAGAATTCGATATAAGCGGGTTGTTGGCCGTAACGGTCCATGAATTGGGCCACCGTGATCCCTTCAATGGCTTGACCGCCGAGCTCTATCAGTCGTTCGGTGCCGGCCCATTCCGAAGCGACGAGGGCAACCTCGGTATCCAGTTTGCGAATATGTTGCGCTAGTAAGGCGGCATCAACCGAGTTACAGATTAACGCGATCCCTTTGGCACCACTGTTGACTAACTGCCTGGCAATCTCAGGAAAGGGCGCCTGCTCTGAGGATTTAAACGGTAGCAGCAGTGTTATTTCGCCGTTGTTGTTCTCTATCTCTTGGGCAAAGTCGTCGGACCAGCTGCGGGTATAGGCTAGGTTTCCGCTATCGAAGGCGATAGCGAAGGAGTTGATGCCCTGGTTGATCTGATACAGCGCATTTTTTCTTGCGTAGCCTTGGGTTCCGGCGAGGGTTCGGAAAAAATAATCGTCTTTGGCGGTGAGATCGTTGGTGGTAACGGTGGAGGCCAGGGTCAAGACCTTGGCGGCAGTGGTGATGGGTTCCACCACTTTGGCCATGGAACTGGTCATTGGGCCGAGGATTGCGGCGACCTTGAGCTCGACCAGTTCGTTAGCGTGCTTGGCTGCTAGCGTTGCATTTTGCTGGTCGTCGCGGATCAGCAGTTCAACCTGCCGACCGTCGATCCCACCTGCAGCATTGAATTGCTCAACAGCCAGGATAGCCCCGTTGCGTCCACCCACGCCAAGATCAGCAACCCGTCCGGATGTACCCGCAATAAATCCGATTCGAATGGGCGACTCATCGCTACAGCCTTGCAACGTTGTGAGTAACAGTATTAATAGGCTAATAACGATGTTTGGGGTTTTCATCTACGGGCCTATTCAGTCGATGGGCGTTGAGGTTGTTGGTTGAGTAACCATTTGACCAGTGCAGTGGCTTCCATCGGCTTGGCATAGACAAAGCCTTGGGCTTCGTGGCATCCCAGTTGGCTCAAACGCTCGGCTTGCTGGAGGTCTTCGACGCCTTCGGCGATAACATTGAGGTGGAGACTTTTACCCAATTCGATCACCATTTCGGCGATGCTTTTGGCGTCTTCGGAGTGGCAGATTTGATCGACAAACGAACGATCGATTTTAAGTCGGTCAATCTTGAGGCGTTGGAGATACGACAACGATGAAAAACCGGTGCCAAAATCATCGATGGCTACCTGGAGCCCGCGTGCTTTGATCTGTTCGAGCATCTGCAGCATGTAATCGGCTTCGAGCATGGCTACCGATTCGGTGATCTCAAGCTCTATCAGTGTTGGATCGACGCCACTATCAGCCAAAGCCTGATCCAGCATGGCTAAGAAACCTTCAGAGCGGAATTGGATCATCGAGACGTTGACCGCCATGCGTAGCTGGGGGAACCCCATTGCGTGTAATTGCTTCGCTTGAAAGAACGCGGTGCGCATGACCCATTCGCCGATGGGGGTGATAATTCCCGAGCGTTCGGCCAGCGGAATGAAAACATCGGGTGGGATGTATCGACCATCATCGTCGCGCCAGCGAATTAACGCCTCGCATCCGATCGGTTTGCCGTCGGGCAGTGACACCTGGGGTTGGTAGTGCAAAAATAACCGTTCGTGTTCGAAACTGGCGCGTAACTTCTGCAGTAACTTAACCCGTGATTGAATCTGAGTGCCGACTTCACGGGTATAGACCCCGATCTGTCCTCGCTGGGTTTGTTTGGCTTGATTGAGTGCGGTACTGGCCGCTTTGATCGCTTCTTGTCCGCCACCGTCGATTTCTGACATCTGGGCTAGTCCGAAGGTTGCCGATATCACCTGCTCATTACCATGAATACTAAAGGGGTCAGCAAGCAGTTTAACCAGTGCCTTGGTGTTAATAACTTGACTGGTGCCAAACAGGGCGAAGCAATCACCCGTGTTACGGGCTAGAAACAGTTGGTTGTTACAGTGTTTGCGTAAGCGTTCTGCAATTTGTTTGAGCAGCAAATCGCCGTATTGGTGCCCCAGAGCGTGATTGAGTTCGGCAAAGTGATCGATATCGATCAATAGCATCGCCATCTGGTTAAAGTTGTCGTTGGTCGAGGCGTTATCGACCTCTTCGATCAGATGGTTGCGGTTGGGTAGCATTAAAAGCTGATCGAAATAGGCTTGAGACTTTAAATTGGTAAACAGTGACAGGTTGTCGAGACACACAGAAATATTGCTGCAAAACACCGCCAGCAGGCCACGGTGAGTCTTGCTGGGTAGGCAGGGAGTGCGCAGGTAAACGCACATATCACGGCCGGTTTTACAGGGAAAATACAGCGCGATGCCGTGGTTTTGGAAATTGTTATTGTGCGTCCGCAGGCTTTCAAGCAGCGCGTTGCGCATCGCGTCATCTGCTAGCGATTCTACCGCCTGATTGACGCTATCCAGATTAGGGCCAGCCGCGGCAACGACTGTATAGCAGGGGTGACCGGCGTCATCTTCGCTGCTGCGCGCACAAACTACCCCATCAGCGTCAAGCCCTAATAGCGCGGCGATCTGGGTGATAACACCTTGGGCAAAATCTTTGATGCCTTGGGTGGCGATTAACTCGGCGCTGCTGTGTACGATCAAATCCAAACCCTGGCGGTTGGCGTTGATGGTACGAATCTGCATATACGAGCGTAGTGCGGCGGTCAGCGTGGTGAACAGTTTGGTGCGGGTTAGCTCGGCTTTAGTTTTGTAATCATTGATGTCGTAGTCGCGAATCACCTCGATTTCAGGAGCATAGCCGGGTTGGCCGGTACGGAGGATGATTCTCAACTCTTCGAGTTGCAGCTCATTACGGATCTGGTGAACCAGATTCAAGCCAGCATCATCGCTTTCCATCACAACATCCAGCAGGATCACCGCGATATTGGGTTCTGACTGGAGTATCTCTCGAGCCTCAGAGGCTGAATAGGCGTGGAAAAACTTAAGTTGGCGGTCTAAAACGCTGACATTGCCGAGGGCATAAAGCGTGGAGCTGTGAACGGTTTCATCGTCGTCGGCGATGAGTACCTTCCAAGGCGGAAGCGAGCTATCGGTTGAAATCTCTGGCGGAGTTTCTTCTTGGAAAATTAAATCATCATTGCCGAGGACTAGCGTATCTGACATGTAGCCTATCCTTTCGCTGCGAGTGTGGGCATCTTGATTCTATAAATGTAGCTGAAGAAATATAGCTTAAATTCATTAAACTTTTGATTAATACGATCTAAATCAACTGTTTTGGACAGCGGGTATTACCTCTTATTTTGCAGGCCTAATTAATATACGGCTAATTATCCCGACATCAATAGAATATTTTTATATTCTGAATCGGTTGCGGATTTTGAGCGGTGACCTACGACGAGCAGCTAACGCAGATCTGCTCGGCCCAATCAGGAATGGGGTCTGCATAGTGATGGGCAGAGGGGTGTTCATCAAAGGGCCGCTGCAATACGTTTAGCAAGCTATCCAGTGGCCCAGGGCTCCCCTGCTCGGCTTGCATAATCACCTGCTGAGCCAAGTAGTTACGGAGAATGTATTTAGGGTTATGCCGCGCCATCTGCTGGCTGCGAATTATGTCGGTTTGCGGCTCGGTTTGCGGCTCGGTTTGTTGCTCAAGTCGCTGGCGATAACGAGCTAGCTAGGCATCAACGGTCCCTGGCTCAGCCTGTTGATAGAGCCAGTCGGTATTGTCGTTATCGATTAGCCAATAACCTAGTCCTCGAAAAAACCGGCTGTAGTCAAGCTGCTGTGCTTCAAGCAGGGCGAGTAGCTGGGCAATCAAAGCTTCATCGGCTTGGTCGTTTTTGGCGCTTAACTGGTTTGACGTTAGCCCGAGTTTTAACCTCATTTGAGTCAGATACGTACGTTGCAACTCGGGTTCGTATTGCGCCAGAGCGCTGTCTAGATCTTCCTTGCTGATGAGCGGTGTTAGCGCATGGGCGAGGCAGCGGCAGTTCCAGAAACCAATCCCAGGCTGGCGTTCAAAGCTGTAGCGCCCCTCGCCATCTGAATGGTTACAGATGTGGGCAGGATCGTAATGATCAAGAAATCCATAAGGGCCGTAATCAAGCGTTAACCCGAGAATGGAAAAATTATCGGTGTTCATCACACCATGGCAAAACCCGGCAGCCTGCCATTGCGCCATTAACCGTGCCGTGCGGCGGACAACTTCGGCAAACCAGTCGCTATAGCTCTGCGGGGGTAGATCCGCAAAGTAATGCTCGATACAGAAATCGGCGAGTTGTTGTAACTGTTCCAGCTGTCCGCGGGCGTAGAAGTGCTCAAAGGAGCCGAAGCGCAAGTGGCTGGGCGCGGTACGGATCATCATCGCGGCTGATTCTGTCTGCTCGCGAGCAACCGGCGTACCGCTGTTGATAATGCATAGCGCGCGGGTTGTCGGAATGCTCAAGGCGGCCATCGCCTCGCTGGCCAAGTACTCACGAATAACCGAGCGTAAAACCGCACGTCCATCAAAGCCACGCGAGTAGGGCGTAGGTCCACTTCCTTTGAGTTGAACCTCCTGGCGCTGCCCCGATGAATCGACCAGTTCACCAATTAGCATCGCCCGGCCATCACCCAGCGTGGGGTTGAACTGGCCAAACTGATGCCCCGAATAGGCGGTAGGAACGGTTTCAGATGATCGGGAAGCGGGGCTTGAGAGAGGTGGTTGGCAAAGTTGTCGGGGGTGAAATCTGCCGGATCCAATCCCAGCTCGCTAACGAATGGCTGGTTGAGGTGGAACAGTTGCGGGCTAATCAATGGCAGCGGCTGGGTGTGCGATAGAAAGTCAGGGCCTTCCAGTTTTAAGTAATGACAGGGTTGCAGATAAGCGCTAGAAAACATGGTCATTGCCAATATCGGAGGATGGGAATAGTTAAGAAAACAGTCAGGTATTATCAATATGGCGATCCATAGGGTTATTGTTTTATCCATAGAGATTGCAAGTGAAAATTTGTGATAGTCAGCCCAAGTGCTATAAATACTGGTTAAAGGCTTGTAACCGTTAATGAAAATGGAGGTACGCGGATGTCTATCAGATCACAGTTGGGAGTCGCGACGCTGCTATCGGTGGTAGTAGCTAGCGTGGCTTACGCGGCGGGTTCGTCTTTACCGGCAGAACCTTGGGGTAAGGATTCGGCCGCAGGTGCTTGTGTGGTATGTCACAGTTTGGAAAAAAATGGTCAGTTTCGTAGCGCTCCGAATCTATGGGGGATCGTTGGTTCGGAAAAGGCCTCAACCGGCGGTTTTGGTTACTCGATCGCCTTGAAGAAGAAGGGCGGAGATTGGACCGAAGAGGAACTGGATAAGTTTTTTAGCGGTCCGTCGGCGTTTGCCCCCGGTACCAAGAAAACCATGGCGTCGATTAAAGATCCTCAGCAGCGTGAAAAGATTATCGATTATTTGAAGACGCTCAGCGATTGAACTCTTCGCGTTAAAACAAAAAAGGCGAGCCCGTGGCTCGCCTTTTTTTATCGCTGTGAATACTTAGATGAACAGTACTACCGCAGCCAAACCGACCACGCTCAGTACGATGGTGTATGGCAGCGCCATGATCACCATCTTCATGTACGACAGACGGATCAGCGGAGCAACCGCAGAGGTCAGCAGGAACAGGAAGGCAGCTTGACCGTTTGGCGTTGCAACACTTGGCAGGTTGGTGCCGGTGTTGATCGCGATCGCCAGCGCATCGTAGTGCTCGCGGGTGATCTTGCCGGCTTCAAACTGAGCCGCCACTTCATTGATGTACACGGTGGCAACAAACACGTTATCACTGATGGCCGACAAAATGCCGTTAGCAATAAAGAACATCGCTGGCTGTACGCCTATGTCCATCGCCAGTACCGATTCGATGATCGGGCTGAACAGGTGCTGCTCGTGGATCACCGAAACGATAGCAAAGAACACCACCAGTAGCGCGGTGAACGGTAGCGCCTCTTCAAATGCTTTACCGATCTGGTGCTCTTCGGTGATGCCGTTGAAGCTGGTCACCAATACGATAACGGTGAGACCGATCAGGCCGACTTCGGCCAGGTGTAGCGCCAGAGCGACGATCAGGAAAAGCGCAACGGCAAATTGCACGTACAGCGCCAGTTTGTCGCGGTTGGTGCGTTTGGCGTCTTGCGCCGCATCAAACTCTTGCAGGATGCGGAATACATTGTCGGGGATCAGGGAGCCGTAACCGAACAGTTTGAAGCGCTCGACCACAACAACGGTAATCAAACCGAAAACCAGAACGGGCATAGAAACCGGTGCGACCTTGACGAAAAACTCGATAAAATCCCAGCCCATCTTTTCGCCGATCAGCAGGTTCTGTGGCTCACCAACGATGGTGCAGACGCCACCCAGTGCAGTACCGACCGCACCGTGCATTAGCAGGCTGCGTAGGAAGGCACGGAACCGTTCCAACTCGCTCTGGTGCGAATCGGATAGGTGGCCATCGCTGCTGTGGTCGTGTTCGTGGTGGTAGTCCTTACCCGAGGCGACCTTGTGGTAGACCGAGTAGAAACCGATACCGGCGCTAATCAGTACCGCAGTAACGGTCAAGGCATCGAGGAATGCCGACAAGAACGCGCCCATGAACGAGAACAGCAACGAGATGTAGATCTTGTTGCGCACGTTCAACAGCAGTTTGGTAAACACGTAGAGCAGCATGCTCTTCATGAAGTAGATACCGGCTACCATGAACATCAGCAGCAGGATTACCGGCAGGTTTTGCTCAACCTCGTGCAGCAGTTGTTGCGGTGTCGAGAGGCCGATGACCAGGGCCTCGATCGCCAGCAGGCCGCCAGGCTGAAGTGGGTAGCACTTGAGTGCCATTGCCAGGGTAAAGATAAACTCAAAGATCAAAATCCAGCCTGTGATAACAGGGCCAGCAACGAATAGAAGAATCGGGTTGATGATCAAGAAAGCCAAGATGGCTTGCTTGTACCACATGGGCGAATTTCCAAGGAAATTACGCACGAAGGCTTGCGTGAATGTACTAGTCATTCTGAATTCCTACACCTGCGGGTTAGTGAGAAGGGCTCGTCGATCTAGTTATTATCGGTGCCGATAGCGAGTGGATGGCGAAGGACAGAAACTACCCTCGGCCTCCAATTATGCGGCGCCGTATCATAACAAAATTTGGCGCCTCGCAGATAGCGAAACGTCGCTAACGGTTTGAAATGAGCCTAAAGTTTAAGTGCTTTATGAACTGCTATGTTGTTGGTAAGTGATAATTGCTAATTAGTGACCTGGTTATTGGCTGCTTACTGGGTGGGCCGAAATGACGGGGTGATTTTGTTGAGGACAGAACCATGACGAAGCTAGCGGTAGTGGTTGATGATATTACCCGCTTGCCGGTGGATGCCATCGTTAACGCAGCCAAATCCTCGCTATTGGGTGGCGGTGGTGTCGATGGTGCGATCCACCGTGTGGCCGGGGCCGAGCTGTTGGCCGAGTGTCGTATGCTGGGTGGCTGCGCTACCGGCGAGGCTAAGCTGACAGCCGGTTACCGTTTGCCCGCTCGGTGGGTGATTCATACCGTCGGGCCGGTCTGGCAAGGAGGGCAGGCTGCGGAAGCATGGTTGTTGGCCAATTGCTATCGCAACAGCTTGGCGCTGGCCGGGCAGCAAGGGGTTAGTTCGATCGCCTTTCCGGCGATTAGCTGCGGCGTATACGGTTATCCGATAGAGCAGGCGGTAACGATAGCGGTGGCAACCGTAAGGCAGCAGTTACCGTTATACCCGGCTATCGAGAAGCTGCTGTTCTGCTGCTTTAGCGAGCAGATGGCGCAACGCTACCGTGATGCATTAGCCATTTAGTTTCGTTTCGGCCGCTGCAGGTACTCTTGGCTTTGCATCTCCAACAGGCGGCTGCGGGTGCGTTCAAACGCGAACGCCAGCGGGCCATCGGGATAGAGCTGCTGGATGCCGACCTGACAGGATGCCACTAACGTTACCGAGCGGTCGTAAAGCTCATCGACCAAACTGATAAAGCGTCGGCAGCGGTCATCGTTGCTATTGAGGAAACGACGTTGGTTGGTGCTGGACGCGGGCTGGTCTTCGGTACCCTGGACCACCCACAGGGCCTCACCGTCGCTGCCCAGCGCTGGGATATCGCTCAGAATCAGCGTTTCAAACCGTTCGGCCAGATCGATATAGTCCAGCTGGCTGCGCGGGCCTTCGCACAAGGCTGTAAAATTGAACCAGACGGTATCGGTGTTGTAACCACGGCAGGGGATTTGGCGTCCGGCCACCTCCAGCATCGGCTTGCTAGCGCATTCGTTCAGCGAGCTAAGGTGCTGTCGTAGCAAGCTGTCGGCATCGTGCGCCGTTGCGTCGATAAACAGCTCGGCGCCGTGCAGCTGGCGTAACCGATGATCGGTATTACCCTGCATGTGATGGATCTGACAATGCTGTTTAATCGATTCGATGGCGGGCAGAAAGCGTTGCCGCTGCAAGCCATCGTGGTAAAGCTGGTCGGGGTGCTGGTTGGAGGTGGCAACCAGCAATACACCACGCCGGAATAGCTGTTGGAACAACCGTCCCAGCAGCATGGCATCGGCAATATCGCTGACGAAAAATTCGTCGAAACAGATCACCCGGGTGGTGCTGGCCAGCTGCTTGGCGATCTGGGTTAGCGGTTCGGGGTGGCCGGCGACCTTAGCCAGATCTTGATGAACCTGCTGCATAAAGCGGTGGAAGTGAAAGCGCTGTTTGTCGCGGCCCGGCAAAGCATCAAAAAACAGATCCATCAGCAGGGTCTTACCGCGCCCCACCGGCCCCCATAGCCATAAGCCTTGCGGTGCCGGCTGGCGGCCAAACCAAGCGTGCTGACGGCTGCTGTCAATTTGGCCGATAACTGCTTGCAGCGCCGCCAAGGCGTCAAGCTGCAACGGGTCAGCCTCGAAGTCAGGCCGCTGGGCTAGCTTGGCATAGGCGGCCTGTAACGGTGTGCGCTGTGGTGGCGGCTTACTGACGGAGTTGATCCACACTCTGCACGGTGGTGGTTTCGACCTCCACCTCATCGGGGATCTCGAAATCATCCACCTCGGTCCAGTTACCGCCGGGTACTCGCTCCCAAACACTGCCAGGTTTGCTGTCGAATAGCGCTTCGAGCGAACCGTCCATCTTGATCAGGGTTTCGAGCGGGTAGGGCTGCATGTTTTTCTTGTCGGCCAGGAACTCGGGATCTTCGTAGCCGCTGTACATACGCCAGCCGGTATCACGTAGATCGGCGGGGACGGTTTTGTACATGAAGCGAACCGGGCAGGGTTTTTCGCCGACCAGTAGCTTGGAGACCAGGGCTAGGAAGGGTTTGGAGGTATCGGGGATGATTGAGTCATTCATATCGGTGCTATGTGCCAGATTGATCGATTGGGATTGGTTAATGATACCGGATTGGTTGGTGGTGTTGCTAATTCTACGAGGCTCTACAGTGTGCTTCTTTAGTTTGGGATAAGACAAAGGGCTTCGGCGTTAAGCTCGGGTTATTGCGTTTTATTGAGGGTCTTGTTGCGCTAGATTGGCGGTCATCTGTTTAGATGAGGAGCATGGAGTCATGCTGAAACTACGAGGCAAAAAGAAAGACCTGTCCCAGTTAATCTCTATTTACTCTTTAGCTCTGCTCTCTTAACCTCTGTCGTAATCGTTTCACATATGCACCGTCGATTAGTTCATCAGGACCTAAATCCAAAGCACAGTTAGCCAACGATGCCATCGTGTTATCACTAAGTCTCAAATCAGTCGGCAAGAAACCTGAACTTTGAGCGCTATTTTCCTCAATGCTGGCGAACCAAGCTTTGAAGAAGTCTGTCAGTGAAGGTTTTCTTGAAGAAGTTGCAGCATCAGTAATCTGGTCTGTTGCACCTATGCTAGCTTCACGAGCATCGATTGCCAGTTCACCAATACAGGCTGCAAGTGAAGGACAGTATTTTCGGTCATATTGTCCTCGTAGCCGAGCCAGCGATTCTTGAACATGCCACTTGAAGAGGTGCTGTTCAGCAGCAGCCGCGTCAATCACTCGGCATATATCATTGTGGGTATCACTGCTGAAGCCGGAGGTGTTGTGCAGCTCAGAGCGCCGTTCCAATAGCACAGCTAATTCCCCAGCCCTTTCAGCAACTTCCCGGTTTATCTCAAATAACTCGGCCCTTGCCTGCCTTGCTGCCCGGTTCTTCTCCGGATTCCAAAAGGCAGATGCACTCAATAACACCCCTAACATGACTTTAAGCGCCTGGGGTCTGCCATGTAGCTTGACAACCAGTTCGGCGTAGGCTTCGGTCAGCTCTACTCTCCGAGACAGGAATCTATCAATAATCCTGTTTTCGCTTTGAAGAATGCTGTGTTCGATGTTGTAACTTTTCTCTGAGTTGAGGATATCTTCACAGATTGCTATTGGATCTGAGTTAGGTTTCTGGCTCATGGTCTTTCCTTACTTGTTAACGTTTCGCAGAGGATATGCAATCAGCAGATGACTGTCGGTACCTTTACCATCTATATCTCGAGAGTCTTTAGGTACTGTTATTGTTTCTGGTCATCCAAGCTAATGGCAGCTAATGGGGTCAGGGCTTGCTCTTTTTTCCTCTTAACAAAAGAAAATGCAACAAAATCATCAATACCATCAGGTATAAACTCTCCTCCCCCTTTCGACGTAGGCGGCCATCGGCAAGTAGTAAGCGCAGTGGATCGGCGCAGCCGACAAGTCGTAGGGGCCGCCTTGGATTGTTAAGGATATGGCGGAGCATATCCTTAACCCCGCCCGACAGGGGCGGAATAAAACGATCAACAAAGCTCAATAACTCAAATAAAACACCCAACCACAAAAAAGCCCCCGCAGGTCACCCCGCGAGGGCTTTTTTTCAGAGCTTGTTAGCTAAAAAGCTTAAGCTTCAACAGTAGGGATAACCGTCGCAGCAGCTTGAAGGTAGCTATCGATCTGATCGAAGTTGAGGTAACGGTAAACATCATCAGCCATCGTGTTGATGTCCCGCGCGTACTCCATGTACTCCTCGAACGTTGGGATACGGCCCAGTGTTGCACCTACTGCTGCCAGCTCGGCAGAAGAGAGGTAAACGTTGGCGCCATCACCCAGACGGTTGGGGAAGTTACGCGTTGAGGTCGACATTACGGTGCTCTTAGCTGCAACGCGTGCTTGGTTACCCATGCACAGTGAGCAGCCTGGCATCTCGGTGCGAACACCGGCGCGGCCGTAGATGCCGTAGTAACCTTCTTCGGTCAACTGAGCGGCGTCCATCTTGGTCGGCGGTGTCATCCACATACGAGTCGGTAGCTGCGTGCCAACCTTCTCCAGAATCTTACCAGCAGCGCGGAAGTGACCGATGTTGGTCATGCACGAACCGATGAACACTTCGTCGATCTTGGTGCCTTGAACGTCTTTCAGCGTCTTAACGTCGTCTGGATCGTTCGGGCAAGCCAACAGCGGCTCTTTGATGGTAGCTAGGTCGATTTCGATTACAGAGGCGTAATCGGCATCGGCATCGCCTTCCATCAGTTGTGGATTTGCCAACCACTCTTGCATCGCGGCAACACGACGGTTGATGGTGCGCTCGTCGCCGTAACCCTGAGCAACCATCCACTTCAGCATGATGATGTTGGAGTTCAGGTACTCAGCGATAGGGGCTTCGTTGAGCTTGATTGAACAAGCGGCAGCGGAACGCTCGGCAGCGGAGTCAGACAGTTCGAACGCCTGCTCAACTTTCAGGTCTGGTAGACCTTCGATCTCGAGGATACGGCCAGAGAAGACGTTCTTCTTGCCCTCTTTGGCAACCGTTAGTTCACCGCTCTGGATCGCCGCGTAAGGGATGGCGTTAACCAGATCGCGCAGGGTGATGCCCGGCTGCATTTCGCCCTTGAAACGAACCAGTACTGATTCAGGCATATCCAGTGGCATCGTGCCGGTCGCAGCAGCGAAAGCTACCAGACCAGAACCGGCTGGGAATGAGATGCCGATTGGGAAACGGGTGTGCGAGTCACCGCCGGTACCAACGGTATCAGGCAGCAACATGCGGTTCAGCCACGAGTGGATAACACCGTCACCTGGACGCAGTGAAACACCGCCGCGGTTCATGATGAAGTCCGGCAGGGTGTGGTGGGTGTTCACGTCAATTGGCTTAGGGTAGGCGGCAGTGTGGCAGAACGACTGCATGGTCAGGTCGGCTGAGAAGCCCAGGCAAGCCAGATCTTTCAGCTCGTCACGGGTCATCGGGCCAGTGGTGTCCTGAGAACCCACGGTGGTCATCTTAGGCTCACAGTAGGTGCCTGGGCGAATGCCCTCAACGCCACATGCCTTACCGACCATCTTCTGTGCCAGTGAGTAACCTTTGCCAGTGTCGGCAGGGTTAATCGGCTTCTTGAACAGTTCAGTTTCAGCCATGCCCAGAGTTTCGCGGGCTTTGGCAGTCAGGCCACGACCGATGATCAATGGGATACGACCGCCTGCTTGTACTTCATCAAACAGTACCGGGGTGTTAAGGGTGAACTCGCTGACCACTTCGCCCGCTTCGTTCTTAACCACACCCTCATACGGGTAAACGTCGATCACGTCGCCCATGTTCATCTTGGCAACGTCCATCTCGATCGGCAGGGCACCGGAATCTTCCATGGTGTTGAAGAAGATTGGAGCGATCTTGCTGCCGAAGCAGTAACCGCCAGCACGCTTGTTGGGGATGTTAGGAATGTCATCACCCATGAACCACAGCACCGAGTTGGTCGCGGACTTGCGTGAAGAACCGGTTCCAACAACGTCGCCGACGTAAGCTAGCTGATGGCCCTTCTTCTGCAGCTCTTCGATCTGCTTAACCGGACCGACGGTGCCGTCTTGATCTGGGTTGATGCCGTCACGGGCGATCTTCAGCATCGCATTTGCGTGCAGAGGGATATCTGGACGGGTGAACGCGTCAGGTGCTGGCGACAGGTCATCGGTGTTGGTCTCACCGGTGACCTTGAATACGGTCAGGGTGATCTTCTCAGCCAGAGCGGGCTTGTTGGTGAACCACTCAGCGGCAGCCCAAGACTCGATGATCTGCTTGGCAAACGCGTTGCCCGCTTTCATCTTCTCTTCCACGTCGTGGAAGGCATCAAACATCAGCAAGGTCTTAGACAGTGCTGCAACGGCAGTCGGTGCCAGCTCGTCGTTGTCCAGTGCGTCGATCATCGGCGCGATGTTGTAACCACCGAGCATGGTGCCCAGCAACTCAACGGCTTTGATCTTGCTGATCAGTGGAGAGGAGGCTTCGCCCTTGGCGATAGCAGCCAGGAAGCCGGCTTTAACGTAAGCGGCTTGGTCAACACCGGCAGGCACGCGGTTTTCCAGCAGGTTGAGGATGAATGCTTCTTCACCGGCAGCAGGGTTTTTCAGTAATTCAACCAGAGCGGCGGTTTGATCAGCGTCTAGTGCTTTGGGTGGTACGCCTTCTGCAGCGCGTTCTTCGACATGTTTGCGGTAAGCTTCAAGCACATTATTGCCCTCGTTATCGAGCGGAATCGGCACGTTGCAGCGGTGCGAGACTCCGTCGGTGTTTCAAAGTCGATGGTTCAGTTTGATAATTACGGGTGTGGATTCTAGCCGAAATAGCGGCTTAAGTTAAGTATTGTCGACAATCCAGAACCTAATACTTTGGCTGGGTATAGTGCTTAATTGTTGAACTTAAACGGTATTTTTTGCATCTATGGTGGGTATGCGGTCAGCTTATGTCGCTTCAATGACTCGACAACCAGGTCGGAACCATTAAGAATGGTCGCGGCTCCCCCGAATTGTCTTTTAAATCTTGTTATTTAACTTTTGTTGTCGAGTTGTTCATGACCTCTTCTTTGACCGCTAGCACCCCTGCTGAATCGACTGCAGCCGATTCAGGTATCCTTTCGTCGGTTCATCAGCAGCTGTTGCAGCCGATCCGACAGTTTCTGCAGTGCGAGACTCCCGATAGCTGGGTTGAGCAGGCATTGCAAAACCCAACTATTTTGCTGATCGACCATGCTAATTGCGAGAAAAAAGCAGCCAGCATGGCGATGAGCCTGATTCATAAATACCGCGAACGCGGCGATTTGCTGATCAAGATGGCCCGGCTGGCACGCGAAGAGTTACTGCACTTTACTCAGGTGTTGGCGATCATGAACAAACGGGGGGTTCACTACGAGCATGTGACCGCTTCGCGTTACGGCGCAGGCTTTCAAAAACATGTTCGCACCTACGAGCCGGCTGCACTGGTCGATAAACTGATCATCGGTGCCTATATCGAGGCGCGATCGTGTGAGCGTTTCGCCAAGCTTGCACCGCATTTAGACGATGAGTTGCAACACTTTTATCTGTCGTTGCTCAAATCTGAGTCGCGCCATTACCAGGATTATCTCACCTTGGCCGAGGAGTATGCGCTGGAAGATATTCAGCCCAGGATTCAGGTGCTGGGTGAGGTGGAGCGTGAGTTGATCGTCTCGCCAGACGGTGAGTTCAGATTTCATAGCGGTGTACCGGCTTAACTCTAATCGATATCAATTAATGATATGTTAGTGCAATTTGATTATTGTTCGCCTGGCCGCTATCGGTGAAGCTGGCTCCCTATTTCATCTGAAACAGGGAGTGTTGTTATGACTCAATCATCAATCGCATTTGCACTCGGTGGCCTGGGCGGCTTTAACGCCCACGGTGTTGGTTTTTTAAAAGCATCGCTCGATCAGGGGATCGAACCGCAGCTGATCAGCTGCTCGTCGGGGCAGATTTTCTGGACCTGGCGTTATTTGATGCAGAAAAACAACGAACTGGATCCGTCCACCGGTGCCAAGGTCGATGTCCAGCAAGAGCTCGAACACGAGATCGCCAAGACCAACCGCTTTCCCGAGCAGCTATCTTGGCTTGATGCGCCGGTGATGATGATGACCGGCGACCCCGGCGTGTTCTCCCCGGCGGTGCAGGACTACTGGAAGAATATGTTTAGGCCTTATGTGGCGGATAATTTTGATCAGTTTTGGAAGCAGATGGGCGACGAGATGCTCAATCGGGTGATGCCGGCGCAGATGTTTGTCCCCGAACGGCCGCCCGAAGAGATGCAGCAGATCGGCCGCCGGATCGCGGTCGAGGATCAGATCGGCATCATCTTCAACGCCTTCGATGCCCCCAGCGGTGAGGAAATTTTGTTTATTAACCGCCGTGCGCAAACGCTGCTCAATGACAAGAAGCCGGGGCGTTATGTCGATGGCGGGTTGCATAACGACACCCGCATCTGCGTGCTGGACCCTGAAGACCCACAGCAGCTCCAAGACGCGATCGATGGTGCGTTGTGGTTGTATCTTTATGGTTTTAAAGGCCGTGATGGTAAGGAACGAACCATTCTTGACGGGGCTTATCATCGTCAGTTCATCATTCGGGAGTTGGCTCCTGCAGCCGATGTAATCTACTCGGTGCGACCGCAAAGCACCGAATGGAAAGCCAATATGCCGACCAATACGTTACAGGTGAGTAATCTGGTCACCCAGTTATGGTTTAACGCCTCTTACTCGGGTGAAGTGGCGCATATCGAACTGATCAACGAGCTGTTGCAGAAAGAGCATCTGCCGAAGCAGCACTACCGTCCGGTAGCGCTGAAGCTGGTTGAGTATGAGAGCCGGATTCGGATCTACGATTATTTTGTCGAGCGACAGAGCGTTTATCAGGATGCCTATGAGCATTCGATTAAGGTGTTCGAAAAGCAGCAGGGCTAGTATTGTAGGCGGGCGCGGTGCTACTAACAGTTGGAGCGGTAAGATCGTATGAAGCAGGTTAAATCTTTTATCCTACTGACTCTACTTGGTGGCGTGGCGGTGGTGTTGCCGGTGGTGATTCTGGTGTTGCTGTTCCGCTGGTTGTTCGGCATGACGCGTGATCTTATTGCGCCGCTAACCGCGATGGTGACTGCTCGAACCGATTATAATGAGATGCTGGCAGCGCTGCTGGTCGTAACGATTATTCTTGGTGGCTGTTTCTTGATCGGTTTATTGGTCAAAACCGGTCTGGGTGCGTGGTTGCACGGTAAGTTAGACCGGGTGTTGAGCCGACTCGTTCCTGGCTATAAAACGGTCAAGGAGCTTGTCGGGCAGTTGCTCGATGATAATCAGGAGTCGTTGTTTAGTGGCGAAGTGGCCTTGGCCAGAATCTACGGTGCCGATGTTGCGGTATCGGTGACGGCTATCGTCACGGCCAAGCATGAAAACGGCTATTTCACCCTGTTTGTGCCGACCGCGCCGGTACCGACATCAGGGATTACCTATCACCTGCCACCCGAGTGCGTTGAGCTCAAGCCGGAGATCAGCGTCGAAGTGGCAATGCGAACCGTGATCGCTTGTGGAGCCGGTTCGCAGTTGCTGTTGAAGTAGCTCTGGTGCCTGTAAGGCGATGCCTGAACTGTTCAGGTCCGTTGTTGACGCGGTAGCTGAGGGTAATGTTCTCAGTAGATCGATACCGCGCCGGGGTTGATGATGCTCAGTACATCGAGAGCTTCTAGGTTGGTATCCAGAGCGATCATGTTCAGGTCCTTTAGCTCTAATGCGAAATCGTCCAGTGCGATGGAGTTGAGTTGATCGAGTTGCTGTTCGATTTCACCGCCTTTAACTTCGGGTTCCATGCAGTTGGTGACTTGCAGAGCAAGGTTTAGCAGGTGGCATTCGTTAACGAAGTCATCGCACGCCTCGGGATTGTGCTGGAACTTGACCGGCTTCCACAGTCGGGCCGGTAGTCGCCAGTGTTCCAATAACGCTGCGCCCAGTTCGGCGGAGCTAAAGCCTAACCATTCATGTTCAAGGATCGCTAGCTTGGCGTCGCGAGCGCGTGACGCTTCGAGCAACTCCTCGTACTCGGTGGGCAGTTGGGTCATCAGGATCAATCGACCGATATCGTGGAACAGACCGGTTAGGAATTGGGTTTCGCCCTTGGTTCTCTGGGTGGCGCTGGCGAGCTTTTTGGCGATCAGGCCGCAATAAACGCTGCGGTGCCAAAAGCTGTTCATGTCGATCAGATCGGAGGAGATGTTGCCGAATACCTCGGCTGCAGAGGAGGCGAAAATGAGCGAGCGCAGCTCCAGGGTGCCAATCAGGTTAACCGCTCTAGAGACCGAATCCACCTGCGAGGGGAAGCCGTAGAACGCGCTGTTGACGAGTTTTAGCAGTTGCGCTGATAGTGCCGGGTCATGGTTGATGACCGAGCCAATATCTTCAATAGAGGCGCTTTCCGACTCGATTAGCTCATTGACCCGGATCACAACGTCCGGCAGGGATACTAGCTGGTCAATTCCATCAATTAGCTCTTGAGGGGTCATGTTCGGCTCCATCGAAAATAGTTGGGATAGGTTATATCACAGTCTAGATGTTGCTAGGAGATTGGAGCCGACAAATAGGTCCAAAGGCGGAGGTGCTTGGGGCTGTTGCTAAGTTCCCTGGCTAAGTTATGCCTCCCCGACTGGGAGGTTAGTAGCGTTTCGGACTTGATTTCGACCGCTGCGTTTTGCCAGGTAGAGGGCCTGGTCTGCTTTGGCGAATAGTTGGTCTAAATCCTGTGGTGCTTGAGCGATGGTGATACCGACAGAGATCGTCACTCGAATCGGTTGCTGCTGGAACTCGAACGAACATTGCTCAATCGTCCGTCTCAGCCGTTCGGCGATCTTTTCGGCCAGTGCCTGGTGGGCGCCTGGGAGCAATACCGCGAACTCTTCGCCTCCGATCCTTCCGAGGATGTCGTACGGGCGCATCACATTGTTAAGGGCTTGAACCAAGCTCGATAGAATGTGATCGCCTCCAGGATGACCGAGCTGGTCATTAATCTGTTTGAAGTGGTCGACATCGATCGCCAGCATCGCGCAATCGCGTTTCTCTCGGTAGCAGCGTTCCAGCTCGGTTGTTGAGAGCTCGGTGAAGTGGCGGCGGTTGTGGGTGCCAGTCAGGCTATCTGTTTGAGCGTGGTGGCGCAGTTGCTCGGTCAGTTGGAGTAACTTGGCTTCGGCCGCTTTTTGCGCCGTGACGTCGGTAAAATAAACCAGCATGTGGCCATCTTCGAGAAGCTGCTCGGTGAGTTGTAGCCACTTACCGTCTTTGGTATCGGTTTGGAAGGAGCGAAACGGCTGCTGGCGCCGTTTGCTCAGCGCATAGTCGATCCAGCTGTCGATATCATCGGTGTCTATGTGGAGGCCGTGAGCGCTCTGATAGGTCTGCAGGCTGGCCTGGCGAAAGGTTTTACCGACAAACTGTTTGGGGGTGTCGCTGAACAGTTGGGCGTAGTTGTGGTTGGAAAAGACGACTCGATCATCCGGACCAAACATGCAAAAGCCATCGGGCGTCATGTCTAGTGCTTCGAATAACAGCGATTCAAGACTGGGTAGGGGCGGCTTTGCTTTGTTCATGATCGATATCTAATTTTTTTATATCATCATGCAGAATATCAGCACGGCTGTATAGGCGGATTAGGCCTTAACTAATAGTAGCCGTTATCGGAAATGAAATTAGTTGATGTTCACCACTGTCGTGCCACTCCAAGTACCAGCCGTGGCTTTCCCAGTCACCGAGGACGATGCGTTGTAGGTGTTGGTTGTTGTGGTGCCGCTGGTGGATCTTCGGGCGGTGGGTATGCCCGTGAATCAGCAGCGACAGGTTGTGCGATTGTAGTTGTCGAGTGACCTCGCTGGCCGTGACATCCATTAATTGAGCAGATTTGTAGCGCTTAGCTTCGCCACTTTTGCTTTTGATGCCACTGGCGATGCGTCTTCTTAGCGATAGCGGGACGATGTGCTGTAGCCATCGAATCAGCGGGCTGCGGATGATTCGGCGGTAGCGTTGATAGGATTCATCGCCCAGACACAGGCTGTCGCCGTGCATCAGCAGTGTTTGGGTCCCATAAAGATCGATGGTTGAAGGGTCGTCGAGTAGTGTGGCACCGGCTTGGCGACAAAAATCCTGGCCGATCAGAAAGTCCCGGTTGCCGTGCATCAGGTAGACCGAGGTGCCGCTAGTGCTGAGTTGCTTGAGGCGCGAGGCCACTTCTTGGCTGAGCGCTGTGTGGTCGTCATCGCCGAGCCAGACGTTGAAGAAATCGCCCAGGATGTATAGCGCATCGGCATGGCGAGCGTGCTGGTCGAGGAAATCGAAAAACGCCCGCGTAATATGCGGGCGTTCGCTCTGCAGGTGCAGATCTGAAATAAACAGCGTGGTCACGAGTGGCTGCTTACTCGCTGAGTTCTGCAGAGGTGATAATGACGTCGTCAACCGGTACGTCCTGGTGGCCCGCTCGGCTTGTGGTTTTGGATGCTTTGATCTGGTTGACCACGTCCATACCCTCTACCACTTTACCGAATACGGCGTAGCCCCAGCCTTCGCTGGTTTTTGACCGGTGATCCAAAAAGGTATTGTCGTTGATGTTGATGAAAAACTGAGATGACGCGCTGTTCGGATCCATCGTCCGTGCCATCGCTAGCGTGCCGGTTTCGTTGCTTAGCCCGTTATCAGCTTCGTTTTCGATCGGGGTGTCGGTGTCTTTCTGCTGCATCCCAGGCTCGAATCCGCCGCCCTGGACCATGAAGCCATCGATAACACGGTGGAAGATAGTGCCGTCGTAGAAGCCGTTGCGAACGTAGTCTTTGAAGTTGGCACAGGTTTTGGGTGCTTTTTCGGTATCGAGTTCGATCTTGATATCACCAAAATTGGTATGCAGGGTGATCATTGGTTCATTCCTTCTGATTTGACGCATTGTCTGAGGTCTGGACTGCCTAGTGGGCAGCTGTGCTGACGATTATATGTTGCCGCTTCAAAGATGGCGAATCGAAGCGGCGGTGGCTGTTTGGTTAAGGTAGCGTGGTCGCCTTGAGGATCACAATCGGTTCTTGCGGGACGTCACGGAAGCCGTTGCGGCTGGTGGTCGAGACCTGCTTGATCTGGTTGACCACATCCATGCCTTCGATAACCTGGCCAAATACCGCGTAGCCCCAGCGGCCAGAGGCGTAATCAAGATTGCCGTTGTTGTTGACGTTGATGAAGAACTGAGCTGTTGCACTATGTGGAGCGCTGGTGCGTGCCATCGCAATGGTACCGATACGGTTGCTTAAGCCGTTATCGGACTCATTCCGGATCGGGTCCTGAGTGGTTTTGCGGGACATATCAGTGCTGAAGCCGCCACCCTGAATCATGAATCCATTAATCACCCGGTGGAAAATCATTCCGTCATAAAAACCGCTGTTGGTGTAATTAAGGAAGTTGCTGACACTCTCGGGCGCTTTCTCCGCGTTCAGCTCAATAATAATGTCGCCGAGACTGGTTTCCAGTTTCACTTTTGAAGCAGGGGGTGTGTTGGCGTCGGTGGCAGTGGTTTCAGCAAGCAGTGGAGTGCTGAAGCATAACAGAAGGCAGCAAAGCAGCTTTTTCACAAGTTCGTTCCAATTCAAGATAAGGGGAGCCTATTTGATGACACCTATCTTGGCTCTGTCAATTGGCCTGGAGCAGAAAAGTGAGCAGGCGAGCGAAGCTTGCTAGAAGGTTTGTGTTGGTATCCAGAACTACTGGTACGGAGTCAGTGCTCGCGTGAGGCCGCTTTCCAAGGGTCGCTATCGCGGTGGCGCCGACTAGTGATTTGACGGCGGTTGGGTTTGTTAGGCTCGAAGCGCACCTCTTCTCGGCGATCTTGCGGGTGGCGTCGATCGGCCAGGTGGCGACGGTTTTTGCGGTAGTGAGTCGTATCGGGTTGGTGTTGGAATAGCATCTGCGAACCCTCCAGATGACAGCTGGTATTGATATTTTGTCTCTATTTACAGTAATTATAGGAGGAATAGAGCGTCTGGCTCCCTTGTTAGCAATCGGGAGGGTATAATGCCGAGTTTTGCTTGGCTTGCAGATGTGCGGGTCGCTTCCCAATTAGAGTGTGGATCAGTTAGAAGGCGCTATGAGCTCTCAAGAAACCCCATCCCAGGTATCCAATTTCATCGCTCAAATAATCGATGAAGATATAAAGAGTGGCAAAACCAGTCAGCTGGTCACCCGTTTCCCACCAGAACCCAATGGCTATCTGCATATCGGTCATGCCAAGTCGATCTGCGTTAATTTCGGCTTGGCCGAGCAGTTTGGTGGTGTCTGTAATTTGCGTTTTGACGATACCAACCCCTCTAAAGAGGAGCAGGAATTTGTTGATGCGATTAAAGCGGACGTGCGTTGGTTGGGTTTTGAATGGAACGACGAGGTGCGTTACGCCTCCGATTATTTTGACCAGTTTTATGACTGGGCGCAGCATCTGATTCGTGAGGGTAAGGCGTATGTCTGTGACCTGTCGCCGGAGCAAACTAGTGACTACCGTGGCGATTATAATACGCTTGGCAAACCGAGCCCTTATCGGGGACGATCGGTAGAAGAAAATCTGGATCTGTTAGAGCGGATGAAGAACGGTGAGTTTGAGGATGGCGCGAAGGTACTGCGGGCTAAAATCGATATGACGTCGCCTAATATGATTCTGCGTGATCCGGTTATGTACCGGATTCTGAGACAGAGTCATCATCAGACCGGCGATAAATGGAATATCTACCCCACCTACGATTTTGCCCACGGTCAGGAAGATGCGATCGAGGGTGTCACCCATTCGATCTGCACCATGGAGTTTGCCGACCATAAGCCATTGTACGAGTGGTTTCTGGATAACCTGCCGGTTCCAGCTAAGCCGGCGCAGTACGAATTTGGTCGGCTGAACCTCAGTTATACCCTAACCAGTAAGCGCAAGCTGAAACAGCTGGTTGACGACAACGTGGTCTCGGGTTGGGACGATCCGCGGATGCCGACGATTTCGGGGCTGCGTCGCCGCGGTTTCAGTGCCCACGCGATCCGCAGTTTTTGCAATGCATTGCCGGTGGCTAAAGCTGGCGGTGTGGTCGATGTGGCGCAGTTTGAATCGGCCGTTCGTGATGACCTGGATAAGAGCGCACCACGGGCGATGTGTGTGCTCGATCCTGTGAAGTTGATCGTGACTAACTTTGGGGGGCTAAATCAGGTCAACATAAATACGGCAGATGTAAACGAGTTTATAAGGGTTGATCCTAAGACGAAGAAGAAGGTTCTTTATCGAATAGCAACAGAAAAAGCTAAGGCGATAATCAAATATCGAGAAGAACATGGCTTGTTTGAATCGATTGATGATCTTGTCAACGTCAGTGGCATTGCTGAGACTCTTGTGGAAAAGAACCGAGATGTGTTGGTGCTGAATGATCCGAAGGAAATTCTTTCTGCACCCGCACACCCAAAGATCGATCTGGGCGAGCGGCAGCTGCCGTTTACCGCAGAGCTGTATATCGATCGCGCCGATTTCTCCGAAGACAGTACGTTATCGCGCAAGAAGTTCAAAAGGTTGGTGTTGGGCGAGTATGTTCGTCTGCGTGGTGCCTACGTGATCAAGGCCGATGACGTGATCAAAGATGACGCCGGCGAGATCGTCGAGATTAAAGCCAGCTTGGTGCCGGGTACTGTCGGTGAGAATCCACCCGAGGGGATGAAACCGCGCGGGGTGATCCACTGGGTCTCGGCGACTGAGGGTCGGCAGGCGACGGTTCGGGTCTACGACCGGCTGTTTAATCATCCTGCGCCTGAGTCTAAGGATGAAAACGGCGAAAGCGATTTTATGCAGCATCTTAATCATGAGTCTTTCAGGCAGCTGGATAACTGCTGGGTCGAACCTGGCTTGGCGTCGGCGGCGCCTGAATCCGGTTTTCAATTCGAGCGCGAGGGTTATTTTGTTGCCGATCGTTACGACCACTGCTCGGACAAGCCGGTATTCAATATGACCAGCGGCCTGCGTGACACTTGGGCGAATAAGTAAATAATCGAATCGACGGAATCTCTAGCGTTATGAGTTTACAGATCTACAATACCCTGACCCGCCAGAAAGAGGTCTTTACCCCGATCGAAGCTGGCAAGATTCGCATGTATGTATGCGGTATGACGGTGTATGACTATTGCCATCTGGGGCATGCCCGAGTGTTGGTGGCGTTCGATGTGATTACCCGTTATTTGCGTGCCAGTGGCTACGATGTGCACTACGTGCGTAATATCACCGATGTCGACGACAAGATTATTAATCGAGCCAACGACAACGGCGAGACCTGCGATAACCTGACCGAGCGCTTTATCGCCGCGATGCACGAGGATGAAGCGCGGCTGGGGGTGTTGTCACCCACCGAAGAACCACGCGCGACCGCGCATATGTCGCAGATCATCGAGATGGTGCAGACGTTGATCGAAAAAGGTTATGCCTACGCGGCAGATAACGGCGATGTTTACTACCGGGTTGGCAAATTTGACGGCTACGGCAAGCTGACCAATCGTAATCTGGACGATATGCAGGCCGGAGCGCGGGTTGAGGTGAACGAGCAGAAAGAAAACCCGTTCGACTTCGTATTATGGAAGGCGGCCAAGCCGGGTGAGGTCAGTTGGAAGTCGCCCTGGGGTGCGGGGCGTCCCGGCTGGCATATCGAGTGCTCGGCGATGTCGAAGTGTTGCCTGGGCGATACCTTTGATATTCACGGTGGCGGGCCGGACCTGCCGTTTCCGCATCACGAGAACGAGATCGCTCAAAGTGAAGCGGCTAATGGGGTTAAGTTTGTTAATACCTGGATGCACGCGGGTGCGGTGCGGGTCAATAAGGAGAAGATGTCCAAGTCGTTGGGCAACTTCTTTACCATTCGTGAAATCCTCGATAGTTATGACCCCGAGGTGGTGCGTTATTTTCTGACGATGGGGCATTACCGTAGTCAGATAGATTATTCCGAGGCGAGTCTGAAAGAAGCTAAGGGTGCGTTGGATCGGTTTTATCATGCGCTGCGTGGGGTTGAGAATATGGCCGAAGGGGCGCTCGATAACGATTTCGAGGCGCGTTTTACGGCTGCGATGGACGATGATTTTAATAGTGCGGGTGCGGTCTCGGTATTGTTTGAATTGGCGCGCGAGCTCAATAAGGTTAAGGAGCAAGATCTGATGTTGGCCGGCCGGCTGGCGGCTTTGCTGAAGCGGCTCGGCGCTATTTTGGGCCTGTTGCAGCAAGATCCAGAGAGCTACCTGCAAGGAGCGCAAGCCAGCGACGGGCCTTCGGCTGAAGAGATCGAGGCGTTGATACAGCAGCGCGCCGAGGCTAAAAAAGCGCGTGATTTTGCTGGTGCCGATGCGATCCGTGATGGTCTTAAGGCGCAGGGTATTGTGTTGGATGATGGTCGTGAAGGAACTACCTGGAGACGCGAAGGCTGATGGGCTCTAGTGCTGGC
>JBALWS010000050.1:0-28697 GCA_036960405.1 Halopseudomonas sp. | reverse complement strand
CCATTTTACAGCCCAGTGCTCGGCGGCGTTGAGGGGGATCGAGCGTTCAGAAAGCACCGTTTCACTACTGGCAGCTACTCCAATTCCAAAAGCTGACTCCCAACTCCCCTTCTGCGTAGACGAGCATTGCAGCTGGCGGATGGATCAGCGAAGACGGATGTTTGAGAGAGCGTAGCGAACGAGTTCCCGTCAAGCCCATCCGGCAGCGCGACGCGCAGAGAAATCGGCGCAGCCGATCAAGCTGAGGGGCCGCCTAGGATTCTTAAGGATATGGCGGAGCATATCCTTAAGGCGCCCGGTGGGGCGTAAAGAAATGAAAACACAAACTTAGGAAAATGGATCTGCCCCTTTTTTATTCTTTTGCTGAGCCGCGACGAGGTTCGATTACAGGTTTAGGTTGTTGGCCTGCTAACACTTTGATAAGTTGAGCCAATCGGTATCAAGCAGGGAAACACCATATCTACCACTGGAGCCCTGTCTCCCATTTATATCTTTAATGATATTTATTATCGTGCTACAGGCACGTTAGCGAGCTGTTAAACGCTATGGCAAAATTGAAGTTCATTCTTATTTCCGTCACCGGTTACAGCGCAGACCATAACAGCCTACTTACAAATTTACTCGATAACGGCTATGAACTGTTTTGTGCTGTTGGAAAAGATTGCACTCATTGGGAAGAAGTTATGGATGACCTTGCTGTTGGTGATGGAACAAATAGCCGGTACATAACAACAACGAGCCATCCTGAAGAAACTATCAGCGATGTAGTTGAGTTTGCAAAGATGTTCAGCACTTCGAAAGAATCAGATGTGAAAATTGTCCACATTTAACAAGGCATTAAACCTCCATCAACACCACTACCTCATCCACCCCAAAACAATCCCCCTCCTCCACCAACACAGCCGCAATAACCCCAGCCTGCGGCGCAGGCAGCTCAAACGCGGCCTTATCCGCCTCCCAACTCAACAGCGGCTGATAGCGATGAACCCGATCCCCCACCGCGACATGCAGCCCCACCACTTCGAACTCATCCGCACGGCAGTTACCGCAACTATCCCAGCAATCGGGCAGATCGACCAGACGAACTTCCAGCAACTCGCTCACGGCTTAGCTGTTGGCCTGGTCCAACGCCGCTAGCAACTCATCCAGCGAGGTATGCAGCGTGCCGCCGCTGGCGCGGATAAAGTATTCGACCTGCAGATTGACGCTGCTGCCAAGGTTGTCGCAGCTGAGGCGAAAGTCGCCGCGGTAGCCGAAGATCTTTTTGCCCTTGGCAAAACCGTAGCCGATCTCGGCGGCGGTGCCGGAATCGACGTCGACACCGTCGAGGTTGGCGATAACCCAGTCGCAGGCATCGATCGCCTCGGCGTTAATCCGACCGATCTCGTGGTTCAGTTCGGCCAACGCCTTTCGCTGAGCGTTGAGGTCGGTCAGCGCCAGCGCCTGCTGCAGCTCGGGGGTATCGTTCAGTAGCCAAGGATCGAGCAGTTCAAAACCGCGCCGCTGCAGCGCCGGGACAAACTTTTCAAAATGGAACAGGCGGCCCACTTCGGAGAAGCCCAGCGGCCCGGCTAGATAGAGTTTGATCGCCATCGTTACAACCTCCGATTAATTAACTTGCCGAACCGGCGCACCGGCTTTGAAGGCCGCGATATTATCGCCGACCTGAGCAACGATTCGCTGGCGCGCTTCAACGCTGCCCCAGGCGCTGTGTGGTGTGACAATCAGATTAGGGATATCGGTTTGCAGTAGCGGGTTGCCATCGTGCGGTGGCTCGACCGCCAACACATCGGTGGCGGCGCCGGCCAGTTTACCGCTGCGCAGCGCATCGGCCAGCGCGGTTTCGTCTACGATGCCACCGCGGGCGCAGTTGATCAGCAATGCACTAGGCTTCATCAACGCCAACGCATCGGCATCGATCAGATTACGGCTCTGCTCGGTCAACGGGCAGTGCAGGCTCAACACATCGATTTGCGGTAACAGTGCGCTAAGCTCGACCCGCCCCTCGGCCGGCTCTGCACGGGTTTCGCTACCAGGCCGCGCCGCGATCAGCACACTCATTCCCAACGCCTCGGCGACCTTGGCCACCCCCTGTCCTAGCTCGCCGTAGCCGACGATTCCCAGCGTTTTACCCGCTAGCTCCATAATCTGATAATCCAGCAAACAGAACTGCTCGCTGCGCTGCCAATCCCCGCGCTGAACCGCTGCGCTGTAATCGGCTAATCGGGTTGCCAACGCCAGCATTAAGCTGATCGTGTGCTGCACCACCGAGCCGGTGCCGTAGCCCTGGCAATTGCAGACGCAGATCCCCAGCTTTTGGGCCGCCTCCAGATCCACATTATTGGTGCCCGTGGCGGCGATACAGATCATTTTCAACTGGCGATGTTTGGCTAGCGTTTGCGCGTCCAAAACCACCTTGTTAACGATCGCCACCTCGGCTCCAGCCAAGTGATCGTCCAGCTGTTCGGGTGAGGTTGCAGGGTACAGTGACAGCAACGTGCAGTGCTGTTGTAGCGGCGACAGATCAAGGTCCTCTCGATCCAGGCTTGCCATATCCAGAAAAACTGCCTTCATCACTCCCCTCTCCAGCTATCAAAAAAAACGGGCCCAATTCTGTTGTCAGAATGGGCCCGATACAACGTAAATATTAACCCTTTAACCGTCCTGCATATTCTCTTTCAAGGTCCAGAGAATATCTTCGGCGACAGCATTGTTAGCTGACAGCCCATCTTCATTCAACACCGAGACATAGACTCCGCTGCTGCGACGGGTCAGTTTAATCTGGTATTGATCGGTGAGCCTTTCGATGCCCGAGTCGGGGTCGACCTCAACCCCCTCTTGCTGGCTACCGCCAAACACGAAAATCACCTCCCCGGCCATCCAAACTTTATAGCCATCGGATTCGCTCATCCGCTTCTGCTCCACCGCCTCGGCTTCCTCTTCGGTCAACGCCACGCGCGAACTGTCACTGGAGCTATACTGGGGACCGTTATCATCGGTTTCAACGCCCAACGCAGTCTCTAGCGATCCGGTATCGAGTGTTATCTCTCCCCGATCACCATGCAGCCAGGCAAAGAAACCGGGAGAGTCCTCGTCTTCAATCGGCAGAGCAGAAGTGTAGGTGATGTAATATTTACCCAAGCTTCGATCAGAAGATCCGACATCGACCCGGGCCTGAATCAACGCGTGCTCAATCAGCTCCCAAGATTGATCCACCGAAGTGGTTAACTTCAGTACCGGCTGACCTTCCGAACCCCGGCCAAAGTAAACCCGCCCACGCTGGTTCTGCCGTTCACGCACGGCACTGGCGGTAGATTCCACCGTCGATTTACTCAGATAGTGCAAAATCTCGTACATCACCTGCGATTTATAACCGACATTCTGCGCATCGCTGGACCAATCGGCGACCTGGCTGGTATCGGTAACAGCGGTACGCAGGTGGCGCAAACTGATAGAGGTGCTGGCTTGATCCCCTTCGACAGCCTTCAGATAAGCTCGTAGCTTATCGTGGGCGGGGCCATCGACCTCGCTGAAGGTTAAATTCGACACCAGCCGAGAGAAAAACCCTGGTGCTTCTTCACCGCTATCTATCCACGCGGTTTCCATCAAACCGCGCTGCGGGTCGGTCAGGACGATTTCCTGATCATTAAAATCCCAAAACTCCTGCAGTTTGTCCCACACCTGCGCCAACGGCTCGTTAACAATAATCAAACGTTCTTGACCATCTCGAGCTAGGTTGACCTTGTCGTTACCCGCTTCAGCGGTGAAGAAGTCTGGCCGCGGAATGCCGAACTCTTCATCGGAGGCAACTGCAGCGGTTCCAATATCGGGAATCACCAACAGGTCTTGAACTTTTTCCGCATCAAGATGAGGCGGTATCACCAACTTGTTAGCAACCTGAGCGTCTTCATAATCCTGACCCCGATCGCGGATATACGCTTCTTCTCCGCCAACCAGATCATTATCGGTCAGCGCACCACAACCGCCCAGCAAAACAACTGAGGCGGTGACAACTAGGCGATATGACGACATCAGCAGATCACACCAACTCGGCGGCTTTGAGGCTTTCACAAATCCGTGCGCGATAATTCTCGGATAATGGCGTCAACGGCAAACGGATGCCGCTATCGATCAGGCCCATCTCGTGCATCGCCCACTTCACCGGAATCGGATTGGATTCAACAAACAGATCGCGATGCAGATGATCGATACGACGATTTAGCGCACGCGCCTCGTCGGCCTTACCCTCAAGCGCTAATGCACACATCTGCGCCATCTCTTTGGGGGCAATATTGGCGGTTACCGAAATATCACCATGCCCGCCCAACAGAATAAACTCCAACGCGGTCGCGTCATCGCCCGAGTACAGAGCAAAATCTTCCGGCGCTTCCTTAACCAGCAACTTGGCCCTTTCCAGATCACCGGTCGCCTCTTTGATACCGATGATATTAGGGATCTGTGCCAATCTCAGCGCAGTTTCCGGCAGCATGTCACAGACGGTGCGGCCGGGTACGTTATAAAGGATCTGCGGTACGTCGACAGCTTCGGCGATCGCCTTGAAGTGCTGGTACAGCCCTTCCTGGGTCGGCTTGTTGTAATAAGGTGTAACCAGCAAGCAAGCGTCAACACCGGCTTTCTTGGCGGCTGCTGTCAGTTCGATCGCTTCGGTGGTCGAGTTAGCCCCAGTACCGGCTATCACCGCTATACGCCCGGCAACCCGCTCTACCACATATTTGATGACGAGGCAGTGCTCCTGGCAATCCAGTGTTGCAGATTCACCCGTCGTACCCACTGCCACGATGGCATCGGTACCCGACTCGATGTGAAGGTCTATCAGTTTATCGAGGCCGTCCCAATCCAGCTCCCCTGCAGGGGTCATAGGGGTAACCAACGCAACCAGACTGCCCGTAATCATCACTCTTCTCCATCACTCTATCGAACTAATCCCCATTAAATCTGGGGCCAACAGGTCCTTACCGGACCCTCATCAAGCCTGCTATTCTAACCAAGCGAAACGGTCAGCGTAACCACCGTTTCAATAAATTACCGTTAACGTATCAGACCGCTATACCGTTAGCGCACCCAGTAACCAACCGGAGACTCATCCATGACCTTAGCCGTTGGCCAAAAAGCCCCCGAATTCAGCTCGATTGATCAAAATGGTGAACCGATCTCTTTGTCACAATTCAACGGCAACAAAGTCGTGCTCTACTTCTACCCAAAAGACTCAACCCCTGGCTGCACCGCGCAAGCGTGCAACCTGCGTGATAACTACCAGCAACTGCTAGACGCCGGGTACGTGGTCCTGGGGATCAGCACTGACTCGCCCAAAAGGCACCAAAATTTTATTACCAAAAACGCGTTACCCTTCCCGCTTATCGCCGATGAAGACCGTAGCGTTCATGAACTGTATGACACCTGGCAATTGAAGAAGTTTATGGGCAAAGAGTATATGGGGACGGTACGGACCAGCTTCATCATCGATGAGCAAGGCGTAATCTGCGATATCATCAGCAAAGTTAAAACCAAAGACCATAGCGCTCAAATTCTTGGCTAAACCCTTACCCATCGCGCGGCACCGACTGGGTGCCGCCCTGCCCCTAAGCAGCAACCGGAGCCTTATTCGGCCACCGACTCCAGCATCTCTTTTTTCGGCCAGGCGTTCATCACGGCTTTGAGCAAGGTCGCCAACGGGATAGCAAAAAACACGCCCCAAAAGCCCCAGAGTCCACCAAACACCAAGACAGCGACAATGATGGCAATCGGATGCAGGTTAACCGCCTCGGAAAACAGCAGTGGCACCAACACATTACCATCAAGCGCCTGGATAATGCCGTAGGCCACCATCAAGTAGATAAACTCGTTGGTCCAACCCCATTGAAAAAACGCGATCATGGCTACCGGCAGCGTTACCGCCGCCGCACCGATATAGGGAATAACAACAGACAGCCCCACCATCAGAGCCAATAACGCCGCATAGTTAAGCCCTAGCGCGATAAAAGTAACGTAGGAGACAGCCCCCACAACGATTATTTCAACCACCTTGCCTCGTACGTAATTGGCGATCTGAACATCCATTTCGCTGCCGACCTGCGACAATATCTTACGTTTTTCAGGCAAAAAAGAGGTCCACCAACGCGCGATCAAGCCACCATCCTTCATAAAGAAAAACACCAGAATCGGCACCAGTACTATATAGATAAGAATCTGCACCAAGTTAGCGATCGATGACATCGACGATGACACAACCAGCTGCCCCAGCTTGCCGATTTCAGCGCCCGCCTGCTCGGTCAAAGCGGCAATATGACTGGCAGAGATCAGATCGGGATATTGCTCGGGTAACAACATCAGCAACGATTGGCCTTGCTGCACCATCCTGGGTAGTTCATTCAGCAGACTGGCCAATTGACGCCACGCATTGGGAATCACCACCAGCAACAACGCCATAAACGCACTGATAAAAGCGATAAACACCAGTGTTACCGCCAAGTTATGCGCCATTCCAAACTTCTGACACTTGAGAACCAGTCCCTGCATCAGAAAGGCGATGATCAATCCGGCAATGACCGGAGCCAACATAGCCCCAAGCGTTAGGATAATAACCAGAGCCGCTACCAAAAAAACGAATAACAGTAACGCCTCTTCGTCACTGAAATAACGTTCTATCCAGCTATTGACCACTTTTAACATATAAGATTAGTTCTCTGATTGGCTGTATCGATGTCGGGTGGAAATATCCGCCTAAGCTTTACGAATTAAATACATATACTGGCCTTGCTGCTCGGTAGATTGCAGCAACTGGTCGCCCGATTGATCGGTAAACGCTTTAAAGTCACGTACCGAGCCGGCATCGGTCGCGATCACCTGCAACACATCGCCAGATTGAAGCCGATTCAGCGCCTGCTTAGCCTTAAGTAATGGAAGGGGACAACTCAAACCACAGGCATCCAATCGCTGCGTAATCGAATAATCGTTATCGACATTACCTGACATTTGGCAACTCCCGGAGGTATAGTAGCCGAAGCTTTTTATGCTGCGGCAGGAAACTTAATGGCAAACCAAGCGACTATATACCACAAGCTGTTCTGGATTCACTATAAACTGCGGAGCCATTGGATTTAAACCGATGAAACAAACGATTAGCGCCATATTGAGCGCTCTGTTACTGGGCATCTCCCTGCCACTCTCTGCCCAGGCTAACGAATTACCGATACTGGGTGACAGCAGCTCTAACATCATCTCATTAGATGAGGAACACCGGTTAGGCTCAGCCTGGGTCAGAATCCTGCGCGCGCAGGCGCCACTGCTCAATGATCCGCTCACCTACAGCTTTGTCAAAGAGCTGCTGCAGCGCCTCTCCGTCTACAGCCCCTTACAGGATCGCCGCCTGACCCTGGTCATTATCGAGAACAACAGCCTCAACGCTTTTGCCGTTCCCGGCGGCATCATCGGCGTCAATAGCGGTTTGTTTCTGTACTCGGCAACGGAAAGTGAATTCGCCTCCGTGCTGGCTCACGAACTGTCTCACCTCAGCCAACGTCATTACGCCCAACGCTTAGCCGAAGAGCAAAAAAGCCTACCACTGCAACTGGCCACTACGCTGGCGGGGATTTTATTGATGGCCGCTGCAGACGGTCAAGCGGGGATGGCTACGATTATGGGTGGCCAGGCTGCTGCTGCTGAACGCAGCCTAGCGTTTAGCCGAAGCAATGAGCAAGAAGCAGATCGTGTCGGGATGCAAGTGCTGGTTGATACCGGTTACGACCCCTCAGCGATGCCCAGAATGTTCTCCCAACTGCAACGTTCATTGTCAAATCTAGGACAAAAACCACCCGAGTTTTTATTAACCCACCCGGTCACCGAGTCGCGAATCGCCGATGCGCTCAACCGATCGGCGCAACTCCCCAATCACGGTACTGTTAACAGCCTGAGCTACCAAATTCTCAGGACCCGCGTTCAGGTACTGGCGCTAAATAATGACAATGCCGCTTACCAGCGATACCGCGACGCAGTAGCTGACCAAGCCAGTGAAGCCAACCGCTACGGTCTTGCTTACAGCGCCTTGAGAAGCGGGCGCTACCCGCTGGCTCAACAGCAACTCGATAGCCTGCTCAAACAAGACCCGAACCGGCTCAGCTTTCGCTTGCTTCAATCCGAATTATGGCTGGCAGCCAACGAAGTCGATCGCGCCAGTGAACAGCTGCAGCAACTGCTAGAGATCTACCCCAACAGCCACCCTATTACCATGTTATTGGCGCAGGCGTTTCACCAACAAGGCGCCCACCAACAGGTTGTGGAGCTTCTCCAATACCACAGCAGAGCCTACCCTGACGACGTCGAGCTGTGGTACCAACTCGCCGAAGCCTACGGCCTGGTCAACAACATCAAGGGGGTTCACTTAGCCCGCGCCGAGCACTTTTTATTAATCGCTGCCGTGCCTAAAGCCAAACAACACCTGAAGCTGGCCTTAAAGCAGGAAGGCGTTAGCGAACACGAGCAGCTGCTAATCAAACAACGGCTCAAGGATGCCGATGCGATTCAAGCTAGCTTGAATTTTTAGTCATCGCTAATAAAAAACCGATATGGCTTAGGCGATATCGGTTTTTTACACTTCAATCGGCTGGGTCAACCCAGCACATGGCTTGCTTAAGCGCTGATTTTTTGGGTGTTTAACTGCGCTGCAAAGTCCAACATCCGCTGCAGCGGTAGTAGAGCTTGTTCGCGCAGTTTGGCATCAACATGAATCTCTTGATTACCGCTTTCTAACACTGCAGCCAGATTATCGAGCTGATTCATCGCCATCCAAGGGCAGTGGGCACAGCTTCGACAGGTCGCCCCGCTCCCGCCGGTGGGTGCTTCAATAAAGTTCTTACCCGGCGCAGCCTGCTGCATTTTGTAGAAAATACCGCGATCCGTCGCAACGATAAAATCGGGGTTAGGTAACGTCTGAGCCGCTTTAATCAACTGACTGGTCGAACCCACGCAATCAGCCAGCTCGACCATCGCCGCCGGAGATTCTGGATGAACCAAGACAGCGGCATCAGGGTAGACCTGTTTAAGACTGTGGATTCCCTTGGCCTTGAACTCTTCATGAACGATGCACGAGCCGTCCCACATCAGCATCTCAGCGCCGGTCTGATTTTCAATATAGCTACCCAGATGCTTATCCGGCGCCCAGATAATTTTCTCGCCCGCATCGCTGAGGTGCTCAACGATCTCCAGTGCGCAGCTGGAGGTAACGACCCAATCCGCCCGGGCCTTGACCTCGGTTGAAGTGTTGGCGTACACCACCACTTTATGATCAGGATGAGCATCGCAAAAAGCCGAGAACTCTTCGATAGGGCAACCAATATCGAGCGAGCAGGTTGCTTCCAGAGTGGGCATCAATACGCGTTTTTCAGGATTGAGAATTTTGGCGGTCTCGCCCATAAAGCGAACCCCCGCTACCACCAGCGTAGAGGCCGGGTGCTGATTTCCAAACCGTGCCATCTCTAACGAATCGGCAACGCAACCCCCTGTTTCTTCGGCAAGTTCCTGCAGCAGCGGATCGGTATAATAATGCGCAACAAGACAGGCATCCTGCTCCTTTAGCAGCCGTTTAATCTTCTGCTTAAAGTCCAAGACTTGTTCGACGCTTAAATCGGCATGAGTATAGCTATGTGCGAGATGTTCCTGAACTAAAACCCGTTCAGCAATCTGTTGATCTGTAAGCATAATAGTCATCGTTGCTAACTGTAGCTGTATATACACTGTGATACTTTATCACAGTAAGAGTGAGCGATTTAAACCAAGCAAAGCCATCGATGAGAGCAGAAGCCGGGGCGGTCATGATACTGCTCCAACTTCAAAAATCAACCAAGCAGCGGCTGGTGCTTGGCTGCTACTGATACCGCGTAGGGTCAGTCACGCCGGCTTCGGAAAACCCCTGAGTTCTCAATCGACAGCTATCGCAGACACCACAAGCGCGCCCAAGCTGATCTGCCTGGTAGCACGACACCGTCAAACCATAATCGAGTCCGCCAGCAATACCCTGTTGGATAATCTGCGCTTTGGTCAGGTCGATCAGCGGCGTTTCTATACGGATCGGCTTGCCATCGATCGCAGCTTTTGTGGCCAGGTTTGCCATCGCTTGAAAGGCCTCGATAAACTCGGCCCGACAGTCGGGGTAACCGGAATAATCGACCGCATTCACACCGATATAAATCGCCTCGGCCTCCAGCACTTCAGCCCAGCCCAGCGCCATCGATAAAAACAGTGTATTCCGAGCGGGGACATAAGTAACCGGCACCCCCTGCTCAAGCTGATCGGGCACATCAATGCTGTGGTCGGTTAGTGCCGAGCCACCAATATCACCTAAATCAAAACGTATCGTCTTGTGCTCAACGACACCTAACGCCTCTGCTACGGTCTCCGCAGCCTGAAGTTCGGCCAAAGAGCGCTGCCCGTAATTAAAACTTAGGGCATAACATTGATAACCTAGGCGATTCGCCATCACCAAGGTGGTGGCGGAATCCAATCCACCCGATAACAACACCACAGCTTTTTTTGCAGAAACAGACATGAACAACTCGACAATGACCAACAATTAACAGCGAAAGTCACTCTCACAGAGGCCGACTTCCGATCAAAAAGGGTAGTTTACCGTTACGGCTTTAGGAAATCCCGCGCCAAAGAAGCAGGAGCCTGATTGGGAAACAGCTCGATCACTTTAGCCATACTCGCCTTGGCTTTTTCGACCTGCCCCATCCCCTGATACGACAGTCCTAGCTTGTAATAAGCATCGGCGACCTTAGGGTGATCAGGGTAACGTTCGACCACTTGCTGATAAGCAAAACTGGCCTTTTCCTGATCCGGTGTCGGCTTAGCCCGATGCACTTCGCCGGTCCAGTACAGCACGTTAGCGGTTAACGCACTGCTGGGGTAGTCGTGCAAAAACCGTTCAAAGGCCAACAAAGCCGCATCAAAATCACGTTCTCGAACCAAGGAAAAGGCTTGTTTGTAGGCTTGCGCATCAGACATCGTCGGGGCGCTATCTGTAGCCTTACTGGCCACGATCACCGTAGCGGGAACCGCTAACGCTGCACTGGAACCGGTCAAAGGGGTAGGCAACACCGGCAGAGTAGTCGCGGGGGCGGCCGACACTGATTTCTGACTAAGAATGCTGAGCCTGCGATCAAGATCGCGATAACGATCTCGCTGGTCGACTTGGATCCGCTGCAACAGATGCTGCTGCTCCTCAAGCTGACCGCGTAGAAAACCCACCTCTTCCTGCAACTGGTCAAGCATCATCAGCAGCTCTGCCGTGGCAGACACAGCAGGATCGGGAGCGATACTAAGGGACGTACTTGCCGGCGCAACCGGATTGCTAACAGCAGCATTGCGAGAGGTGCTATCAACCGGCGCCGCAGAAGACGCCGATACTGCGCTTTGAGGTTGATCAGTACGATCAACGACAGGAATACCGTCAGCAGCCAGGAGTAGAGGAGCATAAAGCCCCCCCAGCAGCAGAGCTGCCGCAGTCGTCGATCTGATCATAATTTAACGGCTGTATTTAAGCTCAACGCGACGATTTTGCCCCCAAGAGCTCTCGTCATGACCCATCATCGCTGGACGCTCTTCGCCGTAGCTCACGACTTCGATCTGATTGCTGCCAGCACCCTGTACGGTTAAGAAGCGGTTTACTGCTTTAGCACGACGTTCACCCAATGCCATGTTGTATTCACGAGTGCCACGCTCGTCGGCATGGCCTTCCAATACTAGACGGGCATTAGAATTAGCGGACAGGTACTTAGCATGAGCGTTCAGGCTTTCAAAGGCATCGGCTTTGATGACGGCTTTGTCGAAATCAAAATAGAATACGGTCTGTAAACCTTCGATAGCGCTTGCAGCGTCATTCGCCATGTCACCGCTAGACATCTGACCACTTTGCATACTACCGTCGGAACCTGTACCGGCAGTGCTTGCAGGGGCTTGTGGTTGAGTGCTTGGCTGATCCATCGTGTCAGTGCTGTCTGTGCTGTCTGTGGAAGTACTGGTTGAGCTACAACCGGTCATCCAAACGACCGTAGCGGCCACAGCGACTGCCTTGCTGAAATTTCCAACGCGCATTATGAGCTCCTAGTTATTTTTACCAAAAATGATTTTGGCCTAAGGTAATGCTTAGATTGATTTAATGCAAGTAAGGAGACCATGAAGGCTCGCGGACATTGCCCTGTTTAGAAGGAAGTATGAATTTCACCTGGCCATCAAGCGACACCGCCGCCAACACTTCCTTTGAATCGATCTGGGTAGCATAGATCACGATACTACCGTTGGGCGCGATACTCGGCGACTCATCCAGATATGTTTGAGTCAATATATCCAGGCGACCGGTTTTGAGATCCTGCACCGCGATATGGAACACGCCATTATTACGATGCACCATCACCAAGTGGCGGCCATCATGAGTCAAGTGAGCCTTGGCGTTGTAATCGCCCTCAAACGTCAGCCGCTCGATCCAGCCTGAAGCAAGCTCCTTTTGATAGATCTGCGGCTTACCACCTCGGTTAGAGGTAAAAATAATCGCCTTCCCATCCGCTGACCAGGTTGGTTCGGTATCGATGCCATAGTGGCGGGTTATTCGATTCAATTTACGGCTGGCGATATCCAAGGTATAGATTTCGGGATTACCGTCTTTAGACAGAGTCAAAGCCAACCGCTTACCGTCAGGCGACCAGGAAGGCGCACCGTTAAGCCCCCTAAAGTTGGTCATCTGCTGTCTAACACCGGTTTCCAAATTCTGGATATAGACCGCGGGCCGGCCTGTTTCAAATGACACATAAGCCAGGTTTTTGCCGTCACGCGACCAGGAAGGCGACAGGATTGGTTGTTTCGATTCCATTATCGTTCGCTGATTAGCGCCATCGGCATCGGCCAGCTCTAACCGATAATCGTAGTTTTCCTGACTCAAACGCTTAGCACTGACATACACGATCTGGGTCGCAAAAGCGCCGGGAATACCGGTCAGTTTTTGATAGATGGCATCGGCAACACGATGAGACATCCGCCGCAGCTGCTTGGCACTGCCGGTGATATGCTCGGCCAGCAACCGCTGCTCTTTCACCACATCGTAAAGCTCATATTGAATCTTGAACTGATTATTCGGACGCGGCTCCACTTTGCCAACCAGCAAGTATTCTTGATTGGCCAAGCGCCAGTCTCGGTAATACACCTCGCTGGATTGGCTGGGAAAACTGAGCATATTATTACGCGGCATCAGCGCAAACAAACCACTGCGGTACAGATCTGACGCGATGATCCCCGCAACATCTTCGGGTAGCGATTGAGATTGCTGCCAACTAAAAGGCACCACCGCGATAGGCACGGGCTGATCAACCCCTTGGGTGATCTCAATGGTCAACTCCGCTCGGGCGAGCGACGATAGCAACACTAACAACAGGCAACCAAGGCGTATCATCTGTTCCAAATCCCCATATCTTTATATCTTCAATAGCCACTACTAATCAATTATTTAGCGACGCAAATCTTCCGGTCGAAACTCCAAAACAACTTGCCTTAAATATCGATCAAATACGACGGGATCAATCCCCTGTAGCTCAGGAAAACGTTCCGCCTTAAGCACCGCATTTACAGCACTACGATCAAACGCCTCATCACCACTAGCCTGGGTCACATTCGCATCATCCACCTCGCCTGTCGGTAACAGTCTAATACGCACGCCGACCACCATCCCGTTGCGGGCCGAGGGAGGAATACGCCACTGCGACTGCACACCAGCTCGGATAACATCTACCGCAGAAGCGACCAATTGCTCGGCCTGAGCCACCCAAGCTTGCTCCGCCTCAACCTGCGCCTGCTGTTGACGCAACAGTTGCTCGGCGAGCTCGCGTTCTTGCTGCTCTCTTTGCTCCTGTTGCCGCTCCAGCTCTGCCTGCTCAGCCTTGCGTTTGGCATCGGTTTGACGCTTTTGTTCCGCTTTCTTCTGTTCAGTTTTCTTCTTAGCCAACGCTAAACGTTCAGCGTCAGCCTTCTGTTTCGCCGCTTTTTTGCGCTTAGCATCAGCTGCGCGCTGCTGTTCTACCTTTTTACGCTGCGCCGCTTTTCGCTTGGCATCGACTTTCTTTTTATCAGCCTTCTTCTTGGTATCGGCTTTCTTTTTATTTGCCCTCTTCTTGGCATCCGCGCGCTTTTTCGCATCCGTCTTACGCTTGGCATCCTGCTCAGCTTTCTGTTTCGATTTTGTCTGAGCGCGCAGGTCAACCAGCTCAGCCTTTATATGCTGCGGCACTATCCGATGACGGTCACTGCTGCTCTCAAACCAGGTCGAGGCAGTCAACACCACCACCGCCCCGTGTAACAACAGAGCCAGCAAAGTAGGCAGGATATAGCTCTTTAGGCCGGAGTTCATCGCTACTCGGTTACCAACCCTACACTGGGAGCTCCGGCACCTTGCAACGCCGCCATCAACTCAATCACTTTGTCGTAGGTAACTTTACGGTCGCCCCGCACCAGCACCATTTTCTTCGGATTGCTGCTAAGAATTTTGCCAACACGATCAACCGCCACCGAAAGCTCGACAGGCTTAAGCGGATCGCCGCCGACATCGACATAGTATTGCCCCTGTGCATCGACAGAGACGATTAACGGCTCCTGATCGCGGCTATCGACCGGCTCAGCACCGACCTTAGGCAGTTCTACATCAACCCCCTGAGTCAACATCGGTGCGGTGATCATAAACACTACCAGTAACACCATCATCACATCGATATAGGGAACGACGTTGATCTCGGCATTGAGCTTACGCTTGGGCTTAGTACGCAGAAACATGCCTCAACCCTCAGCCTGTGGCATGGACACGACGGTGCAGAATACTTGAAAACTCTTCGGCAAAGGTCTGATAGCCGTTCATCAGCGTATCAACCTGAGATGAGTAGCGGTTGTAAGCAATGACCGCAGGGATCGCAGCGAACAAACCGATAGCGGTCGCAATCAATGCTTCGGAGATGCCCGGGGCGACACTGGCCAGCGTCGCCTGATGGACATTAGCCAAACCTCGGAAGGAATTCATAATTCCCCAGACCGTTCCAAACAAACCGATATAGGGACTGATCGACCCTACGGTAGCCAGAAAAGGCAGATGAGTATCGAGCTTTTCCTCTTCGCGTGACAAGGCCACCCGCATCGCCCGCTGAACGCCTTCCATCACCGCTTCAGGATCAGCATCGGTCTGCTGTCGCAAACGGGTGAACTCCTTAATTCCGGCGCGAAAGATATTTTCCAGCGCGCTGTTGGGATCAGGGTTGGCATTGACATCGCGAAACAGCGCACTCAGGTCGACACCCGACCAGAACTTCTCTTCAAACTCGCGTAACGTTCGGCGAGACGCGCTCAAGTAGCTACGACGTTGGAAAATCATCACCCAAGAGATCACCGATGCCAGCAACAACACCACCATCACCAACTGCACGACGAGACTGGCATTGACCACCAGACTCCACAGCGACATTTTTTCTACCACCCAGAATTCTCCTTATTGACGCGCTGGTTCAGCCCTATGCGCTTAGGGCACGACCCGGTAGCGGGCCAGTTGTTGGCTTAATGGTGCAGGGATCTGCACCGGTTTTAGTTTGTCGGCCTCGACTGCGGCGACTTTAACGTCAGCACTGCAGAGCAAACTGTCATCATCCACCCGGATGACCTGTTGATCAAAGACCAGGCTGGCTGCCGACTGGTGTTTGATCACCGTTTGGACCAGAAGTTCATCGTCGAGCCGAGCCGGTTTACGGTAACGCGCATTGAGGCTGTGCACCACAAACAACACCCCCTGCTGCTTCAACTCCTGCTGTTGGTAGCCCAGCGAACGCAGCAGCTCGGTACGTGCCCGCTCCATAAATTTCAAATAATTGACGTAATAAACGATCCCACCCAGATCGGTATCTTCGATATAGACCCTAAACCGGCACTGGTGGCTTTCACACTCGGTCATTATCACTCCGGTGCAACGATTCCATACCAAAGTGTTGATACGCCAACTTGGTTAGCACCCGCCCGCGCGGGGTACGCATGATATAACCCTGCTGAATCAAAAACGGCTCCAGCACATCCTCGATGGTATCGCGTTCTTCGCTGATCGAGGCCGCTAAGCTATCGATCCCGACCGGACCACCGTCGAATTTTTCGATCATCGCCAGCAGCAGGCGCCGATCCATATGGTCAAAACCGTGACTGTCAACATTGAGCATATCCAACGCCTGGTCGGCCACATCACCGGTGATATCACCGTCGGCTTTGACCTCGGCAAAGTCACGGGTACGCCGTAGCAAGCGGTTGGCGATACGCGGTGTGCCGCGCGAACGCCGCGCGATCTCGCGCGCGCCGGATTCGTCAATACTGACCCCTACCAGTCGGGCTGAGCGCGTGACGATACTAACCAGGTCATCGACGCTATAAAACTCAAGTCGCTGAACAATACCAAACCGATCACGCAGCGGTGAGGTCAGCAAACCCGCTCGAGTCGTCGCCCCGACCAGCGTAAAAGGAGGCAAGTCCAATTTGATCGAACGTGCAGCGGGCCCCTCGCCAATCATAATATCGAGCTGGTAGTCTTCCATCGCTGGGTAGAGCACCTCTTCGACGGCAGGGCTCAGCCGATGGATCTCGTCGATAAACAACACATCGCCCGATTCGAGGTTGGTCAGCATCGCCGCCAGATCACCGGCTTTTTCCAACACCGGACCCGATGTTGACTTCATATCAACATCCATTTCGTTAGCGATGATATGCGCCAAGGTGGTTTTACCCAATCCAGGCGGGCCAAAGATCAGCGTGTGGTCGAGCGCTTCGCCGCGATTACGCGCAGCCGGGATAAAGATCTCCATCTGTTCGCACACCGCCGGTTGGCCGACATACTCGGCCAAAGAACGGGGACGGATCGCACGGTCCTGTACCTCTTCGCTTCGAGAACGGGGCTCGGGGGCGATAAACCGGTCGGTTTCAATCATGTTGGTCTCAAACTAGGTTACGGCAAGATCAGAGGCTGGATAATAATCTATCGCAGCCTTAAACCATACTCTTGAGTGACTGACGAATCAGCTCCTCAGCACTACCCGAACCGAGTTTCTTACGGGCTTGAGCCACTGCTTTAGAGGCTTGAGTTGGCTTATAACCCAGTGCAATCAACGCGCTTTCGGCTTCGTGTACCGCACCATCACTGGCAGCCGCCACCGAATCGCCGGTCAATTCAAAACTATTATCTAGCGGCAACCAGTCGCGCATCTTATCGCGCATCTCAACCACCAAGCGCTCGGCAGTTTTTTTGCCCACTCCCGGAATTTTAACCAAGGCGGCACTATCGTCTTGATTAACGCAACGAGCAAAGTCATCGGCGCCAATTCCCGAGAGTATGGCGATCGCCATCTTGGGACCGACACCGCTAACCTTAATCAACGTTCTGAACAGCGCCCGCTCGTCCTTGCTGGAAAATCCAAACAGCAGTTGCGCATCTTCGCGGACGACAAAATGGGTATGCAACTCAACAATCTGCCCCAGCTCGGGTAAGCGAAAAATCGTGCTCATCGGCGCTTCTACTTCGTAACCGACCCCCTGAACATCGATCATCAGTTGCGGCGGTTGTTTCTCCACCAAGGTACCCTTGAGTCTACCGATCATCAGCCATTCTCCTAGCGATCAACATTACGTATTTAGGTCAGCCGAGTCCGACGCCCGTTACCGGCATAGCGAATCTGTCCCTGACGGGTATAGGCGTGGCATAAAGCGATGGCCAACGCATCGGCGGCATCGGCCTGGGGCAAGCCTGGCAGTTTCAAAATAGAACTGACCATATGCTGTACTTGAGCTTTTTCGGCCGATCCCTTGCCTACTACGGCCAACTTCACCGCTCGCGCTGCATACTCAGCAACCGATAGCCCCTGAGTAGCCCCTGCGACGATCGCGGCACCACGAGCTTGGCCAAGCTTGAGGGCCGAGTCGGCATTCTTAGCCATAAACACCTGTTCGATGGCCATCTCTTGAGGGGTGTAGAGCGTAATCACCTCAACCACACCTTCGTAGATCTGCTGCAGTCGATCGGGCAGATGATCACCCTTGATCCGGATACAGCCGCTAGCAACGTATTCCTGGTGCGATCCGACCACGTTGATCACCCCAAAACCGGTGATACGCGACCCAGGGTCAATACCAAGAATCAGACTCATTGTGAAACCCCACAGACAACAAAAACTTAACCAGCCCAATCAAAAAGGGAGCCCTAAGGCTCCCTGGCAATCAACGCTAACGATCAGCGCTCTACGTCGGCAGTCGATTTCAAATTTTGTATCACCGCAGCATAGTCGGCTTGGCCCTTACGGTTAGCCAGGTAGCCCGACATTGCCAGCAATGCAGGTTGCTCCATTTCGGCACCAAGATGAACCGCACTGAGTCCCACAACCGCAGCACTGCCGTCGGTCAGCTTGACCACTTCCCAGCTAATCTCCCCCTCTGCAGGCTTGGCCATCTTAAACAGCGCCTTAACCTGCTCTGCATCAAGCGAGGATTCAGACCGCGCCACCTTTGCCTGCTGCTGCCAAGGAGCCGTCTTTAGTTGTTCTGCAGCGAGGTTTTTCGCTTCAGCCAAGATAACCTCGGCCCGATCCATCACCAGCTGTTCGGCTTTTTGCTGCTTAAGCAGTGCAACGATCTGATCGCTCACTTGCGTGAGCTGCTGCGCTTGAGCCGACTGGTGTTGCTTCATTCGAATCACCGCGACCCGGTCGCGATCCAGCTCAATCAATTCAGAATTGTGGCCTTGGCTCAGCACATCGTCAGAATACGCCGCTTTAAGCACCCTAGGATGGCTGCTGAACGAATCTTCGCCGCCTTCACGACCAAACAGCGCGGTACTCTTGATCGCTAGCTGTAGCTGCTCTGAAGGCTCTTGCAGGTCCGAAGCTGAAAAGCTCAGATCCGCCAACTGTTCAGACAACTCAACAAAACGCGCTTCTGACAAACGCTCTCGCTGAGCGATTTCAAGTTCAAACCGGACATCGTCAAAGCTTGGTGGTGGCGCCTTTTCGATGCTGTTTAGCTTGATCAGGTGATAGCCAAACTCGGTTTCAACCGGTGCCGACACCTCGCCTGACTGCATCGCAAACAGGGCTTCTTCAAAGGCAGCAACCATCACCCCTTGCTCAACCATACCCAGCGCACCACCATCGACTGCGGAACCCGTGTCATCAGAGTGTTGCTTGGCCAGTGCGACAAAATCGCCACCCTGATTAATCTGTTGGTAGAGCGCCTCAGCCTCGGTTTTAGCCTGTGCTGCATCACGCTCATCGCTGATGGCAATCAGGATATGAGCCGCATCGCGGGCTTCCTGCCCTTCAAAATCAGCCAACAGCTGTTCGAACTGGGTCTGAAGCTCGGCTTCATCAATCGCCACATCAGCCGTCAGATCAGTGCGATTCAATTCAATATAATCCAGCGATACCTGCTCGGGAGACATAAAACCGGCTTGATTACTCTGATAATACTCGGCCACCTCCGCATCGCTGATCGCAACCTCGTCAACCACATCCGCCAATTTCACTAACTGAAACTGGATATCACGGGTCTGCCGGTCAATCGCTGCGATCTGTTTCGCCTCATCAGCCAACGTAAAGGCGGTCGCAGCGATAGCGCTCTGCTCCTGCCCCATTAACAACTCTTTACGCAGCAGGTCTCGATACATCATCGGAGACAAGCCCGCGTTACGTAGCATGGCATTGAACTGCTCACGATCAAAGCGACCCTCAACCTGAAACTCACGGGTATTAAGAATGATCTGATCCATCGTTTGGGTGCTGACCGATAAGCCCTGCTGCTTAGCAGATTGCAGCAGTAACGATTGCTCGATCAAACCCTCGACGACCATGCCACGCAAGATATTATCTTCGAGCATAGAGGGATCAAGGTTTTCACCCATCTGTGAAATCAACTGACGACGTTGCATTTCAATCGCATTCTGGATTTCAGCTTCGCTGATATCGACACCATTAACCGTCACCGGAGCGCCGGGATCAGAAGCCAGCCCCACCAGAGAGTCGACGCCCCACAAGGCAAACGTAACGATGATAAAGCCGACAATTATCTTGGCGATAATCCCTTGGGAACTCTCTCTCAGATTCTGAAGCATGCAGCCCTCTGCCTGACAAAACGCTTGGATATGCTCACACCCAAGCCTCAACTAACTTAGTATAAAAAAAAAGCGCATCCATTTGATGCGCCTTTAGGTGTTTGGCGGAACGGACGGGACTCGAACCCGCGACCCCCGGCGTGACAGGCCGGTATTCTAACCAACTGAACTACCGCTCCTGTAGTGGCCTTACGTCATTGACGAAAAGCCAACAAGGTCAATTAATTGACCGCGTCTTTCAGTGCCTTGCCTGCTTTAAACGCAGGTACAGTCGCAGCAGCGATCTGGATAGGCTTACCCGTTTGTGGGTTACGGCCTGTACGTGCAGCACGCTCTTTAACAGAGAACGTACCAAAACCAACCAGCGCTACACTGTCATTTTCTTTTAGTGCGCCAGTAACCGCTTCCAGCGCTGCATCCAGGGCACGGCCCGCAGACGCTTTAGATAGATCAGCAGAAGCCGCTATCGCATCAATCAACTCAGACTTATTCACTTACATTCCCCTTCTAGAAAAAAGTATATTTTTTTGTTCTTTATCTATGCCCGACAGAACTTACTCGACGCACTTTATACCAACTGGCCAAAACCGCTGTCAAGCAACCAAACCAACAAAATACGCGGGCTACAGCCTAATGAGTACTAATTTGACCTCGCGCAGATTTGCTGGTTTTTTTCTTTGCCGCAATCTCTTTAGCTGGTTGACTTTTGATCGGCTTAGGCTGACTAGCCAGCGCAATCGCCAGCACTTCATCGATCCATTTCACCGGCTTAATTTCAAGCTCTTGTTTGATATTGTCTGGTATTTCCTTCAAATCCCGTAGATTTTCATCGGGAATAAGCACCGTTTTAATACCACCACGATGCGCGGCCAGTAGTTTTTCCTTGAGCCCGCCGATAGGCAACACTTGGCCTCGCAAGGTAATTTCACCCGTCATGGCGACATCCGAACGCACCGGAATATCGGTCAACGCCGAGACCAAGGCGGTGCACATACCGATACCCGCACTCGGTCCATCTTTTGGCGTTGCGCCCTCAGGAACATGGATATGGATATCGTGTTTCTCATGGAAATCAGACTCGATCCCGAGTGCTGCGGCCCGGCTACGAACGACCGTCAGCGCGGCCTGAATAGACTCCTTCATCACGTCACCAAGCGACCCAGTATGAATCTGACGCCCTTTACCCGGCACCACCGCAGATTCTATGGTTAAAATCTCACCACCCACCTGGGTCCAGGCCAAGCCGGTAACTTGACCGACTACATCTTTCTCTTCGGCCATACCAAAACTAAATTTCCGAACGCCGCTGTAATGCTCCAAATCTTCGTCAGTAATCGCTTTAACCCCTTCGGGGAGCTGCTTAAGCGCCTTCTCTTTGACGACCTTGCGCAACACTTTGGCAATCTCGCGTTCCAAGCCACGAACGCCCGCCTCACGGGTGTAATAGCGCACCATATCTCTGACCGCCTCCTCAGAGATCGTCGCCTCACCCTCTTTGAGTCCATTAGTCTTAAGCTGCTTAGGCAGCAGATAACGCTCGGCAATTTTGATCTTTTCATCCTCGGTATAACCCGGGATGCGGATGATCTCCATTCGATCCAACAATGGACCTGGGATATTCATCGAGTTAGAGGTGCAGACAAACATCACATCAGAGAGGTCGTAATCAACCTCAAGATAATGGTCATTGAAGGTATGATTCTGCTCAGGATCCAGCACTTCAAGCAGCGCAGAAGCCGGATCTCCACGCTGATCCATCCCCATCTTGTCGATTTCATCGAGCAGGAACAGCGGATTTTTAACCCCGACTTTGGCAATTTTTTGCAACAATTTACCCGGTAGCGAACCGATATAGGTCCGGCGATGACCGCGAATCTCGGCCTCATCACGAACCCCGCCTAACGCCATGCGGACGTATTTGCGGTTGGTAGCGCGTGCGATAGACTGCCCCAACGAGGTCTTCCCCACTCCCGGAGGCCCTACCAAACACAACACAGGCCCCTTAAGCTTACGAACCCGCTGCTGCACTGCCAAGTACTCAAGAATCCGTTCCTTGACCTCTTCTAAACCGTAGTGATCGGCATCCAGCACCAGCTCCGCCTTGGCCAGATCATGACGAACCTTGCTACGCTTTTTCCACGGCAAGCTGACCATCCAGTCGATGTAGCTGCGCACCACTGTCGCCTCGGCAGACATCGGCGACATCATCTTCAACTTATTGTATTCATTGACGGCCTTGTCCTTGGCCTCCTTTGACATGCCGACGTCTTCGATACGCTGACGTAGCTGCTCTATCTCGTTCGGTCCCGCATCATCCAGATCGCCCAACTCTTTCTGGATCGCCTTCATCTGCTCGTTGAGGTAGTACTCGCGCTGACTCTTCTCCATCTGCTTTTTGACCCGGCCGCGAATGCGCTTTTCGACATTCACCAAGTCAATTTCAGATTCCATCAACGCCATCAAACGCTCAAGCCGCTCGCGGGTGTCGGTCATCTCCAGCAAGCGCTGCTTTTCATCAAGCTTGGCGGTGACATGAGCTGCGATGGTGTCGCCCAACCGCAGTGGGTTATCGATGGAGGCCAAAGAGGCCAGCACTTCTGAAGGAATTTTTTTGTTGAGTTGAACATATTGCTCAAACTGCGACAGCACAGTGCGAACAAACACCTCGCCCTCATCGCCCAATTCGGTAACAGGCAGCTCTTGGTATTCCGCCATCCAGCTCTGCTCGGTTTCAGACACCGCATCGATCGACGCCCGATATGCCCCCTCGACCAGCACTTTGACCGTGCCATCAGGCAGCTTGAGCAATTGCAATATATTAGCGACGGTTCCGATCGAGAAGATATCCTCCTCACCAGGCTCGTCAACCGAGGCATTTTTCTGTGCCACCAACAGGATCTCTTTGTCACCCTCCATCGCCATCTCTAGCGCTTGAATCGATTTCTCACGCCCAACAAACAGCGGAATAACCATATGGGGGTAAACCACCACGTCGCGCAACGGCAGCAACGGTAGCACTGTAACGGCGGAACTATCGGAAGAATGATCAAGATCCATACGAAATGCCTCTGAAACAAGAATCCCAGGCAACAGCCATACCTAGGCGAATATAAACACTACAAGTGACCGACTGTAACGAAACAAAGATTGGGGCACGATGCCTTTTTACAAGCCCCAGGGGGAACTTCCGACAACAAAAAAGGGCCATTGCGGCCCTTTTATACCTGAAACCCTATTCGCTTGGCGCCGCTTTGGCTGGCTCAGCATTATCGTAGATCATCAAAGGTTCGGATTCTTCAAGAATCACCCCTTCATCGATCACCACCTTGCTGACACCTTCGAGCGATGGTAACTTAAACATGATATCCAGCAATGCCGATTCCAAAATAGACCTGAGCCCCCGAGCACCGGTTTTGCGCTCCATCGCCTTCTTGGCCACAGCCTTGAGCGAATCCTCCCGGAAATCGACCTCAGCGCCTTCCATCTCAAACAATTTATGATACTGACGGGTTAGCGCATTCTTAGGCTCGGTAAGTATCTGCAACAACGCGTCTTCATCAAGCTCGGTCAGCGTGGCAATCATCGGCAAGCGACCGACAAACTCAGGAATCAGGCCATACTTAACCAGATCCTCAGCCTCTACATCCAGTAGCGTTTCGCCAACACTCTTACCGCTCTCCTTAGAAGCTACCGAGGCAGAGAAGCCGATACTGCTCTTTTCTGAACGCCCCTCAATCACCTTCTCCAGGCCGGCAAAAGCACCGCCACAGACAAACAGAATATTAGAGGTATCAACCTGCAAGAACTCCTGCTGAGGGTGTTTGCGACCACCCTGAGGCGGAACCGAGGCTACGGTACCCTCAATCAGTTTCAACAGCGCCTGCTGGACCCCTTCACCCGACACATCACGAGTGATCGATGGGTTGTCTGATTTACGCGAAATCTTATCGATCTCGTCGATATAGACGATACCCATCTGGGCTTTATCAACGTCATAATCACACTTTTGCAGTAGCTTCTGGATGATATTCTCTACATCCTCACCCACATAACCCGCCTCAGTCAGCGTGGTGGCATCGGCAATGGTAAAAGGTACGTTCAGCAATCGAGCCAACGTCTGTGCTAGTAACGTCTTACCGCTACCGGTAGGACCGATCAGCAGGATGTTACTCTTGCCAAGCTCGACATCGTCCTGCGAGCTCTGATAACGCAGTCGCTTGTAGTGGTTATAGACCGCTACCGATAAGACTTTTTTAGCCTTCTCTTGACCAATGACGTACTCATCCAAAGACGCCATGATCTCTTGCGGTACAGGCAGCTGATCGCTGGACTCCTCTGCGCCAATCTCCTGAACTTCTTCGCTGATGATATCATTGCAAAGATCGACACACTCATCACAGATAAAGACAGATGGACCCGCAATCAGCTTACGGACCTCATCTTGGCTTTTGCCACAGAACGAGCAGTACAGCAACTTGCCGTCTCCACCCTTACCGGTAATATCCTCAGACATTCAACTTCCTCTTTACAACCAACGGGGACTCATCTAGCCATTAATGTAGACGAAACCCTAAATTTCAAGACCAGCAAGCAGTATTTTAGCGTGTTAGTCGCTAATCCGCTTATCGACCATCTGGTCAATCAGGCCATACTTAACTGCCGTGTCGCCATCCATAAAGTTATCACGCTCGGTATCTTGAGCGATGGTCTCTATATCTTGACCCGTATGACCCGCTAGAATTCGATTTAATTTCTCGCGAATAGTCAGAATTTCCCGAGTATGGATCTCAATATCGGTCGCCTGCCCCTGATACCCACCCAACGGCTGGTGAATCATCATCCGCGAATGCGGCAGGCAATAACGCTTACCCTTGGTACCACCCGCCAACAACAGCGCACCCATACTGGCAGCCTGCCCCAAGCACATAGTGCTAACATCGGGCTTGATGAACTGCATAGTGTCATAGATCGCCAAGCCTGCTGTCACTGAGCCTCCTGGAGAATTGATATAGAGATGAATATCTTTATCGGGGTTTTCTGATTCAAGGAATAATAACTGGGCCACGACCAAGTTGGCCATATGATCTTCAACCTGGCCCACCAGGAAGATGACCCGCTCCTTCAACAACCGTGAATAGATATCGTACGAACGCTCTCCGCGTGCAGTCTGTTCAACCACCATCGGCACCAAGCCAGATGAGGTAATAATACTGCTACCGCCGGTAATATCGTTCTGCATATTCTGCCCTTACTGTTGTGCTGTCATAAGCAAGCCGTGCGCAGCAACGCTTCACAAAACCTGCAATGCTAAAAAACGGCAGGCGGCGGTAATGCCGGCTGCCGTTTCTATAGATATCAACCGAGCCGCGCCCGGTCAATGACTAAAACGCAACGCTACTCTGCTGCTTCAGCTTTTTCTTCAATTTCGGCAGGCTCATCAGCAGCTTCAGCCTCAGGCTGAGCGGGCTTGATCGCGTCCTGATAACCCACAGAAACCTCTGTAACAGTCGCCTGAGATACCAGCAGATCAACAACCTGATCTTCCAGTACCAGCGCTTCAACCTGAGCCAACTGCTCTGGGTTACCGTAGTAGTAATCGATAACTTCTTGCGGTTGCTGATAAGTTTCAGCCATCTCTTCAACCGTGGAGCGAACCCGATCCTCATCAGCCTTCAATTCGCTGCTCTGAATCAATTCACCGACCAGCAGGCCGATAGCAACACGGCGCTTGGCCTGCTCGGTAAACAATTCTGCTGGTAATGCACTGGCTTCGATACCCGCACCACCACCAAACTGCTGCACGGCCTGCTGACGCAAACGATCTACTTCGCCATCCATCAGCGCCTTCGGCACTTCGATCTGATTAACCTTGACCAGCTCATTCAGTACCGTGTTCTTTAGCTTGGCATGCAGCGCTTGCTTAACTTCGCGCTCCATGTTTTTGCGAATTTCGACTTTGAATCCCTCAAGATCAGACTCATCGATGCCGAACTTGGCAAAAAACTCGCTATTCATCTCAGGTAGCTCAGGAGCAGAAACCGAGTTCACCTTTACCTTGAACATCACAGCCTGACCCGCTAGGTCTTCTGAGTGATACTCTTCAGGGAAGCTCAGGTTTAGCTCAAGCTCATCGCCTGCAGCCTTACCGATCAAACCGGCTTCAAAACCTGGAATCATAGTATTGGAGCCCAACACCAACTCATGAGCATCGGCTTTACCGCCTTCAAAGGCCTCGTCACCCTTGAAGCCTTCGAAATCGATATTTACGCGATCGCCATCTTCAGCAGCACGCTCAACGTCATTCCAGCCCGACTGCTGCTTGCGCAACGTTTCGATCATCTCATCGACATCGCTCTCAACAATTTCTGAAACCTCTTTGGAGATCTCAGTCGTAGAGTAATCGGTTAATTCGATTTCAGGATACACTTCAAACGTCGCAACATATTGAAAATCCTCACCTTCGCCAGCTTGCTTAGGCTCAATACTTGGACCGCCAGCAGGTTTCAATTTTTCCTGAGTAACCGCCTCATAGAAAGAGCTCTGGATAACCTCACCCATCACCTCCTGGCGAACGCCTGGGCCATAACGACGCTTAAGCACCTTCATCGGCACCTTACCAGGGCGGAAACCATCGATACGAGCGGTGCGCGCAGTCTGTTTTAACCGACTATTGACATCATCCTCGATCCGACTGGCCGGTACCGTGACCGTCATCTGGCGCTCAAGGGAAGAAGTCGTTTCAACAGAAACTTGCATGGATTTTCCTCACAAAAGAATTAACACGTGGCCGATCAATTCGACATTAACCACGAGGGCGGCCACAAACAGCCAAAATTAAAAGGACGAAATTTTCAGCTATACGAGACATAGAGTCAAGCACCACACGTACAATTCGCGCCAACCGGACCGTTAAAAATAGCTAGAATAAAACAAAGATGGATTGAGCTAGATAAGAGCTGAACTATCTATTGATGGTGCGGACGGGGAGACTCGAACTCCCACACCTTTCGGCACCAGAACCTAAATCTGGCGTGTCTACCAATTTCACCACGTCCGCAAAACAGATAATAATATTGATGGGGTGGACGATGGGGCTCGAACCCACGACCACCGGAATCACAATCCGGGGCTCTACCAACTGAGCTACGCCCACCATCAATATTGCGGGCTGCCAAATGGCACGCCCTACAGGATTCGAACCTGTGACCTACGGCTTAGAAGGCCGTTGCTCTATCCAACTGAGCTAAGGGCGCACGGACAAACCTGCTTTCTACTTACCCGGCTTAGCCAAGCAAGAAAAAAATGGTCGGGGTAGAGAGATTCGAACTCCCGACATCCTGCTCCCAAAGCAGGCGCGCTACCAGACTGCGCTATACCCCGACATTCTCGCTGAGCAACTACATCGCCTCAACGAGGTGCGCATATTACAGTCGCGGTTTTTTCAGGTCAACACCTTTTCCCAGCCTTTTCTTCATCTGCTTTTATCAGGACTCAAAACTCCCTGCTCCTACCGCTGGTTACAAATAAAACCTGCTAATCACCTCCGCTAACTTTGCCTAACGTTATTTACGTGCGAAAATCACCGCCTCATTTTTTCAGTCACCGCTATCACAGCACGAAGGCAAGCTTCATGAGCGCACAGATCATCGACGGCAAACGGGTCGCCTCCGAAGTCAAACAACAAGTTAAGCAAGGCGTTCAAGCTCGCCTCGACCAAGGCAAGCGAGCTCCTGGGCTGGCCGTGGTACTGATCGGCCTCGACCCCGCGTCACAGGTTTACGTCAGCCACAAGCGCCGCGCCTGCGAAGAAGTAGGAATCGCCTCCACGGCTTATGACCTAGAAGCCGCTACCTCTCAAGAAGAACTGCTAGCCCTTATCGACGAGCTCAACGATACGCCGCATATTGACGGCATCTTGGTACAACTCCCGTTGCCCGAACATCTCGATTCAAACCAGATCCTCGAGCGCATCCGCCCCGATAAAGATGTTGACGGCTTCCACCCCTACAATCTAGGCCGACTAGCCCAACGGATGCCCGTGCTTCGCCCCTGCACCCCCAAAGGGGTGATGACGCTGCTCGAATCCACCGGGATCTCCATCCGCGGCTTGGATGCCTGCGTAGTCGGCGCCTCCAACATCGTAGGTCGTCCGATGGCACTAGAACTGCTGTTGGCCGGGGTCACCGTCACCACCACCCACCGCTTCACCCAAAATCTCGATCAAAAGGTCGCACAAGCCGATATTGTCGTGGTCGGCGTAGGTAAACCCGGACTGGTTAAAGGCGACTGGATCAAAGAGGGAGCGATCGTAATCGACGTAGGCATCAATCGATTGGAGAACGGCAAACTAGTCGGCGATATCGAGTTCGACTCGGCCGCAGAGCGCGCCAGCTGGATCACACCCGTTCCAGGCGGCGTCGGTCCGATGACGGTCGCTACCCTGATGGAAAGCACCCTGTACGCTGCGGACGTGCTCCACAGCAACTAACTGCCTTGCTGCTCAGAAACAAAAAAACCGCCAAACGGCGGT
>JBALWS010000049.1:0-28711 GCA_036960405.1 Halopseudomonas sp. | reverse complement strand
CGAATCGGTCTTGATCTGCTTGATCAGTTTCAGCAACTCATTTTCCGAGCAGAACAGCGGGATGGTATTGTCGTAGCTCTTACTCATCTTGCGACCGTCGAGGCCGGGAATAATCACCGGGTCATCGATCATCGGCTCGGGCATAACAAAAACATCGGCATAGGTGTGATTAAAGCGGCCGGCGATATCACGCGCCATCTCGATATGCTGGATCTGGTCTTTACCGACCGGAATGTGCTTGGCGTTGAACATCAGAATATCTGCCGCCATCAGTACCGGATAGCTGAACAACCCCATGGTGACGCCGTCATCCAGGTCTGAATTACCCGAATCGCGGTTGGCATCGACCGACGCTTTATACGCGTGCGAGCGGTTCATCAACCCTTTGGAGCAGAGGCAGGTCAGAATCCAGGTCAATTCGGGGATCTCGGGGATGTCCGACTGGCGGTAAAAGGTCGCATTGTCGGTATCGAGCCCCAACGCCAGCCAGGTCGCTGCGATCTCGCGAGTCGAACGCGCCACGCGCTCGGGATCGTGGCATTTGATCAGAGCGTGAAAGTCCGCCAGGAAAAAGTATGAACGTAAGCTCGCATCCTGGCTCGCCTTAACCGCTGGCTTGATAGCGCCAAGGTAGTTGCCGAGATGAGGGGTGCCTGTGGTGGTAATACCGGTTAATACGCGTTTTTGGCTCATGGCTATTATCTGTCTGACGCTGATTTAAAGCGGCTAATAATACAACATTCTGCGCCTGCGCGAACGGAGCTTTTTCGCGCTAACCATTGGTCGAGTTTACCCCTCCCCCAGAGCCACCCTATAGTGGCGTCTTGCTATAAAAATAATAACTACAGGAGTCGCCTAGCATGGCATCTTGGATCATCGTCGCCGCCTTCGTCGCCACCGCTATCTATCTGATCGTTCGAAGCCGAAACTTCAGCCCGTTACCGATGGTTTCCAGTATCGGTACCGCGATGATCCTATGCTTCTTCGGGTTTCTGTTTGCCGCCGCAAGCAACGCCCTGCTAAAACAGATCAGCTCCCCTATCGACGATCCGTTCGGACAGGCCTTGATGGTCGTTATTGGGATATCGCTGGGACTGCTGATTCGCCACCGTTGGAAGCAGAGTTCCCCCGCCCGCAGCACGGCATCCGACGCGTCAACCGACAGCAAACCTTCGGGCGAAGGTACCCCGCCCAAACCCTAAACAGCTCCTAAAACCTGTCGTTAAACCGAACCAAGACCGATAACAATACTCAACTATACTGAGTACGTTTGAATGGCCTTGATAACGGCAGGAGACGACAATGGATACCAGCGCACACACCATGCAGACCTTGTTTGAACAGCTAGGGCTGCCAAGCGAAACCCCACAAATTGACCGATTCATCGCCCAGCATCGCGCTGAGACGGGGCTAGACGCACTCGAAGGCGCCTGTTTTTGGTCGCCCAGTCAGGCTCGCTTCATTCAAGAAGCCCTCTACTACGATTCCGATTGGAGCGAAGTAGTCGACGAGCTCAACACCCGGTTGCACCAGTAGCAACCCGCCTCACTCAGCCCCCGTATGGCCATCATTCGGGGGGCTTTGAGCCATTCTGCACTCGCCTGCTACGGCAGCTATCAGCGATGAGCGTCAAACTGACGGCTCTACTGTATCCCGTTATACGTGTGCTAGCCGGGGCGGTGTTAACCGCTCTGATCGGCTGCAGCAGCTCGCAAACAACCCCCTCAGCGACGACTCAAACATTCGAGCTCGAGCGCGACTGTTCGCCGCTGCTGGAGCAACTCGACCAGCAAATCCGTTCGGCAGGGCTAGCCGATCCGATGGCGTACCCGATCCCCCGCTACCCTTATCTGCGCAGCAATCGACTACTGGCCAGCTTTTCAGACCAACTCGATAACGACTTAAACGTTGAGGGCTGGTATCAGCAGCTCTATCAACTCGGCCGCAACGCTCGCCAACTGGAGCTAACCAATCTCAACCCGCCCTTATCGTCTCAGCAGCGTAACAGGGTTGAAAGCTGCGTTGATTATCAAGCCACTATCGACCGGAAATCGGCTGATTTTCAACAGCGGTTAACCGACAGCGCACAGGTGCCCGACGATTACAGCGACTGGCAACAGCTACTGGGGTTGTATCCGCTGACCCGAAAAATCGTACTGCATCAGATTGCCAAACAGCAGCAACAGTGGCGACAAGACTTCAATACGCCAACGGTGCTGCAAGGCGAGAGTCATCACTATCACCCGCTCCAGAATCGCCCGGTCCAGGGCGAACCTATAAACCAGGCCCAAATCGCCCGTTGGCTAAGCCAGGCTCGAACAAATAATCCTCTGGCTATCCCGCAACTTGATCAAGATAAGCAGATGGCGCTGTTCCAACATTTCGCCCCATCCTGGCAAATTTTTACTGCCTCGCCTGCTGATAAAATCGGCAGACCGTATTGGCACGACAACCGCCCTGCGGTGAATACCGATGATCCGATCGCATACTGGCTGCCCTCCTACACCCGCTTCAACGGCCAGACACTGCTGCAGTTAAATTACCTGATCTGGTTCCCAGAGAGACCTTCGCAGCATCCTCTCGATCTCTACTCCGGCTTATTGGACGGCCTACTATGGCGGGTCACGCTCGGCTTCGACGGCAAGGTATTGCTCTACGACAGCATCCATCCTTGCGGCTGTTACCATCAAATTTTTCCGGTTTCTCCACGGCTCAGCATCAAGCCGCTGCCCGACAACATCGAGCAACCGCTGATCCTGCCCCAGGTCGCGCCCGATCCACCACGGGGCCGCCTGCGGTTGCAGCTCACCCCTGGCGATCATTATCTGCAGGGGATCACCTTAGACACTAGCCAGTCGGCCGAACAACAGCCGCACAGCAAGCCATACCGTTTCGAGGACTACCAGCAACTGCGCAGTCTAGTCACCGCCACGGGGCGTAAAGGTCTGTTCGATGCCGATGGTTTAGTGGGCCATAGTCGCAGGCTGGAGCGGTTCATACTCTGGCCGATGGGGGTGGCCTCACCCGGAGCGATGCGAATCTGGGGGCGTCATGCGATCGGTTTTGCCAACCGGCGCCACTTCGACGACCCTTACCTGTTTGAACAGTTCTTCGAATGGAACAGCGAGTAAGCGTTCGCCAAAGCAGCCAAACAGATGCCCCTGCTCTCTGAAGACTCGGGTTACCGATCACCGTCCTGTTTGGGTTTAATCAACCACGCCAGCAGCGCAAACAGCAGACTGGTCAGCATGACTACGGCGCTACCACCGGCTATTACAAAGGGTAACGAGCGCGCATACCCCTCACCGATGAACGCTCCACCGGTCAACTCTTCAACACCGACCAGGCCCACAAACCCCACCCCAAACAACACTACCGGCGCGATGCTATAACCGACATAACGCCCCAGCGCTTTGAGCTTCGAAACCTTACCAGCCCTAACCGCGCTGAACTGCCAATAGAAAATGGCTACCACAAAGAGCAGATAAACCAGCGCCATCAGCAGGCCACCCCATAGCTGATCGACTGTTTGGCAATATCGATGGAGAAATGACACTCATATCGACGCGCCGAACCGACCGGCTCGCGCTCGAAGAACAAACATTGCATCTGCGCCACATTTTTGGCCCAGCCACCGGTGCATTCATCCACCTCAGGCTCCACCTTCATCGCCAGGTAAAGGTCTTCAGCGCTTTGGCCTTGTAGCTGCAATCGATAATGCGAATCCTTGGGATCCGACTCGGCCGGATCCAGATAACCCTCAGCAGTAACGGCGTAGATGCCATCGATCGGCTTCCAGTCAGCCGCCCAAAGCAAGGGCGTCAAGGTTGATAGCAACAGCGCGGTTAGCAATTTTCTACAGGCCATTGTCATACGACACCATAATTCAGGGACTGTTATCACGAAGGGGATATAAGCAATCGATAGGTTAAATATAGACATGAACGATGCGATAAACGCCAACATCTTAGTCACCACACCGATGCCCCGGCGATCCGCTGTAACGATCACCACCTTGTTGATCCAATAGCTGTCCTTTTAGTCGTATCTGCTTAGCTTCACTGCCTGAACAATTTCAGAAAACCGGCTACCCCTTGAGCAGGCAATCAGCCGGGCAATTGCACCAGTTCTGCCACCTCTAACGAACCACTGTTCTCCAGGAATGGGCAGTTCTTAGCCAAAGCCACCGCTGCCTCGATTGACTCAGCTTGAATGACCGTATGGCCGCTCATCGACACCGAGCTACCAGGCGTGACTGAACCATCAGGGTGGATAGTATGGACATTCTTAAACGGCACCATCGGTTTGATCGCTGCATCGCCAAGAGAGGCCAGCCACTGCTGATATTTGGCAAACTGCTGCCTCCTCTCTTCAGCACTTGCTGGTTGGCCGAGGCTCAGATAAGTAATGATGAATTGAGTCATTCTCTCCTCCAGGAGCGGTTATCGGGTTATTGGCGGCAACATCGGACTGAATACTAATCCGGCTATCTTCTCATCGATAAAGCCAGCGTTTAAGCCACTGCGGATCGACCGTTGCATTCTGGCTCTCACGAAGCTCCGCAAGGGTGTTATCTAGCGCCAGTAATTGATCAACAATAGTGGCTGTTTCGATTTGATGCAGCGTCCGATAGCGAACCTCTAAACCACGATAAGCCTGGACTAGCCTTCGGCATTCGGTCTGATGAGCATCACAATCAAGTCCTTTATGCACCGCAGCCAAGAGGGCGGCCAGCAGTACGCCAACACCCATCCAAACCGAGCTAGAGGGTGCGAACAAAGCAGATCCCGCAACAACACCAAGTAAAGAGGGAACCAGTACGGTGATCCAGTTTGTCTTGGAAAAAAAACGCAGGCGGCTATCAAAAAAGACAGCCCGTTCAGCACACTCGGCTTCGCGCTGAGCCGCAATCTGTTGATAGTTATCGGTCATAACGTTGATTAATCTCGATATGTTGCATAAAAGATCCGCTTTGAACGTCCGTCGTACCACCCTGCCAGCACCCTATTTTTTGCCTAGCCGCAGCACTTCTTATATTTTTTGCCGCTGCCGCAACTGCAGGGATCGTTGCGCGCGGGGATTTTATCCTGTTTAACGGTATCTACTTTGTTGAGCAGCGCAGTCAGTTCGGCTATCGACTCCACTGCGTCCTCGTTACTATCAACACTAATGTCAGCGTATAGCTGGGCCTCAGCCACCATCGCTTCAACCTCTTGCTTGCGTGCCTCACTGGTGACAACCAGGGTCAATGGGTATTTCTTGCTACCCACTTTATGGCTGGCCTTAGTCTGAAAACCGTAATTGACGTGATTTTGGCGCGCATCCTGCCGCCCCTTGAAGAAATATTTATCTGACATGTCGTAATCCTTGTTATCGCCACACAGAACCCACCTACAATGGAGCGAAGTCACTGGCCGGTCTGCGTTGATGCGATGGTTATGTGTCTGTCTTAGCTATGCAACCTGCTATGTGCGGGTTAGCCCGTTTGTTGGGTCTCCCTCCAACAGCATCTGATTTAGAACCCCACGTTCCTCAACGCCTGGCACCACGCCGCTTATCTCCGCTTCGATGACAATAGAACCGTCATCTTGGGTGATGGTGGCGCTAGCGTTGGCTCGACCACGTAGATCTATGCTGGTGATGACCCAACGGCACGTGAGCGTGTCACCGACATACACCGGCCTTTTGAATCGAAAGTTCATGACCGACGCTAGCCAGCCAATCTGCCCACCAATTTCGGTAACCAAACTTGCCGTTAATAGTCCATGACAGATCGGTGCTTTGAAGCTCCGCGCTTTAGCAAAGCGAGCATCGAAATGAATGGGGTTATAGTCGCCGGATAGCTTGGCGAAATGAATAACATCGTCGTCGGTAAAAGTTCGCGAGATGCGGAATGAGTCCCCGACTCGAAGGCCATCAGCAGCACGTTGGCGGAAGTCTATCATCTACGGGGTTCCCTTTAGTGATCGCGATTGAAACATATGCGACTTGTCGCTAAATACAGTGCTAAAACAGCCCAATATCACTGCGAAGCTGTTTCACCCCCTCCGGGGTACGGATATGCACCACCAGATAGGGCGCCCTACCGGCGGGCAGCGCCACGATCTTTACCAGCCCGGCGGCATCAACGGAGTCCAACACAGCCCGAAGCCAACAGGGCTGTGGATGGTGAATCTCCAAGGCTTCAAAACGACAACCCAGATCCGCCATGTTGTTAGCGGGATGGGTATCGCAGTGCCACTCCATAACATAGGGCAACATCCCCCCGGCCAGGAGCCGGCCATCATCGGGGAGGCCAAAATTCCAGCTCAGCTCTCCTCGGGTGATCAACTCCGACTTACCAAATGAGAAGTTGGCTTGGTTCAAAAACGTATCGATATTGGAGCTATTCACTACCCAACCGATCAAGGCTGGACGCGCTGCGATTTGACGTCTGACAAAAGGGTCATCCAAGCCGAACCACCTCGGCGTTTCAGGAGCTGTCATCTCAGGGTTGATGGCAATCACTTCGAGAAAGGTATCGTCACCGAGCTGCATCAAGTGATTATGAGTCCCCATTTTCGGGTGCTCGCCGCCATAGGGTATTACAACCCCCAAGCACTGTTTTACATAGGCGATGCCCTGGGAAAGCGTCTCCGCAGCGATAACCAGATGATCAATTTTTGTTTGCATTCGTCACCTTGGCTCAGGGCAGCCATTAAGCAAGATGTAATACCGATGGGACGGGTTGAATATAGACGAAGACGATTCCGCAACAGCCTGAACGATCTGCTCGCGCAGATAACTTGCGCTGTCGCGCCGAGCATCGTCAGCCAAATCGCTCCGACTCGGAAACCGAGTTAACGCCTTGTCGCCCAGCATCGATAACAAGCTCAGCGTACCGCTGTACAACTGAACGTTAGCCTTATCACTGGCATCGGTTGCGCTCAAAGCGATCTCCACCAATGCAGGGGTATCGGTTGCCGTAACGGGCAGACGGCAATACAGGTCACGAACCCGCTCCGTATCGACCCGAAAGCCCGGCGAGATAATCGCATGCCCCGTCCAGCTCCAGGCCAACGCATCTTGCAGCGCGTGACAAAGCTCGACGGCACGAGGGGAAACCTGCTGCTGGCAAGCCAAGTCTCGAGAATAGAGCCCTGCCACAGCAGAAGAGGACAGCAGGCAGAGCAGGTTCACCCAAACCCATCGTCTTGCCATCAACGGGACCATATTTCAAAAACCCTTAGCACATCATCCGTTGCGTAATTATTGTCTATTTGCTCGGCAAAATAGCCAACCATCTGTTCGATAAAAGACGAGATAAGCCGACGCTGCGCGTCATCACAGCTCATAAACAGGCTGTTATCTACCCCGTCGCTTTCTAAATGGAACAAAAACTGTTCAAAGTAAAACTGATCATCAATGGTTTCGAGACAAAGTCGAATCAAAGCGGGCATATAATATTTTTTACCCTCAGCGGAACAGAAGCAGAGGGGGTCCCAACCCGGATTGCCCAGTTCTTCAAGACCGATCGTGTCGATTGAACAATTGATCAACGTCTGGTCATGCTCGGCGCACTCTTCACAATGGTTATAGTTGGTGAAGTGACGAGGCTTAGTCATACGAAAATGACGTTTGGCTTCATTAATCCAATCAATCGTCATGGCCAGTAACACCAACAAAACAAAGCAGCAGAGCGCCTAAGAATCATCCGCAGCACTGCGACTGGTTTCATGCGGCACAAAGAATAGTTTCTTATTACCCCAATAAAGCACCCCCGTGATAACAGCGTAACTAAACAGCGCGGGTATCAGCCACTCCATGCCTTTGAAATACAGCAAAACGGTAAACAACAAAGAAACAAGCAAGATCCCAATACAGATCGCTTGCCTGCGTTTGGTGTCAGTATCTACAGTGAACAACCCTTCACAATTCGGGCAAACTCTAAAGTTATCAAACAGCCCCTGATGCGGAAGCTCCCTGACACGGATCTCGATATTGCAGTGAGGGCATGATTTCATGGTGTCATATGGCATGGAATAGCGGCGACTCGGTAGCGAAGCCGCGATTTAGGCTGCCCCGCTACTCTGGTAAGCGGCTGTTAACCGGTTTAATGGAGATTGTAGCCATCTTGTTGGATCTGTTTTCTGGCTTTATCTAAGTCGAGCTCCTCAATGGGTGCCGCTAGATAGTAGGGCAGCGTCACCGGTTCATCGCTCAGTTTAATCATATTGCCTTCCACAAGCCGCTCGATGACTGAGTGCAGCGTCTCTTCCAAATTAGAGGGCGGGGCCGGATATTTCTTGCTCATGTAGTCGATCATTTCCAGAATAGAATGACTCCCATCGGCTAGCGAAACGACAGTGCCCAGCCATTCATCCAGCGGTGTTACATTTTCTGGTTGATCGATGTCTGCCAGGGAAACTTGATTATTTTTTCTTGTGAAAACGATCGTCCGATAGAAATATTGTGCATTATTCATGAGAAGAACCCATTGGTGATTTTCAATAAGGGGCATCGGTAACTAGGGACCCGGCACAGGTTTCGTCTGAATTGATGACAAACAGAACTACGTCAGGCCCACCCTCAGGGTGTCCATAATCCATGACGTGCTGTGACAGGTCAATTTTCCAGATAATTGATGTGCAATAGTGCTGATAGTATGGAGAACCTTGGAGCCGACAGCGACAGTTAACCGGCTTCACCCGCCACTACTGCTGTACTGACGATCTCCCTGGTGGTCAGCGATCGATACTCGCCGGGGGCCAACATTGAGTCAAGCGTGATCGCTCCAACGCTCTCACGATGCAAAGCGACCACTTTGTTACGAAAGCGCCCAAACATCCGCTTGATCTGATGATAACGGCCTTCGTAGAGGGTCAGTCTGACAAGCCGGGCATCGAGCTGTTCGAGTTGAACCGGTTTGGTGGTGATGTCCTCGTAGCCAAAGTAGATCCCTTCGGCGAAGCGCTGGGCAGTGTCGGGGTGGATCGGGTCTTCGGTCTCGACGAGGTAGACCTTGGCGATCCGTTTGTCGGGTTCGGTAAGGCTGCGCGACCAACGGCCATCGTCGGTGATCAGTAACAAGCCGGAGCTGTTACGGTCGAGTCGGCCCGCGATATGGAGCTGTTCGTGTTCGGGTTCGTCGAGCAGCTGCAGCGCGGTCGGATGTTCGGGGTCGGTAGTCGCGCTGAGATAACCAGGGGGTTTGTTGAGCATAAAGTAGCGCGGCTGGCGCGACTGCAACAGTTGGTTTTCAAGCTTGATATGACTGAACGGCGTCACCGGGTGCAACGGATCGGTCACAACCTGTCCGTCAACCCGCACTTGTTTGGCTATGAGCCAATGGCGGGCTTGTTTACGACTACCCTGGGGGAGGTTACTGAGAAAGCGATCCAGCCGCACGGGGTCAGGCGCGCTCGGCGTGACGACTTAATAACTTAGGCACCGCACTTTTGGCGGTACGACCGAGTTGCTGCATTAGTTCGAAGGGGATCTCGTTAAGGCCAAACTGCTGCTCGAGATCGTCAAGTATCCGCAGCCACAGATGTGCGGTCATTTCAGCGTCGGCCAAGGCACGGTGATAGACCCCATCGGTAGGCAGCTGCATATAGCTCACCAACGTACCGAGTTTATGATTGGGCGCGTCGGGGTAAATTCGTCTAGAGGTCAGCATCGAACAAGCGAAACCTCCCGGCGAGTGGATGCCGATCCGGTTTAATTCCGCATACAGGAAGCGACGGTCAAACGAGGCGTTATGCGCCACCATATTGTCGTCACCCAGGTAGTCGGAAAATTCGCTCATCACCTCGTCGCATGATGGCGCATCGGCCAGCATGGCGTTGCTGATACCGGTGTAGTTCTCGATAAAGTTATTGACCCGTTTGCCTGGATTCATCAGTGCTTGATAGCGGTCCTGAATCTGTCCATCGACCAGCCGTACCGCACCAATTTCGATCGCCCGGTCACCCTGATCGGGGGACAAGCCGGTGGTCTCGAAATCGAGTACGACAAGGGTATTGGCGTTACGTTTATTGAGATGATCGGTCATCGTTGTCGGCACTTGTGCAATATCACTCACTATCTACCTGATTTCGCCCGCCCTCTTTGGCGCGATACAGCCCCGTATCGGCTCGATTGAGCAGAGTTTCGATACCGTCGTCGCCGGCATGCAGCGCCGTAATACCCATGCTAACGGTAAACGCAATGGTGCCTTTCTCCGTTTCGATCTGGTTATCCTCGACATTCTTTCGCAGTCGCTCGGCCAGTGCGGTGCCACCCGACAGGTCGCTGCCCGGGAGGATGATCGCGAACTCCTCGCCACCGATACGAGCCAGTACATCACAATCACGCAAGGTATTGACGCAGACCTTGGTCAACGCCTTGAGCGCGACATCGCCGATATCATGGCCGTAGGTATCATTGATCCGTTTGAAGTGGTCGACATCGAGCATCACCAACGACAACGGCAGGGTATAGCGAACAGCCCGAAAATACTCCTTATGGCCCATCTCCATGAAGAATCGACGGTTACCCACCCCGGTTAACGGGTCGCTATTAGCGATCTGGTTGAGCTTGGCCTGCATCGCTTTGTGGGTGGAGATATCGCGAATTGCGGTGATCAGTGCTGGCTGGCCCTTGTGCAAAATCGACCGGCTGCGAATCTCAACCGGAATCATCTCTCCATCGCTGCTTTGATGGGCCAGTTCAACAGGCTCTTGAGTGGCATGGTGCAACCAACGCTCCCCCTCTTTCAGCGAGGTGGGGTGGATATAATTCAAAAACGGGGTCTGCAACAGCTGCGGTTTAGAGACATGATAGAGCTTGATGGCAGCCTCGTTGCAATCGAGCACCTGCTCACCGGCATGAATGATAATGGCTTCGAAAGCGGCATCGGCCAGCTGACGAAAACGCTGTTCACTCTCTTCTAACTCTTCGGTCCGCGCGGCCAACGCAGCACGCGCCGCTTCGACCTCTTCGATACGGGTATTGAGCAGATGCTGGGTCCGGTCGACCAAGCGCTCGTAATCGACCAAGCGTTCTTCTGCCCGGACCAACTTACGCTCCATTTTTTTTGCTCGTTTTGCTTTGGCTTTCTCGTCTTCATCGGCAGCCTGAATCAGTTCTTCGCTCATGCTTCCCCCATCAACAAGGTCACAAAGGTCGTATTATGGTAGCGCGCTCGAGTGTGATCAGAAACGGGGCCTATTTCACCGAAGGTATAAAACCCGGTTATCGGGATGCTAGAGCCTAGCACCTCACCGGCACCGGCTATCTCTTCGCGCGTCTTAGTCCCCAGCGCATTCTTACGCCCGGTGCAGGAGAAGGTCATCGCAGCGCCGGGGCTAGTACCTGGATATTGCTGCAGCGCTTTTTCGGCAGAGAGGCGAACACCATCGATGACCTGATCACGAATCGCCTGAGTGATTTGGACTTGCGCCCCTTCGGGAATTTCACCCAGAAAAGTCACTTCACCGTTGTCGGGATCGGCAGCACGCGCGACCCGCAGATAAAACCGCTCCAAACCGGGCTCGTAGACTGCTAACGGATAGGAACCCAAGCCGGCTAGGTTTTCTCGCATCACATCGCCTAAGTAATGCGCGTACAGATCAAAGGCCGGGCGACCATTCAATTCAAACAACACATTATTATCCGATTTAGTCACCGTCATTTTTTCGCCAATCGGACTCCAACCACTCTCCACACCAAGCGAATAGACCAGCGGTCCACTAAATATCAAGGTTGAGACGGCGTCGCTCAACACCCGGTCACCGTAAAACTGGTAAGTCGAATAGGTATTTTTTGAGCCGCCGACTCGATCCGCCGTCATCCCGCCGACAACCGGTACATCCGGACCTAAGGCATTGGTGAACCCATCCAACACATCGAAGGCGTTGGAGCTCAAACCATCGGGCAGCACCAACGCCAGCTTGGGAGCCCCATCGAGCCCTGCGGTTGCCATCTGCACCGCATCCCGCGTGGCTCGTTCGGGGTCGCTACCCGCTCCTTGGCCCACCCCTGCATAGATCTGGATGGTATCGCTGCAATACAAGGTCAGTACGATCGCATCTTCGGTATAGCCGCCGCTGCTGGACATTTCGCCATCGGTGGTACAACCAATCAGTTGCAACCCGGGAAAGCGTTGAGAGATCAGCTTGAGGACGGTTTCGTGTTCGTATTCGGTACCGCAGAAGACCACTCCAGCAGCCGGTTCAATTCCCTTAAGCTGGGCATCGCAAGCCTCAAGAATCTCTTCAACGGCATCTTCTGTATCGATATCATCGCTGTGGGCGACCACTACCTGAAACATCCATATTCTCCGGTTAGCTCAAAATCGATGCCGATGACAGGGCAACAGCCCTTATCACAGCACAAAAAAAGTAATCTATTGGTATTTAAGTCATCAAGCAAATCATTACTTTTGGCAAGCCCTATACATTGCAACAATCGCCGTTTAGAGCGCGGGCCAAGCTGAAGAGCAGATTTCAACGGGGGCTTGTTTGCTGGTCCGCAGCACGACCCGAGTCATCAATCGAGATGAGCTAACCGCTGCTCCAACGCATCGATTCGGCTAATCAATTTTTCGGACAGCAGCTTAATCTCTTCGCGCAGGATTTGATGAGTCGGATTACTTTTTAGTACTTTGTACACCATATGCAGTTCACGGTGTGGCACATCCAGATCCTGAAACTCTTCCAGATCATCCAACTCGTCTCTGACGGCGATCATCCATTTGCCAAATTCACATAGAGTATGGTCTTCCGTTACCTGTGGATCTCGCTCGTGCAATACTTCAGCCACCCACTTGGTGTGCTGCATACGCGCATCCAATAACCTGCCCAGCGCCTCGCTTTTAATGCTCCGACTGATCATGCCATGAAATCCTTGCTTGCCTTAATGATGGCGAATATCTTATCAGCACAAACGCTGCGGTAAACCATTTGGCGATGATCGAGGGACTCCTTTTAATCAAGAAGCGATCAACATTGTCCTTGATCAAAGAAATGTAGAATTAGCCATGTATAAATGGCCGAGTGGTTGAATAACAAATCGCTAAGTCTCGATGAAATATCATAAAAAGGAAGGTATGAATGAAAATTACATTTGATGGCAGTATCTGCAAGCACGCTGGTGAATGCGTTAAGGGATCTCCTGAGGTTTTCAAGGTGGTCGACAACAACCTGATCATCGACACCAGCAAGGCCAGCGATGATTCGATTCGCGCAACGGTAGCCAAGTGCCCAAGCGCCGCACTCAAGTGCGTCGACGAGTAGCGTCTCTATACGCCCGCCTCCGTGGCGGGCGGTTTACATTGCGATTTATCAACTGCTGTTCAATTCGGCTATACTGCGGCCTTTGCTACTCACCGACCGATCGTAGACGCCATGCTAATACTCATCTCGCCCGCTAAAACCCTCGATTTTGATACCGCCCCGACAACCCAGCGTTTCAGTCAGCCGGAGTTGCTCCTGCACTCGCAGCAGCTGATCGAGCAACTGCGCGAGATGCCACCGCAGGCGATCGGTGAGCTGATGAAGCTCAGCGACAAGCTGGCCAGCCTCAATGCTGCCCGTTTTGAAACCTGGGCGCAGCCGTTCACCGCTGATAATGCCAAGCAGGCGCTGCTGGCATTTAAGGGCGATGTCTATACCGGTCTCGATGCACAAACCCTAAGCGAGGATGATCTGAGTTTTGCCCAGCAGCATCTGCGGATGCTGTCGGGGCTATACGGCCTGCTGCGTCCACTGGATCTGATGCAGCCGTACCGCTTGGAGATGGGCACAAAGTTGGCCAACGACCGCGGCGCCAACCTATACCAGTTCTGGGGCGATATCATCACCGATGCGGTCAATCAGGCCTTGTCGGATCAAGCCGAGGCCGATCAGGGCGATGAGCTGTTGATCAACCTGGCGTCTAACGAGTATTACAAATCGGTCCAGACCAAACGGCTAAACGCGCGGGTGATCACGCCGGTGTTCAAAGATCGCAAGAATGGCCAATACAAGGTGATCAGTTTCTTTGCCAAGAAAGCCCGCGGCTTGATGACGCGGTATATCATCGAAAATCGACTCAGTGATATCCAAGCGCTGAAAGCGTTTGATGCTCAGGGCTACTATTTCTGCGAATCCGAATCGAGCGATAACGAGCTGCTATTCAAGCGTGAGGAGCAATAGGCCCGAGAAGCCATAGCTCACCGTTGCCGTCTACCAACAAACGGTATTAAACCGCCTAACCTTTAGAGTCGGTATCGATAGCTATACGACCGTTCTCGCGCGCGGCGATCCAGCTTCGTAACTGGCGGGCGACCCAGCCGCCTTGCAGCGGTTTGCCCAGCACATGGTCAAGCACGTTAGCGTTAGCCAGGGTCCAGCCCATCTGCCGATAGGCATCGGATTTACCACAGAACAGCAGTTTGTCTCCCGGGCGCAGCACCTCTTCGAGTTCTGGAATTAACTGGTACTGGTTATCGCGCTTGAGCATTAACGGCAGCGCCACCAGATTTCGTCCTCGATCACGCGGGTCTTTGAGGATATCGCGCAGGCAGATCTCTGCACCGAGCTGCAAGTCTTCCAGCACCGCTAGCGCATCTTCGGTATCGATATCGAATTCCCAGCTATCGAGTTCATCCTCACCGACTAACGCACTCATTCGGTTCAGCAGCGATCGCGCCCAGACCTCTTCTTGATCGAGCAGTTGCTGCAGAAAAGCGGGAACCAACGGGGTCTTGATCAGCGAAAGGATATGGTTGGCGATTATGCGGGCGGGCTCCATCACCAAATCTGTTTCAGCGGCGGCAAACACTGCAGCATTGCTGCTACTGTTTTGTCGGGCAACCGTCATCAGTTTGGGATTGAGTTCCAGCGCGGTCATGATGATCGACAGGTTGTTAGCATCGTTATCGGTACCTGCTACCAGCCCCACCGCGCCATCGATGCGAGCCTGTTTCAGGGTCACCGCTTCGGTACCCAAGCCCTGTACGAAATCAAGCTCGAGCCCGTCTGGCTTGGGGTTGTTGTCGATCAACGTCAACGAAACCGGTTTGCCATCAAAACTGCTGTGCAATGCGCGACCAAAACGGCCATAACCGCAAATCACCCAGCGCCCCTGGGTCTTTTGGTAGGCGCTCTTGAGAGAACGGTGTTCGGGGTTGGTCAGCCAATCATAGATCAGGTGTTTATAGGGCGAGTGCAGCGCCATCGCCAGGTAATCGGCGTAGGTGACAAAGGGGTCGATAATCCGGTCGGTACCAAACGACGCCAAGTTGGCGGTTGTCACCTCTGATTCACTGCGGCAGATCACCGGCCGATTCTGCTCCTTGGCCAACAATTTAGTAGCGATCGCGATCGCCAGATTGACCGAGTCATGATTAGTAAGCGCCAGCACCCCCAAACAGTGGCGACTTAGCAGCCCCGCATCGGACAACACTTCCGGCTCGGATGCGTCGGCACAGAGCCCTCGCACAGACAACGGCAACGGGTCGGTTTCCAGCGCATCGATACAGTCACGATCGACATCGACCACCACCACCCGGATACCTCGCTCTATCAGGTGGCGCACCACCAGATGGCCGGTCACGCCATAGCCGCACACCAGATAAAACGGTTCATGGATACGCTGCATGTAGCGGACAAAACTATGCCGGTTCATATGCCGAATAAAGGCCTGATCCTGGAACAGGGTCAGCATTTTTCCGATGCCGTACAACCAGGACACTACCGTGGCGTAGATACAGACCAGGGTCCACATCCGCTGAGCATCGGTAAAGGGATACGGCACTTCACCAAACCCGATGGTCGACCCCATAAAGCTGACAAAATAGAACGCATGGAAGAAATCCATCCGCCAGGGGTTGCCCTGATCGTCCATACCGGGGATCAGCACCAGCCCTAGGATGCTGACAGCATAGACAACAATCAACGTAATCAGCGGTTTACGCAGACGCCGCAATACGGTGAAGAAGATATGATTCATCGCCAGAAAACCTGTCTAGTGGCCAGATTGCGCAGAGCTATCGACGCAACAGAATCGTTTCGACCATCAGCAAAATCACCGAGGTCAGGTTTGCCAGCAGAGCTCCGGCTGATAACGACACTACGCTGGACATCACCGACGGTGTCATCCCGGTGCCGCTGATGTGCTCGGCAAAGCCCCAAACAAAGGCCGCCGCGACCAGTTGCAGATCGGCAACTAGGCTGGTGGCCAGCAGCACGGCACCAATGTGGGTGCGGTCGCCAAACTTCAATACGGTGGCGATCAAACTCACCACCAACGCGGCAAAAAACTCGAACACATTGTGATGGGCGGGATTATCGATCTCGCCGATAAAAAAGCCGAAGTTAACGGTTAGTGCTAACACGATGAAAAATGCAAAAGCGACTTTTTCCCGATTCATGGGATCTCCCTGAAGTTTGCCATCGCCTGGATAAATGCGGCGATAAAGACTCGATTCTAAATCAGTCAGTTAGGCAAAAGAAGCCTGGATTCTCGGCGTGCTGGTGTTAACCCTGCCATCGACGCAGTATCATGCTCGGATTCCAACCCGATTGTAGAGACAACCATGCACAAAACCCTCGATCAGAAATATATGCAGGTCGCCCGATCCTGCCTACAGGTTCTCAATAATGTCGATCCCGATGCCGATCGCGCGGCCCAGATCAACGAACTGTACACCGCTATCGATAAGGCGATCTCCGAGCTATACAAGCAGCAGGAACAATCACTCGGACGCAGCGTCAGTGCGTTGCGAGCTATAGCCGAACTCGACCCAACCGACGCCGACCTCAACCAAGCGATCACACTGGCCAACGAAGCGCTACCCCGCAGTCATTAGTTGTCGTTTCAACAATAGCCTCTATTATTATTCGACTCTGGGTCCCTTTGTGATTAAAGGGAACCCATTGTCGGTTTCGTGTCTAACTCTCAATAACCCCAACTCTCGACAGCCACGGAGTGCTGCGTAATGCCTCGACAGGTCGATCTTTACCGCCGTTTTTTTATCTCGCTGATACTGCTGTTCAGTGTCTTCAACACGGCGGCTCAGGCGGGTTCAGCAGAGATCATTCAAAGCCCCAACGATCCACGCAGTTACCTGGCGTTTGAACTCGACAACGGACTTAAGGTGGTGGTCATTTCCGATCCCAACACCGATCAGGCGACAGCGAGTTTGGAGGTGGGAGTCGGCAGCGGTGACGACCCAGGCCACACTCAGGGCTTGGCGCACTTTCTTGAGCACATGCTGTTTCTCGGTACCGACAAATACCCCGAAGCCGGGGCCTACCAAGCCTATATCAGCCAGCACGGCGGCAGCCACAACGCTTTTACCGCCCACGACCGCACCAACTATTTTTTCGATATAGATAAGAGCAAACTCGAGCCGGCGTTGGACCGCTTCTCACGTTTCTTTATCGCGCCGCTTTTCAGCCCCGAATATGTTGATCGCGAGCGCCACGCGGTGCATTCGGAATACCAATCCAAACTCAAAGAGGACGGTCGTCGCCAGTACGCGGTACTGCGTGAGGTGATCAACCCCGAACACCCGCTGGCCACCTTTGCGGTAGGCAGCCTGGATACTCTCAAGGACACCGAACAAGCGACGCTGGTCGAGACCCTGAAACAGTTTTATCGCCAACATTACTCCGCCGATAACATGTCGCTGGTGGTGCTAGGCCGCGAGTCGACCGCCCAACTGCAACAGATGGTACAGCAGCGCTTTGCCGAGATACCCCGGCATAAGCTCGCTTCGCGCCCCGATCCAGTGCCGCTGTTCAAACCCGGCAACCTGCCGGCACAGCTCAGTATCAAAAGCCTTAAAGAGCTGCGCCAACTCGCTTTGACCTTTCCGGTACCGCCGATTCGCGATTATTACGACCGCAAACCTTTGAACTATCTCAGCGCGCTGATCGGCCACGAAGGCGAAGGCAGCCTGCTAGCCGAACTCAAGCGTCGCGGCTGGGCCAATAACCTCAGTGCGGGTCCCGGCTTTAACTACCAGGATACCGCTTCGCTATCGGTCAACATCAGCCTGACTCCGCAGGGGTTAGAGCAGTATCAAGAGGTCGTGGTGCTGCTGTTTCAGCAGGTTGAACGGATCCGCCAGCAGGGTATCCAACAACGGCGCTTCGATGAAGAGAAGCAACTGAGCGAGATCGCCTTCCGCTTTCGTGAACCGAGCAAGCCGGTATACGAAGTACTGCAACTCGCTAGCAAACTGCGCGAGTATCCAACCAGCGAGTTACTCCACGGCGATTACCTGTACCAGCAATTCGATGCCAAGCTGATCCAGGCTTACCTCAACTATGTACGCCCGGATAACATGCTGTTGACCCTGACCGCCGCAAACCTGGATACCGATCAAACCGATCCCTACTATCAAACCCAGTACCGATTCCAGCCGTTGCCCGCTACGCTGCAAGATCAGCTGGCCATGGTTGAGTTAAACCCGCTACTGACAATCCCTGCGGCCAACCCGTTTATTCCGCAAGATCTGAGTATTCACCCCGCGCAAGGGATGCAAAAACCACTGGCATTAATCGAGCAGCCAGGGTTTCGGCTCTGGTACCAGCAGGATGATCAGTTCCAGGTGCCACGCGCCGACCTGTTTTTTAGTTTCCGCTCGCCACTGGCTAACGACAGTCCACGCCACCACCTGATGACCACCCTGCTAACCAAGCTGGTCGACGAGCGTCTCAACGCCTTCCTTTACCCCGCCTACGAAGCCGGACTGCACACCAGTATCTACTCGCATGTGCGCGGTTTCAGCGTCAAGATATCGGGCTACAGCGATCGCCAGCAGCCGCTACTCGAGCAGATCATCGATACCCTGGCCAGCATCAAGATCGATGCCGACAAGCTACAGATATTCAAGCAGGAACTGCGCCGCCAGCTAGAAAACAAAGCAAAGGATAAGCCTTACAATCAAGGCTTCGATGCGCTCTATCAGCGAATCCTCGATCCACGCTGGTCGACCGAGCAGCAATTGGCGGCCATCGACACGATCGATGCCAGACAGTTGCAAGCGTTTAAGGACGAACTGTTCATGAAGGGCGATGTGGAAGCGCTGGCCCACGGCAATATCAGCCAAGGCCAAGCGAAAGCCCTGGCCACTGTGCTGACCCAGCAACTACTGGCGAGTGTCGAACCGGTAGCCGTACCACCCGCCCAAGCCAGAGAGCTGAAAGCGGGCACCGAGGAGATCGAGTTGACCATTGACCATAATGATTCGTCACTGATCCTCTATCTCCAGGCGGAACAGAAAGACCGCGCAGTGCGGGCCCAATTTGGGCTCCTGGCCAAAGTGATCGAGGCCCCCTTCTATACCGAGCTTCGCACCGAGAAACAGCGCGGCTATATCGTCTTCGCCAGCCCGATGCCGATCCAGGAACACCCGGCCTTAGCGCTAGTGATCCAATCACCGTCCAGCTCGCCTGATACGCTGCTGGCCGATATCGACAGTTTCTTCGCCCGAGGCCAAGCCTTGATCGAAGCACTCGACGAGCCAACCTTAGAGGCGTACCGGCAAGGGTTGATCAGCGAGCTGATGAAGCAGGAGCAGAAGCTAAACCAGCGCAGTAACCGTTATTGGCAGGAGATCGATAAGGGCTACGTCAACTTCGACAGCCGCGAGCAACTAGCCAACGCTATCGAAACGGTCAGCAAGCAGCAGCTGCTCGACACCTTCAACGCGCTCAACAGCCGTCGTCTGGTGGTTCGCTCGACCGGTTCGGGAGCGGGTAAGGGCTGATTAACCTAGCGGAGGCGGCGCGTTACTGCAGTTGATCGGTAAAGAAGCGCCGTTTCATCGGTTCAACCGGTGACGGCGGTCTGGCAACACCGGCTGGCGGCTCGGGCGGCGTACTGATATGCAGATAGACCCGATCTTCGCCCTGCACGATCGGGTCGATGATCGCCTCAGCGGCAGTCACATGGGTGAAGTTAGGATCGATCGATGCCGCGATCACCACCACCTCGGGTAGCGCCATGGCCGGGTCGGCCTTGGCGTAGACCACCAACATCGGTTCATCGTCAAAACTGTGTTCGGCCATATATCGATAAACATCGATACCACTACGATAGCCGCGACTATAACGGTCCGGTGGCACCTCGATCATCTCCGGCTCCATCACCGGATCGGCAGCGATCTCGATAAAACCGGCCTCCAGATCGTTAATCGGCTCGGCCTTAATTTCAAAGTAGTCGTTGATGTAAGACTCGCTCTGAAGATTATCCGATATTCCAGCAGGCACGATCAGGTAAGGCAGGCCAACTAGGCTTTCTGCTAGCAAAACAGAGGGCAGCGCCAACCAGGCCACGCCGGATAAAACAGCAAGGCGTAGCGATAAATGGCGGCGTAGTCGGCTCATCGTGATGATTATCTCAACCTTGACTCAGATGCCGACTAAGCGGGATAGATCGATTCAGCATAGGCTGCCACTTCCTGCAAAATGTGTAGTTTTTCGGGTGCCAGTTGCGGATCGCTGCCCAACTCGTTGAGCTGCTGAAATAACTGTTCAAACCCCAGCAATTTGGGTCCCGGCTGTAACAAGCGCTGGCTACAGAATTCACTCCAACGCTGCTGCTCTTCACTGCTGAGGGTCTGCGGATAGTTACGCCCCCGAAATCGAAACAGCATCTCCTCCAACCGAGGGTCCTGAAACATCGGTTCCAGCTGGCCCAGCAATGCAGGCTGACAGTTGCGAATCTGCGCCATCGCCTGCTTATCCGACTCGCCAAAAAAGCCACCGCTATAAAGCATCTGGTCGGGATCGGTTTGGGGCTCAAAATCACTCTGTTCGAATACCGCCCGAACTTTATCAACCAAACCCTGCGCGCCACGCAACATCGTCAGGTGCGTGCGGCAGATCTCGCCCGAGATCGATAACCGCTCGGCCTCGGCCGTGTTAAGCATATTGGCCGGTGCCAGCATCGGCGACTTATTCAAGTGCACCAGCTTGAGCGGAATCCGCTGCTCGCCTTCGGCCAGTTCGCTAGTCGGGGTATAGAGCTTGGCGGCGATCTGTTCGGCGGTTAGCTGTAGCATCGGCGTCGGATCGATATTGAGGTCATAAACGATCACTGCGTTCTTGTTGACCGGGTGCATCGCCAGCGGTGCCACCAGCGCGGTATTAAAGCGTTCCACGGGAAACTTCGACGACACATGCAGTACCGGTTTCATTCGCGCCACATCGAACATCTGCGCGGCAACACGTTTATCTTTGAGCTTTAACGCATAGGCAAACAGCTTGGGCTGTGCCTGTTTGAGCAATTTTGCGATCGCAATGGTCGCGTAAACATCGGACAGCGCATCGTGCGCCGCTTCGTGGTTTAAGTCGTTGGCGCGCGTCAGGTCCTCCAAGCGCAAGCTCGGACGACCGTCTTCGTAACTGGGCCACTCGATGCCATCGGGACGCAGCGCCCGTGCTAGCCGCATCACGTCGATAATATCCCAGCGCGAGTTGCCGTTTTGCCACTCTCGAGCATAGGGATCAAAGAAATTGCGGTACAGCGTGTAGCGCGTCACCTCATCATCGAAACGCAAGCTGTTGTAGCCCACCCCGCAGGTACCAGGCTGAGCCAGCTGCTGATGAATGCGACCGATAAATTCAACCTCTGGCACCCCTTCACGAGCCGCCTGCTGCGGGGTTATCCCGGTAATCAGACAGGCCTCCGGCTGCGGCAGGTAATCTTCTGCGGGCCGACAGAAGATCATCAGCGGATCACCGATGATATTTAACTCGGCATCGGTGCGGATACCGGCAAACTGCACCGGCCGGTCAACCATCGGCGTGGCACCAAATGTCTCGTAATCGTGCCAATAAAAGCTGAATTGGGGTGCACTCATCGGTCTACAAATCTCTTATAACGATTGCCAGCGGCACAGTGTAACGGCTTGTCATCACGATGAAAAACGGCTCGACCTATGGCACACTCCGTCATCATTATCTTCAAGGGTTATCGGCCAGTATGGAAAAAGATTCAGCGGCATCGGTGACTAACAACCCGATTACTAGCCACTGCCCTTGTGGTTCTTTGGTTAGCTATCAACAATGCTGCCAGCCAGCCATCAACGGCAGCCGCCCCGCCGCCACCGCCGAAGCGCTGATGCGGTCGCGCTACAGCGCTTACGCGTTGGGCGAAGTCGATTACCTGATCGCCACCACCCACCCCGATTTCCGCCAAGGTTTAAACCGGCAGAGCTTGCTGGAGGATAAGCAGCAGATCCGCTGGTTGCAGCTCCAGATCATCTCGGCCCAAGCTGGCGCTCACGATGATGACCAAGGCGAAGTCAGTTTTATCGCCACATTCAGCGAGCAAGGCCATTTTGCCGCACTGCAGGAACGGTCTCGATTCTTACGCATAGATCAGCGTTGGTATTACTGTGACGGTCACACATCGATAAAAACCGTTAAACCCGAACGCAACGCACCCTGCCTTTGCGGATCGGGACGCAAGTTCAAACGCTGCTGCGGTTAGCTTCTGCCCGATACCGCTCCCAACACGCTAGCGGTCCCTGGCTAGATACTTATCACACCAGCAAGACATTTTTTCGCTCGCTTTGGGCCTTCGATAAGATCTATTATTTGTTTAAAAAGCATTGCTGAATCGGTGGCCGGTCAAGCAAATGCTATTTTCCCTGAAACTACGGAACGCTAAATGATTCGTCATCCAAGTTTCCTTTTACTGGCTCTAATGGCCCTAATTTGCTCTGGGCAGGGGCAAGCCGAGCAACGGGCCTCGGTACTGGTTATCGAAAGCTATCACGCCAGCTATCAATGGGATGCTGATTACCGTCGCGGCATCAACGATATCCTGGGCGATTCCGCCGAGCTGCATTTTTTCCAGATGGACACCAAACGCTTACCGACCTCAGAACACCCGCTACGTGCGGACTTAGCTTGGCAAGCCTACCGTGACACCCAGCCCGACCTGGTGATCCTCGGCGATGACAACGCACTAAAACACCTTGGACGCCGTCTTGCAGACACCGATACGCCGGTGATCTACTTGGGGGTAAACAACAACCCCCGCAACTATTTTTCAAAGATACCGAGAAATATCACCGGAGTGCTGGAGCGACCGCTGCTGAACCGCTCGATTATCTACATGCGCGAGGTCATGGAGGGAACGCTGAACAAAGTGCTGATTCTATTCGACGACGGCACCACCGCCCAGGCGCTGCTAGAGGAGCAATTTCAAGGTAAACAGCAGCGCACTGTGGGGCCTGTCGATGTGCACATCCGCTTAATTGGTAACATTGACGATTGGCGCGAAGCGGTTGTTAGCGCCGAAGCGCTCGAATATGACGCGATTGTCGTGGGCCTATACCACACTCTAACCGAGAAGAACGGCGCACACGTCCCCGCGCAAGAGGTCATCACCTGGTCATCATCGCACACCAAGGTGCCCCTATTTGCGTTCTGGGAATTCGCCGTCGGTCACGATATGGCGATCGGTGGACTGGTACTCGACGGTTATACCCAAGGCAAAGTGGCGGCAACCATCGCCGCTGATGTGTTAGCGGGAGCCCCGCTTCCGAGGCTGCCGCAATCCTCCGACGAAGGACAGTTTGTATTCAGCCAGACCCAACTGGATAAATGGGGCATCACCCTTCCTGCAGGCTTCTCTGAAATATCAACACTGTTACCCTGAGTACATTGGGTCGCACAGGCTATTTTCTCAGAGCCCCTCACCTAAACTCACCATACTCTTAACCTGGCCAGCCCAACCTCAGCCAGAGGTTGAATCAGCCTCAATTTCCACACCCAAAAAACCACCGGTTTGATGCGCCCAAAGCTGGGCGTAAATACCACCGTTTTTAATCAGCTGATGGTGGGTTCCCTGTTCGACTATTTCACCCTGATCGAGCACGATCAGCCGATCCATCGCGGCGATGGTCGAGAGCCGGTGGGCGATGGCAATAACGGTCTTGCCACTCATCAATTGATAGAGACTCTTCTGAATAGCCGCCTCGACTTCGGAGTCGAGCGCCGAGGTCGCTTCATCGAGCACCAATACCGGTGCGTCTTTAAGCAGCGCGCGGGCGATAGCAATGCGCTGCCGCTGGCCACCCGAGAGTTTCACCCCACGCTCGCCCACCTGGGCGTCGTAGCCGCGATTACCGTGCGAGTCGACCAGTCCCTGAATAAACTGATGGGCTTCGGCCTGGGTTGCCGCAGCGATCAACTGCTGTTCGCTAGCATCGGGACGACCGTAGAGAATATTGTCCCGCACCGAGCGATGCAGTAGCGAGGTGTCCTGAGTCACCATGCCGATCTGGGCACGTAGCGTCTCCTGCTGCACCTCGGCAATGCTCTGACCATCGATGCGTATCTGTCCACCTTCGAGGTCGTGAAACCGCAGCAGCAGGTTCACCAGCGTCGACTTACCCGCACCGGAACGTCCCACCAAGCCGACCTTTTCACCCGGCTTGATCGCCAGACTGAGATTATCAATCACGCTCTCACCCTGACCGTAATGAAAGCGGATCGCATCAAATTCGAGTGCACCTTGGCTGACTCGAAGCGGTTTGGCATCGGCACGATCCTGTACCTCTCGGGGCTTCGATAGGGTACTCATTCCGTCGGCAACGGTACCGATGTTTTCAAACAGCGAGCTGACTTCCCACATAATCCACTGCGACATGCCGTTAAGTCGCAGCGCCAGGCTGACCGCGATGGCGATCGCCCCGACACTGATCGCACTCAACGACCATAGCCAGATCGACAACGCCGCGATCACAAACGCCAGCACATAGTTGCTGATCTGCACCCCAACATTGATCGCGGTCGCCAACCGCATCTGTCGATAGACGGTATCCAGAAACTGATCCATCCCCTGTTGAGCATAATCCGCCTCCTGCCGGGTATGGGCGAACAACTTAACCGTAGCAATATTGGTGTAGCTATCGACCACGCGCCCGGTCATGGTCGAGCGGGCATGCGCCTGCTCGGTCGACACCCGCTTAAGCTGCGGCACAAAGTACAGCTGCAAGCCGATATAGAGCGCCAGCCAAACCAGCATCGGCAGCGCCAGTCGATAATCAGCCTGGGCCAGCAACACCAACATACTGGTGAAATAGACCAGCACATACATCAACACGTTGAGCAGCTTCATCACCGTTTCGCGCACCGACAGCGAAGTTTGCATCACTTTGGTGGCCAAACGACCGGCAAAATCATCCTGGTAGAACGACACGCTCTGCCCCAGCAGATAACGGTGCGCCAACCAGCGGATCGACATCGGGTAGTTGCCCAACAGTGCTTGATGCACCAGCAACGAGTGCAGATAGACCAGTAGCGGCAACACCACCAGCACCAAACCGCTCATCCACAACAGTGAATCGGCCTCACGCTCTAAAAACGTCTCCGGGTCCTGGCCCGACAACCAGTCCACCAACTGCCCCATAAAGCCAAACAATGACACTTCCAAGATCGCCAACAGCGCCGTCAGCACCGACATCAGTATCAGAGGAACCTCCATACCACGGGTGTAGTGACGACAAAAAGCGTAGATCCCTTTAGGTGGCGGGGTCGGTTCAGCGCTAGGAAAAGGGGGGATCAGCCGTTCAAAAAAAGACAGCATAAAGAATCTCTATAACGGGAGGTATCGCAGCAAACAGCGTAGCTATCATCGCCTCGCCGTGCCAATTTAAGGTAACGTTCAAATAGAGGTTAGGGTCGACTCAGCAGCCGGGAAGGCAGCACACAAGCCAGTCCACTTAACAAACCGACCAGATGCGCCGTATTGGCGATAGAGCCAAACCCCATCTTCTCGATCAAGCCACTCACCCCCAACACCAGCCAGATCATCATAAAGGTCATCAGTGCCGGTGGCATACCAAAGCGCTGCTCAGGGTAGAGCCGATCCCACAACCAGGTATACCCCATTAAACCGAAGATCACCCCTGACAGGCCGCCAAACAGCGGGCCGGTCATCATAAACTGGGCCACGTTAGAAACAATACCGATCAGCAGCGCTAACCACAGCAAGCGTAGTTTGCCCTGCATCAGCTCGACCCGCCGGCCCAACTCCCAGGTCCATAGCAGGTTAAACACCAAGTGCATCAAGCTAAAATGCAGAAAGATAGGGGTCAGAAAACGCCACCACTGGCCACCCTGAAACAAGGTTTCGATACTCTGAAACAGCAGGTAGTCGCCTTGAAAATTAAAATCCACAAAGGAGAACCAGTGCAGCCATTGCAGGTTATCTCCAAACCCCGATAACAGTGTTAACAGCAGACTCAAAGCGATCAGACTGAGGGTCACTGGAAAGCTATACCAAGCCAGTGACAATCGCGCTCGGCTGGAGATCTGCGGCTGCGGGCTATCGACGGCGCCGTCGAGGACCTCACCATTACGCCAGCGCTCAAAATATTCGATCACAAATTCCGCATCGCCAGGATCAGCCAGCCACAACTGCTGAGCAGTCTCAAAATGGGTGATTCGATGGCGAATTCGATGGCGCCATAAAAACCCAGTAAACGCGCTTAGGTCCTCATCAGCCGGTAGTTCCAGCAGTTTGATCATTCCGATCAGGCTCCCTGCAAGTCAACATCGGCAGGATCGACGTCGACCCAGACAAATTTAGCGGCATCGAGCCGGGTTTCAATATCCATTCGATACGCCACCAACTTGCCCGCTTTGACCGCACTGTAGTCCAGACAAACAATATTACTGGTGATCGGCTGCGGTTGTCCTTGGCGCCAATAGTGGCCGATAAATAGCGGTTTCTGATCGGAGCCGTAATGCAGCAGTCGTTTTCGATCGTCAGCCGTCAACGACTGACTGGCGATATGCTCGGGCAGTGGGTCGGGCTGGAACACTATATCTTGGTGCTGCTGAGGGTTCTGTTGCCAAAACTTGGTACGATAAACATGACGGTTGAAGCCTTCGGCAGTTTGCATCGATTCATTGTTGGGCAACTTCAAATAGGTCCCCCGCAATAGCCGGTCGACCACTTTCCATTCAAAACCGCCCCGCTCTACCGAACGATGTAAAAAGTCATCGTCGCTAAAATTGTTAATCCCTTGCGCCCTTAGCTGATCGATCGATTCCAGATCCCAACAAGCGTGCACAGCACGAAAAAAGGGCGTCTCCAGATACAGCGGCAATTGACGGAACCAGCGTAGATAATCGCGCCATTCACTGGGACAAGCGTCCATCTGCTGCAAGGTCTCGCGGATCTGGTGCTCATGGCGCGAGTTGTGCTCACGCAAGTAGCAGCGCTCGGAGTCGGGACGAGCAGGCTCGCAATAGGTGACACAGTTGTACTCATGATTGCCGATCAGAATCTGTGCACTGCCTTGCTCAACCATAGTACGAACCATTCGCAACGATTCGCGGATAGCGGTACCTCGATCGACGATATCGCCAATAAAGATCGCCTGCCGAGAAGGGTGGCGGTAACATCCGCTGCGCAAACGATAGCCCAACTTCTGCAGCAGTTGTTCGAGCGAGCGCGCACAGCCGTGCACATCTCCAATCAGGTCGTAACCATCAAACTCCACATGCTCTCCTTTGCTGCCAAGCAAACTCGATCCAGTTAGCGTTACCGTATCTCATCCTTCCTCCGTCTTTACCCTAACAACCCTTGAGCTAGCCGCCTATTCGCCCAGCTTTGAGCCCCAGCCCAATTTAGACCGGCAAGATTCGTAATAGTCGTAGCTCAGCGGGTGAATAAGCTGCAGTTTATGCGGTTTCTTGCGGATGTTGATGGTATCCCCGGGAAGACAAGGGATCTGGTGCTGACCATCGCAGCTTATAAACGGTGACGTATCATTGCGCTCGGCAACCACAATTTTCAGCTCAACATTGCCATCCACCACGATCGGCCGGCTGGTCAGGGTATGCGGGAAGATCGGTACCAACACCAGCGCATCGAGGCGAGGATGCATAATCGGACCGCCACCGGATAGCGCATAAGCGGTAGAGCCCGTCGGGGTTGAGACGATCAAGCCATCGGAGCGCTGCGAATAGACGAACTGGCCCTCGATGTAGAGTTCGAAGCGAATCATCTTAGCCGCCTGACCAGGATGGAGAATGATATCGTTCAGCGCGGTGCCCGAACCAACCAGTTCGTCGTTACGGCGAACCACCGCCTCAATCAAAAACCGGGGTTCGGCGTGATACTCGCCGCGCAGCACTTCACCCACCTTCTGCTCGATCTCATCGGGAGCGATATCGGTCAAAAAACCCAGGCTGCCACGATTAATACCCAGCACCGGCACATCCGACCGAGCCAGTTCACGGGCAGCGCCCAGCAGGCTGCCGTCGCCGCCGACCACAACCACCAGATCGCAGCTCTGCCCCATCATCTTGACCGTGCTCTCTTGCAAGCCGTGATTAGGCATCACATCGGAGATACGCTGATCGATGATGACATTTAACCCCCTACCCTGCAGGAACGGGATCAGATGTTCGAGCGACTGCAGCACCGGGGTACTCCCCTGGCGTCCAACCAAACCAATATTTCTGAAACAATCCATCGAGTTAGCCTGTCATGTCGGCCGCATCTCGCCGCCAAACCCGGAGCCATTATAGAGCTCAACGCGGAACAATTTAACCGCAACCGACCACAGCTACAGTAAAGTTAGGCAAAACAGTTTTTAGGCGGAGAAAAAAGTAGTCGGCGATAGAGCGCCGCGCTATCAAATAGGAATAAAAAGAGGATAAAACAGAAAAAGTGGCGGAACGGACGGGACTCGAACCCGCGACCCCCGGCGTGACAGGCCGGT
>JBALWS010000048.1:0-28808 GCA_036960405.1 Halopseudomonas sp. | reverse complement strand
GGGCGAGGTGGTCGATACCGCCGTCAAACTTGAGTTGATCCGGCGGCTAGAGCTAGCGGGCATCAGCTATATCGAAGCAGCCAGTTTTGTGTCGCCCAAGTGGGTTCCGCAGATGGGCGATGCGATGGCGGTAATGACCGGTTTGGTACCACAGAATGACGTGACTTACGCCGCGCTGACCCCAAACCTGAAAGGGTTAGAAAGCGCCATCGAAGCTGGAGTCAAAGAGGTCGCCGTATTCGGCGCCGCCTCGGAGAGCTTCTCACAAAAAAACATCAACTGTTCGGTGGCCGAGAGCCTGCAACGGTTCGAAGCGGTGATGGCTCGCGCCCAAGCCGAAAACATCCGGGTGCGCGGTTATGTCTCAACCGTGCTGGGCTGCCCCTACGAGGGCGCTATCGCGCCTGAAAAGGTGGCCGAAGTCGCTAACACCCTGTATCAGATGGGCTGCTACGAAATTTCACTCGGCGATACCATTGGCACCGGCACCCCGCTCAAGGCTAAACGAATGCTCGAGGCGGTGGCGCATGATATTCCGATGGAGAACCTGGCGGCTCACTTCCACGACACTTACGGTCAGGCGCTGCCCAACCTACTGGCAGTGCTCGAAGAGGGTCTGGCGGTGATCGACAGCTCGGTCGCAGGTCTGGGAGGCTGCCCGTATGCCAAGGGCGCGTCGGGGAACGTCGCTACCGAAGATGTGATCTATATGCTGCACGGCATGGAGATAGAAACAGGCATCGATCTGGACAAATTGATCGATGCCGGTAACTACATCATGGGGCAGCTCGGCCATCAAAACCGTTCCAAGGTCGCCCGCGCTCGAGGCTAAGCCAGCGGTTGATAAATCCGAATCGGCGCACGGGCGCTTGCTAGGGAACGTCCAAAAGTCCCTAGCAAGGCTCGCTGCGCGGATCGCACATGGTCGACGGATCTTCGCCCTGCCCCAACCAAACCAGATATGCCGAACTGGCTCGAACAAAGCAATGCTCCGAGGTTTCCAGCCACCACTGTGCGCCCTCGACCGAGCGTAGCGCTTTGACGCGTTCTCCCTGTCGATACTGCGTTAGCACCGGTTCCGCCAGCCCGGGTCCACGGCGGCAGTTAAGTCGAGCCGATGGATCGGATAGCTGTACCTGATAGTCGCCAGCATACAACAGCTCGTAGGGCGACTCGCCGCCAGCACTGAGTGGCATCGCCAGCAACGCCGTCATCCAAATGACTAAGCGCCAGCCGTTATTGGTTGATCTATTCACCGCACTGTTCTCAAAGCAAAGACCTTGTCGCAATAACAACCCACTACGGGATCAAGACAGAACCGCTAGCCGCTAATCTTGCTTGTAGGCAACACCCAGTTCGGGCGCGGAAAATGGCAGCTGTAGCCGTTGGGGATACGTTCAAGATAATCCTGATGCTCTGCTTCGGCCTCCCAAAACTCCCCCACCGGTTCAACCTCGGTTACCACTCTGCCGGGCCATAAGCCCGAGGCATTGACATCGACAATCGTCTGCTGCGCCATCTGTTTCTGCTCATCGTTCAGATAGTAGATGGCCGACCGATAAGATACTCCCTGATCATTTCCTTGCCGGTTGATGGAGGTTGGGTCGTGGATTTGAAAGAACAGCTCGAGCAGGTCTCGGTAGCCGACCTTATCCGGGTCATAGGTGATCTCGATCCCCTCTGCATGGGTCCCATGGTTGTGATAGGTCGCGTTAAGCACGTCACCACCGGTATAGCCAACACGGGTCTTTAGCACCCCTGGACGCTTACGGATCAGGTCCTGCATTCCCCAGAAGCAACCACCGGCCAGAACAGCACGTTCAGTCATTTAGATATCCTCCACATATTCAAGGTATTCACCGTAGCCTTCGGCCTCCATATCACTGCGGTGGACGAATCGCAGCGAGGCCGAGTTGATACAGTATCGCAGCCCTCCCCGATCCGCCGGACCGTCCGGGAATACATGCCCCAGATGACTGTCTCCATGCTTTGAGCGGGTCTCGGTACGGGTCATGCCATAGGAGGCATCACGGTGCTCTATTACGTTTGCGGCTATAATGGGCCTGGTGAAGCTCGGCCAACCGCAGCCTGATTCGAACTTATCCGTGGAGCAGAACAACGGCTCACCGGACACTACGTCTACATAGATACCCGGCTTAATGTTGTCCGTGTATTCGCCGGTAAAGGCCGCCTCGGTGCCGCTTTGCTGCGTCACCCGATACTGCTCCGGGGTCAGCTTGTTGATGGCGGCTTCGGTTTTTGTGTATGGGGGCATCTGTTTTCTCCCGAAGGTTCAAAGTTGGGCCGCTGGTGTCCGTCAAGGCCTGGTTCGCCAGGAGCTTTTAGATTGTGTACTAGATGCGGTTGCGTTGGAATTGTTACTACCATTGCCCTTTCAATCCGCAATCGGTAAATATTCCTGGCCTAGATACTTTTGCCTGATCTGTTCCGCCCGCCCAGATACCTTTACCTCTTCCAATGCCTGTTGTAGTCGATCCAGCCATCGACTCTGAGTTTGCCAATGAAAAGCAAATCCGAGCGTCCCCTCGAGCAGGGTAAAAACATTTTCGTAGCCCTGCGGATCGATCCCCGCCTTGCGCATATTCCAAACGGCTACGTCATAGCTGTAGGCGATGGCATCCACTCGCCCTCGATCAATCAACTGCACCAGGTTTTCCGCCAGGTTGCTGTAGGTAATCAGACTTTGATCCACACCCAACTCATGCAACAGCAATTCACCGATATCATCACGCACTACCCCAATCCTCAGCCCGGCTAGATCTGAGGCAGCGGATACACGTAACCCCGCTGACCGAGGGGCTATCAGCACCACCCGAGTCGCGACTATAGGCCCGACGAAACGGAAAAGTTGTTGACGCTCTTCGGTATAAGTCATCGAGAAAAGGGCTGTTTGCGGTTTTCGCTGTAACAACGCGTAAGCCCGAGCCCAAGGCAGAAACTCAACTTGCGGTTCCGCCACCCCCATCCGTTCTGCTACAGCAGCCAGAATTTCTACCGAAATCCCCTGAGCCTTTCCTTGATCGTCGACATAGTTGTAAGGCGGGTACTGCTCAGACATCCAAACAATCTGCTGGGCGTCAGAAGACTCGCCGGCTACGGCCACAGTACTGAAAGGCAGAAGAAAAACACTGCACAGTAGGATTAACACAGCCATTGTCACTATCTAAACCGTTGCGTCATGTACCGATCAATATCCAACAGGGCACGGGGTTCGTCTATGTAAGTTGCGTTTAGCATACCTGAATGTCGAATTGGCAGGCGTCTATTGCCGTTCTGCGACCAGTGCACCCGATCACAATGACTGCAATGTGCCCTTTCAGACACGTAGATGACCCTTACCGAAAAAACCGCAATATAATCAAACATGGGGCTGTCCTTTAGGGGATGCTTTACTTTCATCTCACAACCGTTGAACTACGTAATAGGCTGCTGCAGCCCCGAGCAAATCAGGCTAAAATGCGCCCCTGGACCTAACCAAGATAGCTATCGAGAAACCATGTCACAATCTTCTAGCGCACTTCCTCCTGCCCCCTTAGCCAAGCGTGTGGCGGCAATGCTCTACGACAGCCTGCTGATCGCAGCGCTGTGGATGATGGTGGGTGCCATCGGCGTAGCCCTCAACGGTGGCGATGAGATCGGTGGCCCGCTATTTAAGAGTGTACTGTTTCTGGTGACCTTCCTGTTCTTCATGGTTTTTTGGACCCGTAGCGGCCAAACACTAGGAATGCTCGCCTGGGGAATTCGAATCCAAACCCTCGATGGCCAAGCGATCAGCGGGCTGCAAGCACTGTTGCGGTTTTTCTGTGCAGGGCTATCACTGGTTTGTTTGGGCACGGGTTACTGGTGGATGCTGTTCGACAAACAGCAGCGCACCTGGCACGACCGCTACTCCGACTCACAAGTGGTGCAGCTACCGAAGCGGAAAAAATAGCTGTTTCACTATTGCCTCTATACACGCAGGATTGTCCATCTACACGCAGGAAGCCCTATGAGTTCAGCACAGCAACAAGTTGTCAGCCACCTTCAAGGGCTGGCTCAACAAGCTCTGGCATTACTGCAAGATCTGCCCGCACGGCGCCAACTGATCGAACAATATTTTAATATCGGCCCCGAAACCCAACACTACAGCGCCACCATCACGCCAGTTCAGCTAGGCGACATGGCTGCCGAGTGGGTCCAAGCGGCAGGGGCCGACGCCAATCAAAGGCTACTCTATATCCACGGCGGCTCGTGGGTATCAGGATCGCCCCAACTATACCGACCACTGCTGAGCAAACTGTCTGAACTAACCGGATTAAGCATCCTCGCGATCGACTACCGTTTAGCACCCGAACACCCCTTCCCCGCCGGTTTGGACGACAGCTACGAGGCGTATTTGTGGCTCCGTGAAAACGGCCCACAGGGAGCGGCCCCATCCAGCAACGTGTTTATGATGGGCGATTCGGCCGGCGGCAACCTGGTCCTGGCCTGCCTACACAAGCTCAATGACAATCAGGAAAAACTGCCCAACGCCGCCGTTGCCCTGTCGCCCGCTACCGATTTCACCGGTCAAAGCCCATCGATGAAAACCAAAGCCGGCATCGACCCGATCGTTAATCCGATCGCCTTAACGATGCTAGACCCGATCTACCTGCGCGGCGCTGTCGCGCTGGATCATCCGTACGCATCACCATTGTTTGGTGACCTCAGCCAGCTACCACCGCTGCTAATTCAGGTCGGTGAGATGGAGGTGCTACTGGACGACTCGGTTCGCTTTGCCGAGCAGGCCAAGCAGCAAGGCAGCGATGTCACCCTGCAGCAATGGCCCGACATGCCGCACGTATTCCAAGGTTTTGCCCCGGTGCTGCCGCAAGCCAGCGACGCGATCGAGAAGATCGCGGCATTCATTAAACAGCACCTCGACTGAAAGACTCGTCATACGAGAGCCATCATGCCCCAACTGTTCGATAGCTGGCCCGACCCTTACGAACACTGGTTTCAGACGCCTATCGGTGCGCTGGTTAAAGCCACCGAGCTTGAATGGCTGCTCAAACTACTCCAACCGAAAGCTGGTGAATCTATTCTGGACGCGGGCTGTGGCAGCGGCATCTTTACGGCTCCGCTAGTTGAACGAGGCCCGCAGTTAACAGGGCTAGATTTATCGATACCGATGTTAGGGCGCGCTCGCTCAAGGCTACCCAGCGCAGCCTTTATCGCCGCCGATATGGCGGCGCTGCCCTTTGCCGACGAGACGTTCGACAAAACGGTATCCATTACCGCATTAGAATTTATAGAAGATGGCAAACAAGCTCTTGCCGAGCTGTTTCGTGTCACCCGACCCGGTGGAACCGTAGTGATTGCCACTCTTAACAGCCTCAGCCCCTGGGCTGCACGCCGCAAAGCTAAAGCGGAAGTGGATAAGGACTCGCTCTTCAACCAAGTCTGGTTTCGCAGCCCGGAAGAACTACTGGCCTTAGCTCCAATATCTGGAAAGACATACTCTGCGGTGCATTTCGCAAAAGATTGCGCGCCCTCGCTCGCGCTGGAGATAGAGCAACAAGGCCAGATCCAGGGACTCGATACCGGGGCCTTTTTGATCGGCTGCTGGACAAAGACTGAAGCTAGCTAACCACGGCAGCCAAAACTCACAGCAGAGTTATCGAACGGGAGGGATCGCGTAGGTACCCACCGCGTGCGCAACCGGGTCTTCGCACCCCTCTGAATACAGGGTAACCTCACCGATAGCCAATAGTTTCCCCACTTTGATCAGCTTGCAAACACCGATGATATCTTTGTCGGCAGCCGGCTTTCGAAGGAAGTTGATATTCAAGTTGGTGGTGACCGCTAACGCGACCAGTCCAATCTCGCCGAGGATAGCGATGTAGAGTGCGACATCGGCCACCATCATCATCACCGGCCCCGATACAGTGCCGCCGGGACGCAGGTCGTTGAGCCCCACCGGATAGCGGATTGTGGCTGATTCACCACCCACCGCTTCGATCTCACATTTATTTTGCGAAAATTCAGCCCGAAAAAACTCAATCATCTGTTGTTTGGTGACCATCCGGTCCTCCCTCTTCCGTCGGCTAGCTGTTAGCGAATCGCTCTAGCGCTTGACCTGCCAAGCGATAGCTGACCCATTCATCTTGCGGTTCAGCTCCCAGTGATTGGTAAAACTCAATCGCTGGCTGGTTCCAATCCAGCACGCTCCATTCAAAACGACCACAATCCTTAGCCAGCGCAATCTTGGCCAAATGTTTTAGCAGCGCCTTTCCTGCGCCGACACTTCGATGACTGACTGAGACATAGAGGTCTTCAAGGTACAAACCGTGCTTGGCCAGCCAGGTCGAGTAGTTGAAAAAATAGACAGCAAACCCAATCGCTACCCCGTCGAGGCTACAGATCAGCGCATGGGTGGTGGAGGCATGACCAAACAGCGAATCGCGTATCGATTGTTCGGTAGCGGTCACTTCACTCTCGGCCTTTTCGTAACGAGCAAGGTCGGTGATAAACCCCAGAATCAGCGCCGAGTCCTCGCTCGTCGCCGGACGAATTTCGATGTTAGCCACGCTTCACTCCTTCTATCTGCACACCAACAATCACTGCTAGAACGGTTGAGTTTATCAAACCGCTTCGCGATTCAGCATCAGCAGGGGCAGGGGCAGAGCCACACACTAGCGCCCTCGGCGTAGCATCCAGACACCCGCCACGATACAGGTAGCGATAGGAGAGAGGACAGCCACCAACGGCGAAAAACCGTAAACCGTACTGGCAGGACCCAGTAGATCCTGGCTGAACTTAAATACCAGCCCCACCAGTATACCCACCAGCACACGCTGCCCCATGGTCACCGAGCGCAGCGAACCAAACACAAAAGATACCGCGATTAATACCAACGAAAAGATCGCCAGCGGCTGCAGTAGTTTGCTCCAGAAGGCTAACTGATGCGGCGCAGCGCGGAGGTTCTGACTGGTCATGTAGCCGTTGAAACGATACAACCCCTCTATCGACATATCGGTAGGGTCCATCGATAGCAGCTCGAGAAGTTCGGGTTTCAACTCCGAGTGCCAGCGCTCGGTTTCAAGTTTTTCCACCCGGTTTCGGTCACCATCAAAGTGAGTGGTCTGCAGCTGCTGAAGTTGCCAGTAGCCATCTTGATACTGGGCCTTTTCGGCAAAACCCGCCGCAACCAAACGGCGGTCTGCATTGAACTCGTATAAGGTCAAGCCGTGTACAGTGCCATTACGCTCAATAGCATTAAAGTGCATCACCCAATCGCCTTCTCGGTGCCAGACACCGTATTGGGTTCCCACCGCCCGTCCGCCACCGTGGGCCTTGGCACGCTCTACCGTCGCTTGCTGACCGGAGATCGGCACCACAAACTCACCGATCAACCCCGCCATTACCACCAGTAAGATCACCGGGCGGCTGACCGATAAAACAATACGCAGTTTGCTGATCCCCGCAGCCCGCATCACGGTTAACTCAGAGCTACTCGCCATCAGTCCCAACCCAATCAAGCAGCCTACCAAACAAGATAACGGTATAAATTCATACACACTGCCAGGAATAGACAACAGCACATAGCGCGTTGCTATGCCGATGGTATAACTGTCATCGAGGTCTTTGAGCTCGTCGACAAAGGCAAACAACACATCCAGGCCGATGATGGCCAACAACACAATCAGGCAGGAAAACAACACCGTCTGGCCGATATAGCGATCCAAGAGCTTCATTTTACGCTCCTTTCTGGAATCGGTAGCCAGAGCAGTAGCGCTCGCTTCATCCGGTTGAAGTAAGGGCCAGTAAAGTGCAAGTTAAAAGCGACGAATGCAAACAGTAGGTGTACCGACCAAAACTGCAATACCGCCCCCGACTTGCCTTCATCCATCGCACTACGCGCACTGGTTAGCAGAGCTAGGTAAGTCAGATACAACAGAATTGATGGCAGCAGTTTGCCGTAGCGCCCCTGACGCGGATTCACCTTACTCAGCGGCACGGCCAGCAGCGTTACCATAATGCACAATACCGGTAGCGACACCCGCCAATGCAACTGGGCACGAAACTCGTGGCCGTCATTCAACAACAACGCGGCGGTAGGCAGGACTTCAATCTCCGTCACCTGAGTACGAACCTGCGACTGCTGCAACCGCACCCCGTACTCTTCAAAACTGATCATCCGAAAATCGGCCTGTCCGGGCATACCTTCGTAGCGATAGCCGTTATTGAGCAATAAAAACCGGCTACGTGTTTCCGGATCCATATACTGCCGCCCCGAATCGGCGACAACGATACCCAGTAGGTCTTGCCCCTCTCGCTCGATCTGCTCAGATAGAAAGATGCCGCGCAGTTCGGTACGATTTTTGGTCAGTTCGCCGACATAGGAGACCCGATTTTTGGACGGTAACTTTTGGAACCGACCTTCGGTTAGGACATCGAACTCGGTCATCGACTCCTGTTTATTCAGCATCTGCTCAACCTGCGCAGCGCCCCAAGGGGTGATCCAGAAACTTAAGCAGGCCACTAAAACCGCTACCATCGCCGCCGGACCCAGCGTAAGCCACTGCAAACGCTTATCGCTTATGCCACAGGCGGACAGCGTGGTGATCTCATTTTCCAAGTAAAGTCGGCCGTAGGAGAGAAGAATTCCCAAAAACAGCCCGAGCGGCAGGATCAGCTCTAAAAAGCCAGGGATTCGATAACTGATCAACAGCAACAGAATGTCGGCGGAGAGCTTACCTTCAGCGGCGTTGACCAGGTATTTGATAAACCGGCCACTCATGATAATAAGCAGTAAAACGCCGGTCACGGCGCTCATACTGATCAGGACTTCCTTGGTGAGGTAGCGAAAAATAATCACCGAGCTACGGCTCTCTCAATAGGGTGGATTAAATATTAGACGCAACTTTGGAAGCAGCTCTGCAAAAGCTTCAAAATTGACGTAAACTCTCGGCCATTCATCCGCTTATCCGGTGTTTTCCGGCAGGCGGCATTATCCCCTAAAGCCCTGACGATGTCTTGTGGAGCGGTTATGGAATTTCAGATTTCAAGTGATGATTTAGCACAATTGACCAGCGCCTGCCTAGTGGTAGGTATTGGCGAAGATGGCGAACTGTCGTCAGCAGCCCAACAACTAAACGATGCCAGCGATGGTTACCTGAGCAATGTTATCGCCGCTGGCGACATTCGCGGTAAAACCGGCGACACTCTGCTGCTGCAACAACTCAACGGCATCGCCGCCAAACGGGTCCTATTGGTCGGGCTCGGCAAGGTCGACGAGCGCAAAGACAGCAATTTCAAAAAAGCGGTTCGTGCTGCCTTAGCGGCAGTCAAAGCGATTCGTGTCAGCGAGTTTACCGTTGCATTCGACGATAGCGCGGTTAATGAGCGTGATTGTTACTGGCGCAGCCGGATGCTGGCCGAAACAATCGGTGCCGGCTTGTATCAATTCGACCAGCTCAAAAGCAAGCCCGCCGATCAGGTAGAGTTTGACTCGATCCAGATCATTCTTGATGAAGCAGACGTTGAGACCGGCGAAATCGCCATCCTTGATGCCTCAGCGATCGCCAACGGCGTCACCACTGCTCGCGATCTGGGTAACATGCCCGGCAACATCTGCACCCCGCTGTACTTGGCCGAACAGGCGCAAGAGCTGGCCGACGACTACGACAACATCAGCTTAGAAGTCCTCAACGAAGCCGAGATGGAAGAGCTCGGCATGGGCGCGCTGCTATCGGTCGCCGCAGGTTCTGAACAGGAAGCGCGCTTGATCGTGCTGCAATACCAGGGGGCCGCTGAAGACGACAAGCCCCATGTATTAGTCGGCAAAGGGATCACTTTCGACTCCGGCGGCATCAGCCTCAAGCCGGGGGCCGCGATGGACGAGATGAAATACGACATGTGCGGCGCCGCCAGCGTACTCGGCACCATGACCGCCATCGCCGAACTGGGGCTCGATCTGAACATTGTGGCGATCATCGCCGCAGCAGAGAATATGCCTAGTGGTTTTGCCACCAAGCCGGGTGACATCGTCACCACGATGTCCGGCCAGACGGTTGAAATCCTCAATACAGACGCCGAAGGCCGCTTGGTACTGTGCGATGCGTTGACCTACGCCGAACGCTTCGAACCCGCCAGCGTGATCGATATCGCCACCCTCACCGGTGCCTGCATCATCGCCCTGGGGCACAATACCAGCGCCCTGCTGAGCAACAACGACGTGCTGGCCAGCAAGCTGCAAGCAGCATCAGACTACAGCACCGACCGGGTTTGGCCGCTGCCGCTGTGGGACGATTACCAGGAGCAGTTGGACAGCAACTTCGCCGACATGGCCAACATCGGTGGCCGGCCTGCAGGCACCATCACAGCCGCCTGCTTCCTGTCACGTTTTGCCAAGAAATTCGCCTGGGCGCATCTCGACATTGCAGGCACGGCCTGGGTTAGCGGCAAGCAAAAAGGCGCTACCGGACGCTGTGTACCCCTGCTGACCCAGTACTTGATCGACCTTGCCAGCGAAGACGAAAGCACTGACGGCTGCTGCAAAGAGGGAAGCTGCGACTGTAGCGATGCAGAAAACAGCAACGACGACTGAGTCTAACCATGCCGCGTAGTGACTTTTACGTCTTACCGACAAACGATTCCGAAGCCCGGCGCCGCTTTCTCTGCAAAGTGCTCGAGAAAGTGCATGGCCTGGGCCACCGGATCTATATTCGTACCACCGATGAAACCAGCGCTCGTCAACTTGACGAGCTGCTGTGGGATTACCGCCCTGAAGCCTTCCTACCGCACAGCCTAGTCGCCGAACAGCTCGACTCGCCGATAGAGATAGGCTACGGCGACAGTTTGCCACAGCACCGCGATGTGTTCGTCAATCTGGAGTTAGCGGTAGACGACGCTGCATTAAACTTCGAGCGGATCATCGAAGTGGTGGTGCAGCAGCCAGACATTCTCGAGGCTACCCGGGCCAACTACCGACGTTATAAAGAACGAGACTACGAGATTCATATGAACGATATGCGTCGCAAAGGCTAGCTCAAGACTTCTCTAAACTGTAGAGAAGGTTAAATCATTCAATCCATACCCAACCGCTCACTCTTTGTAGCGGCTCAACAGTTACCCAGCCTTATCTTCACTGCCCTACCGATCCATCGCCATAATTTTTCTATGCTGTTCTATCCTTTGTGTACCCTCTATTCACTGACCGTTAGCCTTAACACGACACCTTGTTAGGTGCTGTATGTTTACGCTGAGCAAGGAACTCCTAGATGAAAAGATACTGGCAGGCGTTTGCCTCGTTGATTTTGTCACTGTTGCTGACCCCACTAAGTGCTTCTGCCGCCGATGCCAGCGAAACAACCTGGCCACGGGAGTTCACCGTGCCCGAGGGGGTGGTGGTGATCTATCAGCCGCAACCTGAAAAATTAGAAGGTGATCAACTGTATGCTCGTGCGGCTGTTGCGCTGGAGATCAAAGGAAACAGCGAGCCGATCTTTGGCGCTATCTGGTTTAATTCACAGCTCAATACCGATCGCGCCGAGCGTACCGCAACATTTCAGAATGTCGATATCACTCGGGTGCGATTTCCCGATGAAGACAAAACTAAGGCACAGCAGCTAACCACACTGTTGGAGACGGAGCTGCCAAAACGCCAGCTATCGATCGATATGGATAATCTGATCGCCACCTTGGAATACGCTGAGGAGCGCAGCCTCGCGGCACAAAAACTCAATACGGCACCGCCGAAGGTGTTATTTGTTGATGAGCCGGCGGTGTTGATCAGCATCGATGGCGAGCCGCACTTTCAAGAAGAGGACGGGATCAAACGGGTAATCAACACCCCCTTTACCATCGTCCAAGATCCCGCAGACCAGCGCTGGTACCTCAATGCCGACGCCGACAGCTGGTACAGTGCTAACGAGATCGCGGGCCAATGGCAGCTGGTTGCGACGGTGCCGTCCAATATTGCGGCCTTGGCCCCTCCCTCCGGAGCCGCGGAACAAGAGAATGATAAAGAAGCGGAGGATGATCAACCCCCCGGCCCCGCTCCTAAGGTGATCGTCGTCACCGAACCCAGCGAGTTGATCTCCAGCACCGGCAAACCCGAATTCACCCCGATCCAAGGCACCGATCTGCTGTATGTCAGCAACACCGATAGCGACGTGATGATGGATATCAGCAAGCAGGAATATTACATTCTGCTCTCCGGTCGTTGGTATGCGAGCAAATCACTAGAGGGACCCTGGAGCTACATTCCAGGCGATGAACTACCGAAGGATTTCCCCAACATCCCGCAAGACTCTGAAGTGGCCAATGTCCGTTACGCGGTACCCGGCACCGAAGAGGCCGAAGAGGCGGTGTTGGATGCCCAGATGCCCCAAACTGCGGCAGTCGATCGTAAGCAAGCCTCGTTGACCACAGAGTATGATGGTGATCCGCAGTTCACCGAGATTAAAGGCACCAAACTGTCTTATGCAATTAATACCGCCACCCCGGTGATAGCATTCGGCGGTCGATACTACGCACTCGACGAAGCGGTCTGGTTTGTGGCAGAAAAACCTCAAGGAGCCTGGGCGGTGGCAACCAAAATCCCCGCCGATATCTATACCATCCCGCCAGAATCTCCGCTGTACTATGTCACCTTCGTACGTATCTACAGCTATACCCCGGAAGTGGTCTATGTCGGTTATACCCAAGGCTATACCAATGTGTATATCTACCACGGCACCATCGTTTACGGTACCGGCTATTGGTATCCCGGCTGGTACGGACGCTACTACTATCCCCGTCCCTCAACCTGGGGCTTCCATGTTCGCTACAACCCTCGCAGGGGTTGGAATTTTGGTCTGAGCTACAGTAACGGCCCGTTCACCTTTAGCATCGGTCGCGGTGGCTGGTATCGAGGCGGTTGGTGGGGGCCTAGCCGTTACCGTGGTTATCGACACGGTTATCGACACGGTCGTAGAGCCGGTTATCGTGCAGGTTACAACGCAGGCCGTCGTAATGCGTCCCGGCAAAACATCTACCGCAGCCAACGCAACCAGAGCCGTACGCGCAACAACATTAATCAGCACCAGCAACGCAACCCATCACGGGCGGCCAGCAATCGGGCCAACAACGTCTATGCAGATCGCAACGGTAACGTACATCGCAATACCAACAACGGCTGGGAACAGAAAACAAAACAAGGCTGGAACAGTGATACGGCTAGAAGCCAGTCACAGGCGAGACAAAGTGGCCAGAAACAGCGGGCGGCGCAAAGCCAACAACGCCCTACAAATACCGGCCAGCGATATACCAGCAACCGCTCCAGCCAGAGCACACAGCAACAGTTAAATCGCAATCACCAGGCACGCCAACGCGGCAACCAGCGTTCGCAACAGCAACGCAGCGGTGGTAGAGGTCGCCGATAGGTTAGGGTGTGGTATATGAGGTAATTCACTGTACGGATTAACCCATTTGCTAGGCCGCCACGATCTCTGAACTGCAGCAATGGCTGGCTAACAGCCATTGCTGCAGTTCGTTAACCCGATAGGAATACCGGTTACAAGTACGGGTTATCAGCCTAGCCCAGAGCACCGACGCAGCTGGATACCTAGTGCTTTAAACTGGTGAACGCAGCGAATTCTTGGTTACGTCTTGTTTAGTACCGAGCACACAGCGCATGGCCTTTGAGGCGCCTTGGGGCGCGCCAGCTAGCACCGAGCATATAGCTGGTGACCCAAGCATTTTCCTTGGCATTATTGATGTTCAGATCGCCCGGCTGCACCGTAGTCTCTGACATCAGGTTACGGGCGGCATCCCGGGTTTCGGGGGTACGCGACCAGTAGTAGGCCTTGTAGTCGATGTTGGTAAAAATACTGTCGTCTAACGCCGGTTTTTGCTTCTCCAGATCGACGATGCTCGACATCTCTTTGGTATGGGGCAACTTCCAGTCGGAATGATCAGCAAAGGACAAGTCCTCGCAGTATTGGATCGCTTCCTCCCAGTCGAACAGCTGTTTCGATGCCAGCTGTATCCAGGTTATTCCGGTTATCTTATCGGTTACGGTACCATCACCATTTACCTTCAATTCCGGTAGATAGTAGCTGCCATTGTTGTCTGCTCTGACACAACGGGTCGTCTTGTAGCCACCGCGAGGATACCCCATGAAGTGGCCGTCGATGAACCCCAAATGCCAGGCGCTGTTGGGGTGATCAGGAGCGATCGGCCCTCCCCACATTCCCCCTTTACCTCGGTCGCCATAGCCCGGCAAACCGGGAAATACATCTTTAAAGTAGTGCATATCGATAGTTGGTCGAGCCGCCGCATAGTGGGTAATGGTGTGCGCCTCTTTCATATTCGGAAGGCGCCAATCGTCATAGCCACCGAGGCGCAGCTGCTTACAATATTGGACCCCTTCATGGTAAGGGCGTCGGCGGGGTTCGCCATCCTTGTAGGTGAACACGTCCTGAGGTCGAAATTCACCTTTGGCGGGGACCACCTTGCCATAGCGCCAGTTGATGTGGCGCTCCCACATCAGGCCGCTATTGTTGTCGGTAGTCAGTTTGCCGTCACCGCTGATAGTAAAGGACATCGGATGACGGGTGTAATCATTGTCTTCGCCGGTGACCCAGGTGGTTTCTCTGAATTGGCCCGAATCCGGCAATTTGAAGTTACTCAGGGCATTTAGTTTTCTATAGTCGACCTCTTCGATACCATTTCGGGTGACATAAGGGATCTCGGCATGGGCAGGCAGCACGGCAGAGAATAGTGCACAGGATAATATTGCAGAAAACAGGGTCGATGGTGTCATGGTTATTTTAGCTTGTCTCATTGTGCCGCCTCCGTGTTGACGGGGATGACGCTAACCCCCTCGGCATAAGCGCCAACGGCCTGTATCAGGCGGGGGGTTCTGAACAGCGGAGCCATAATGTGCTTCATACCAGCCATGCCTCCGGCACGTTGACCGGACATATAGGCGGCGAGCTGCCGGTCGATATAGCCACCTTTGAGTGCAACAAGTTTCGGCGTTAGTGGCACCTGAACCGTGGGATCAATTTCACCGGTTAACGGCGATCGTACATTAACCCCCATCTGATTATCGCCATGGCAGTTGCCGCATCCGGCGTAATTTGCCAACCACCACCCCGCCATAGCCAGTTCACCCCTAGCCTTGGCGTCGGCTTGTGTTGCGCCCTCCACCCGGTACTCGATGCTATCAAGATAGCCAACAATGTCGTGCAAATTATCCGCATCCAAGCCCATTAAGATCGACCGTTTGAAGTTCCCTGCCGGGCCACCGCGCCGGGTCTTGGGATCTTCGGATAGAAAGCCGTGCAATTGCGTTAGCATGTAACCCGGATACTGACCAAGCAAATTAGGCACCACGTCGGTACTGATCTCGCCATAGTTGCCGTGGCATGTACTGCATCGCTCCAGATACAAGGCTTTACCCTGCACAAGATCTTCTGCTGATGCCAGAGAGATAGAACCTAGACAAAGCGCGAGCAAGAGGCTTATCCGCTTCATTCTTCAACCCCCTCCTTGTTAAACAGTCTCACCAGGAAATAAAAAGTGATCACGGAGGCTAAAAAACCTACGATAAAAATGATTGGCATCGCGATATATCCCAACAGGTGCCAAATAAACGATTCAAGGCTGCTCATCGTTACGATCCTTTTTTCAATAGGTCTTCAGGCCGATACACAGGCTCTAATGCAAAGGGGGAAAGACCATCAAGGCCCGGCGTGGAGGGTAATTGGTGGGCAATGCCTTTATGGCAATCGATACAGGTAAAGTCATCGGTAGGTAGCATCTCGGTATGCATGAATGCGCCCGCTGCACCTTGCTGGGTAGGGTCCATAAATTCTTGGTCATGACAGTTTCTGCACTCCAAAGAATCATTCTCCTTGAATCGCTTCCACTCCCTCGATGCCATATGCAGGCGCATCTTCTCGAATTTCTCAGGAGTATCTATCGTGCCGGTAATGGTTCCCCAGACATCCCGGCTGGCTTGGATCTTCCTAACTATTTTATCCGTCCACTTATGTGGGACATGGCAATCGGGGCAAGTTGCCCTGACACCCGAGCGATTCTGGTGATGAATCGTACCCTCGTATTCGGGGTAGATATTATCTTCCATCGCATGGCAGCTAATGCAGAACGTCTCAGTATTGGTCGCCTCTAAGACGGTATTGAAACCACCCCAAAAGATGATGCCTGCGGTAAAAAAGAAACCGGCAACAACGCCGAGTGACAGCGGAATGGGCCGGAGCATAAAGCACGCTATTCGCCTGATGGCAGCTGTGGTTTTTTTAATCATTCTCCAACGAACCCTCAATAATCTGTGTGACTAACTCAGATTCCATCTGATCAATGGTAGATTTTTCTACAACTCTGTTATTGCTAACAAAAAGTAGTTTGAAGTAGGCTTAAATTCCAATTCGTAATCCGTTTTTTTGTGCAGGGAGAGGAAAGAAATAGGGAGGGCAACCTTTCGACAGTCTCTGAATCTGGATACGTGCTTGTTTTATATGCAAAACAGATACTAATATTTTGATGTCACTGTTAACCGAAGGAAATAGCGTTATGTTCCGATCTGCTTTGGCTGGCCACTACCAAAGCCTACTGGCTGTCTTCGCCGCCTTGGCATGCTCGATCAACATCGCTTACGGTTCAGAAAAAAACTATCCGCTGTTACCTTTCGCCAGCGAATTTGGTGGTTCATTCAATCTGGTCAATCACCATGGCGAGCGAACCACGCAACAGGTGTTGATCGGTAAGTATTCGCTGCTGTATTTCGGTTTTACCGACTGCGCCGATATCTGCCCCACCACATTAAATACCATCAGCATCGCCCTCGACGAATTGGCTGAACAAGAGTATCCACTGACAGCATATTTCGTAAATTTAAATTCCGACAACAACTCGCTGGAGAACCTGGAGGCATACGTGGGTTTCTTTCACCCCAGCATCGTCGGCTTGCATGGCAGCGCCGCCGACATCTCAAACGCCGCCGCCGCGTTTGGGGTGCGGTACCAAAAGACCGTAACCGCCTCGGGCTCTATCACCCTTTCGCATAGCGGTAAGGTCTTTCTGATTGGCCCCTCGAAGAGGGTATTGGCTTACTTTCCGCACGAAGCCAGTCCCGATTGGATCGTATCAACGGTGATGGATTTCATCTCTGAGGGGAGCGCCAAGTAATGCGTAGGCGGGGTTACAGGTCGACAATTCTCTGGGGGCTAGTGGTGGGGGGAAATCTTGTGATCACAGCTAGCGTCCATTCAGACGATACAGAGCGTGCAGGCGAACATCTATACAATAAATACCACTGTGCCATTTGTCACGGCGTCTTGGGAGCCAGTCCGGTTAAACCGACTTACCCAATACTAACGGGCCAGAATAAGATCTATCTGCAAAATCAAATCAAGGATATTCGCGATGGCAAGCGAGAAAATGGACTGTCTCACCTGATGCGGCCGCTGGTTAAAAACATCTCCGATAGCGATGCGGAGATAATTGCATACTTTCTTTCAATCCAATCCACCGACAGCAAGTAAACACACCTAGGAGACCTCTGAACAAACAAGGGGTCTTCCAAAAAGTCGCAACGCGAAGAGCGGACAAGTCAGAATGCACCGAAGGTGCAATTTCTGACGTTTCACCGTTCCCCACAAGACCCCCGCAGGGGCCTTGTGGTAGCTATTGAGGATTGGGGATCCGGAATAGGATCGCGTACAGCGTCGGGATGACGAACAGGGTCAGTACTGAAGCAAAGCCCAATCCAAACATAATCGTCAGCGCCATATTGGCGAAGAAGATATCGGGTAGCAGCGGAATCATCCCCAGAATGGTAGTACTGGCCGCCATCATCACCGGACGCATTCGGCTGACCGAGGCATCAAGAATGGCGGTAAACTGTTGCTTTCCCGCCTCGATCTGTAGGTCGATCTCCTCGATAAGAACAATCGCGTTCTTGATCAATAGCCCCACCAAACTCAACGCACCTAACAGTGACATAAAGTCGAAAGCACCGTCAGCCACTAATAAGCCAACGGTAATACCGATGGACGCCAGCGGCACCGTCAACCAGATGATCAATGGCTGGCGAATCGTCCCAAACAGCAACACGGTGACGATGATCATCATCACAAAGCTGGCTGGCAGGCTACCAAACAGCGCAGTTTGAGCGTTCACTGTATCTTCGTATTCACCGCCCCACTGCAAGATATACCCAGGCGGCAGTTCAATCGCCTCGACCTGTGGTTTGATGCGGTTAAACAGTGGCGTTGCCAGCTCCCCTTTAGGGTTGGTGGAGGCGATAATGGTTGCACGCCGGTCACGGTTGCGGAGCACGCCGTTTTCCCAAACAGTACGGAACTCAGACACCACCTGCGCGACAGGAACTGAGGTATTGAGGGCAGGACTCCATACTTGGATATCCTTCATGCTGGACACATCTTCGCGCTCTGCGATAGGTGGCCAGAGAATCATCGGCAGCAGGCGGATTCCATCCCGGTAGGTGCCAACCTGAGCTCCTTCAAACCCCTGATGCAAAGATTGCGCTAACTCATGCCGAGAGATTCCTAGCTGACGCCCTACCGACTCATTAAATACGGGCTGAATCAGTTTGACCGGCTGGCGCCAGTCATCACGAATATCTTTGGCGTCAGGATCCGCGCGATAAATCGCCTGGGCTTGAGTAGACAGTTGCCGCAACACCGCCGGATCAGGACCGCTGAAGCGCGCTTCGATCTTGTTATCGCGCCCCGGGCCGATACGCAGATTTTTCACCAGCGGTTCGGTGCTAGGCAGCTTCTGAGCCATAAACTGCTCGACTTTAAGTTTGATCTCAGCAATACGCTCCCGGTGATCGGTCTGAACGATGATCTGACCGTAGGCACTCGAGCTGGACTCTGGCGAGTAAACCAGGGTAAAACGATCCGCGCCGCCGCCGACAAAGGACGAGGTGGATACCACGCCTTCTTGCTGCCGTACGAATTCATCGACCATCAACAGATCATCACGGGTATGGCGAATATCCGACCCTTCTACTTCCCATAGATCAACGAACATTATCGGAGTATTCGAGTCAGGGAAGAACGCCTGACGTACATAGCCAAAACCGATGATCGACGCCACAAACAGCCCTATCGCCAAAGCGATGCTCAGCCAGCGCATCCTGATCGCTTGTTCCAACATCCCCCGATAGATCATAAAGCCTTTGCCGGAGTAAGCATCTGCCGGGGCGGCGCTACTGTCCTTATCCGGTTTAATCAACCAGGCACAAAGCATCGGGGTGGTGGTTATTGCGGTAAACCAACTCAGCATCAGCGAGATCAGAATGACCCAGAACAGTGAGTTGATAAACTCTCCGGTCGCGTCCTGCGATAGCCCGATCGCAGAAAAGGCCATGATGCCAATAATGGTGCCACCGAGCAGTGGCCAGATCGTCTGACTAATCACTTCACCTCCGGCTTTGACGGGGTCCATACCCGCCCGGATGCGTATCTGCATCCCTTCTGCCACCACAATGGCGTTATCCACCAGCATACCTAGAGCGATAATCAGTGCTCCCAGCGATATCCGCTGCAGCTCCAGATTTTTCATCTCCATTATCCACAAGGTGCCGCACACAGTGATCAATAGCACCGCACCGATGATCAACCCGACCCGCAGCCCCATGAAAAACAGCAGCACCACGATCACGATAACCAGCGCCTGCGCTACGCTGACGACGAAGCCATTGACCGATTTTTCCACTTCAACGGGTTGGTTATAGATCGATGTTAGCTCCATTCCCAGCGGTGCCAACTCACGCATATCCATCGCACGCGCTGTAATTGCTTTACCGACGGCTACGACATTGACCCCGGAGGCCATCGACACCCCCAGCGTAAGGCCCGGTTGGCCGTTGAGGTACACCATCTTACTGGGTACCTCATCGTAGCCACGACGGATGGTGGCGATGTCCTTGAGGAAGATCAAACGCTTGTTTTCACTACTGATCAGCAACTCGCCAATATCTTTGACCGAACTCGATTCTCCCGTCGGCTCGATGCGAATATAGTCGCTGCCAACCCGGATCCGGCCAGCATCCGCCACCACGTTCTGGCTTTGGAGAGCGTCGGCTATCAGCTTCGGCGAGATGCCCAGTTCGGCCATCCTGTTACGCGATAGCTCGATGTAAACGCGCTCTTCGCGTTCACCTCCGATCACAATCTTGCGTACCCCGGGAACCAGCACCAGCTCCTGTTTCAGCAGGTCGGCAAAATCTTTCAGGTCGCGGTAGCTGTATCCTTCGCCAGAAAGGCCAAAGAACAGGCCGTAGACGTCGGCAAACTCATCGTAAACCACCGAAGGTAGCGCCCCGGGGGGCAGCTTACGCTGCATATCCGCGATCTTTTTACGCAAGATGTCGTAGATCTGCGGAAAGTCATCCTTACGGTACTTATCCTGGATCTCTAGGGTGACCTCTGAATAACCTTCTCGCGACACCGACATCTTGATCCGCTTGAGCTGCTCCATCTGCTGCACTGCGTCTTCGACGTGATAGGTCACCTCGGCGTTCACCTGTTCAGCGTTCGCCCCCGGGTAGAGCGTAATGACCTTGGCTTCTTTGATAGTAAATTCTGGGTCTTCCAACTTGCCGATACTTTCATAGGCCGATAGCCCCCCACCTACCAAAATAATTACCACTAACCAGGTGATAACCTTACTCTTGATTGAAAACTCAGCGATATTCATGCACAGCTCCTGGCGCTCGAACTATTGTCGATTTCAACACACGGCATTATTGAGGTGCTCGAGTTTGCTCAAGCAGAGGTTCTGCCTGTTCAACATCCGGCGCCAGCAGTACTTTGAGCCCCTCGCTCAGGAAAGACACTCCCGCTACGACGATACGATCTCCAGGCTGCAACCCTTCTTTGATTTCGACTGATAGCCCCTGCAGTGCTCCCACACGCACCGACCTAGGTAAAACGGTCATCGAAGCCTCATCCACGACCCATACCTGTGGCTGTAAAGTGATGTCACCCGCGACCGCCGATAGAGGAATTACAAAACTGGTACTGCTATCTAACATAACGTTGGTTTCATCAATGATCACAGAGGTAGTCATCCCAGGTAGGACCGTAATTGATGAAGGTGAATCCATGCCTAAAGTCAGCCGAAACGTCTGAGTCTGCGGGTCAGCAACGGTGGCAAACTCTTTTATCGTCAACGGAAACTGTTTATCAGGCGCGACGCTAAATAAGGCATATATTGTTGGTTTAACTCCACCGATCTTAATCCGTTTAACAACGCCCTCGGGTAGATCAATTTTAACCTCCAGCGAGCTAGTGTCCTGCAGCTCGATGACGGCCTGCTTAGCCTGCACCTCTTCAAAATTTTCCACCATCCGCTTGGCTACTTGACCGGCAAAGGGCGCTTTAAGGGTTGTATAGGCAAGCTGCTGGCGAGCATCGGTCAATGCTGCTGTGGCACTTTTGAAGGACGCATCCAGACCGTCATAGTCTTTCTTGGAGATATGCCCCTTGGGTAGCAACTGAGCGCCCCGTTCGAAATTGGCCTTGGCTTCCTGATGGCTTGCCTGACGATCACTGACAACAATCTTATAGTCGGTCGGATCCAGCTGGCCAATGACCTGCCCTTTTTCTACAAAAACCCCCTCCCTAGCTGGCAACGTCTTGAGCTTTCCCGATACCCGAAAAGCAAGATCCACTTTCTGATTGGCACCAATAACCCCCGGAAACTGTCGAATCGACGTCGAACCCGACGAGCCCACAACAAACGTTTTAACCGGCTGCACGATCTCAACCTGAACCTCGGCCTCCTGTTCGGAGCAACCAAATAAAATGGCGGATGCGCATACCGCCGACAAAAGTTGTTTAGCCCGTCTAGACATACCGATCCCCATTCGAAAGTAAATCTCTGAAATAGCGCCATGATCTTCCAACAAAGACATTGCGACTCGAGACATGCGACAAGTGTGGCACAAGTTTTAAAAACTGCAGGTCAAACCCTTGATATGAACTGAATTTGTACAGATTAGAGAGAAATAATTGAGCGAAAACCCATCCTTCGAACGTCCAGTTTCATCCAGCAATTTGAAGCGGGTTAATTCTGCCGCTGGCGCTACACCCACCAGCAGCCCATGTGTATAATCGTTCGATTCGCCTGCATGCTAATGCCTGCCCGGCCACCCCTATTCTGATAGTTGATGACGAGTCCAATAAGCCCGCTATGGATAAGACCTACCAACCCCACGCGATCGAACGCTCCTGGTACCAAAAATGGGAGCAACAAGGCCACTTCAAACCGTCCGGTGAGGGTGACTCCTACTGCATCATGATCCCGCCGCCGAACGTCACCGGCAGCCTGCATATGGGTCACGGCTTCAACAACGCCATCATGGATTGCCTGACCCGTTACCGCCGCATGCAAGGCCGCAACACGTTGTGGCAACCGGGCTGCGACCACGCCGGTATCGCCACCCAGATGGTGGTCGAACGGCAACTGGGTGCACAAGGCGTCAGCCGCCACGATCTGGGTCGCAAGCCGTTTATCGACAAGATCTGGGAGTGGAAAGAGGAGTCCGGCGGCACCATCACCAACCAGATTCGCCGTTTGGGTTCGTCAGTAGACTGGAGCCGTGAACGCTTCACCATGGACGACGGCATGAGCGAGGCAGTTAAAGAAGCCTTCGTTCGCCTGCACGAAGACGGCCTGATCTACCGCGGCAAGCGCTTGGTCAACTGGGATCCAAAACTGCACACCGCGATCTCCGATCTGGAAGTGGAGAACATCGACGAGAAAGGCAAGCTGTGGCACCTGCGCTACCCGCTGGCTGACGGCGCTAAGACCTCCGAAGGTTTGGACTACTTAGTCGTCGCCACCACCCGCCCGGAAACCATGCTGGGCGACTCGGCCATGGCGGTACACCCGGAAGATGAGCGCTATCAGGCACTGATTGGCAAAGAGATTATTCTGCCGCTGGTTAACCGTCGTATCCCAGTGATCGCCGATGACTATGTCGACCGCGAGTTTGGTACCGGCTGCGTCAAGATCACCCCGGCGCACGACTTCAACGATTACGAGATGGGCAAGCGCCACGATCTGCCGTTGATCAACATCCTCGACCGCGACGCCGCCATTCTGGCCGCTGGACAGGTGTTCAACTTCGATGGCAGCCTCAACAGCAACTACGATGCGCCCCTGCCCGCCGAATACTCCGGTCTGGACCGATTCGACGCGCGTAAGCAGATCGTCGCTCAATTTGAACAGCTAGGGCTGCTGGAGAAGATCGACGATCACGACCTGAAGACCCCGCGCGGTGACCGCTCCGGCGTGGTGATCGAGCCTTGGCTGACCGACCAATGGTACGTCGATGCCAAAAAGCTGGCCATTCCAGCGATCAAGGCGGTCGAAGATGGCGATATCGAGTTCGTGCCCAAGCAGTACGAAAACATGTACTTCTCCTGGATGCGCGACATTCAGGACTGGTGTATCTCTCGCCAGCTGTGGTGGGGCCATCAGATTCCAGCGTGGTACGATGAGTCCGGCAAGGTCTACGTGGGTCGTGATGAGGCCGAAGTACGCAGCAATAACAATCTAGCCAAGGAGGTCGTGTTGCGTCAAGACGAAGACGTACTCGATACCTGGTTCAGCTCGGCGCTGTGGACCTTCTCCACTTTGGGTTGGCCGGAGAAAACCGAGTTCCTCAAAACCTTCCACAGCACCGATGTGCTGGTGACCGGTTTTGACATCATCTTCTTCTGGGTTGCCCGGATGATCATGATGACCATGCATTTCGTCAAAGACGACGAGGGCAAACCTCAAGTCCCGTTCAAGCAGGTCTACGTTCACGGCCTGGTGCGCGACTCGCTCGGTCATAAGATGTCCAAGTCCAAGGGCAACGTACTCGACCCGCTCGATCTGATCGACGGCATCGAACTCGAAGAGCTGGTCAGCAAGCGTACCGCCAACATGATGCAGCCCAAGCTGGCCGCCAAGATCGAGAAGCAGACCCGCAAAGAGTTCCCCGAAGGGATCGCCTCCTACGGCACCGATGCGCTGCGCTTCACCTTCTGCTCGCTGGCCTCGACCGGCCGCGATATCAAGTTCGATATGGGACGGATGGAAGGTTACCGCAACTTCTGTAACAAGATCTGGAATGCCGCCCGCTATGTACTGATGAACACCGAGCAGCAGAATGAGCAAGGCGACTGCATCGGCGCACTGGACTGCGGTCAGTTGGGCGGTGCCGTACAGGGAAGTACAAATGTCGCGGAAGGCAGGACGCCGGAAGCGACCGATGTCGAATTGAGCCTGGCCGACCGCTGGATCATCTCGCGCCTACAGCACACCGAACAGGCGATAGAGAAAGCGCTGGACGAATTCCGTTTCGATCTGGCGACACAAGCGCTGTTCGAGTTTATCTGGAACGAATACTGCGATTGGTATCTGGAGCTTTCCAAGCCGGTTCTGTGGGATGAAAATTCCAGCGAAGCGCAGCTACGCGGCACTCGTCAAACCCTGGTCCAGGTACTGGAAAAAGCGTTGCGCCTGGCGCATCCGTTTATGCCGTACATCACCGAAGAGATCTGGCAGCGCGTAGCACCGCTGGCTGGCACCTCGGGCGATACCATCATGCACCAGCCATACCCTCAGCTGGAGCAGGACAAAATCGACACCCAAGCCGAAGCCGATATCGAATGGCTCAAGGGCGTGATTTTGGGTGTGCGTAATATTCGCGGCGAGATGAAGATCTCTCCAGCCAAGCATATCAACGTACTGTTCAGCTCCAAGGCCGACAGCAACGCTAAAGATCAGGCTCGCCTGAACGCCAACCAACAGTTCCTGAAAAAGCTGGCGAATCTAGAAACTGTCACTTGGCTGGCAGACGGAGAAGAAGCACCGCTATCCGCCACCGCGCTGGTCGGCGAGATGGAAGTGCTGGTTCCTATGGCCGGTCTGATCGACAAAGATGCCGAACTAGGTCGGCTGCAGAAAGAGTTGGATAAACTCGGTAAGCTGATCAACCAGGTCAGCAGCAAACTGGGCAACGCCAAGTTCGTCGACAACGCGCCTGAAGCGGTCATTGCCAAAGAGCGCACCAAGCTGAACGAAGCCAACAGCGCTGCCGAGAAGCTGCAAGAGCAATACAACAAGATCGCCGCACTCTGATCCTCTGATCGCCGCCAAGGCGCTCCGATAGCGGAGCGCCTTTTCTTCCCCCTACCACGTCGCTCACCGCGCCTATAATCTGGTGCCAATCCGCTAGAGATCTAGCGGCGCCGCAACGATTCAACAACCGAACGCTATTGCTACTTCTGAGTGGAATGGTTTCACTGATTGCGCCACTTCAATCGCTATCGGCACAGTCGATTATGGATCAGTTGATCGACCCTAAGGATGGCCTGTTTGACACCCGCCAGTTCCTCGCCAGCAAGAGCGGATTTCTGCCGGTTCCAATTATCATCACCGAACCTGCGGTTGGTTACGGTGCCGGAACCGCCCTGGCATTCTTTCACGAACCCGCTCCGATCGATAACCCCAACGCACCGCTTCATCTGCCACCCGCATATCCGTAGCCGCCTACGGCCAAACCGAAAACGCCACTAAATTCGCCGGTGCTGGCCATATCGGTAGTTTCAAGCAGGACCGAATTCGCTACACCGGTGCGGTGGGTTGGGGGTCGCTCAACTTAAAGGGGGTTCCTGTCGCAGATAGAGGGCTCGATTACAATATCGAAGTGCTGATACACATTCAGAAACTGCCAGGGCGACTACACGCTGGTGACCGAACTCGAAGGACGCTGGGATGTTAACCCGCGCTGGAGCCTGACCGGCTTCGCGGGCAGCGGCTGGGCCGCCGATCACTTCAGCGACTTAGTCCAAACTTCATCAAAGCTTGCCAGCGGACTCGGCTTCCAATACCTGATAGCCCGCCGCTACGATATCCGTAGTGGGCTTGAAGTAGCGGTAGGGCCTGAAGACACCGTTATCAACCTGAGTTTCGGCAGCGCCTGGAAGTAGTTCACCGAGGGGCTGAGTGGCATCGAACGGCGGAAATTGGCAAAAATTTGCCGTTGGAGTTTGCACAATAGCGCTACGCTGACTAAGGTTAATTCAGCATTAAAAACGTCTCCTAACGTTGAAGCTCAAAAGGCGTCCCGGCAAAACCGGGGCGCTTTTTTTATATCACTATCGCTTTGATTCGCTAGAACGACGACCCAGGCTGCTGCAGAAACTCCACCTCCTGCGGCGTCGAGATCCGCCCCAAGATCTGGTTGCGGTGCGGGTAGCGGCCAAAACGATCGATGATCGCTTTATGGCGTAGCTCAAACTGGTAGTTACTCTCCAGCCCCGGCTCGCTGAACAACTCAACAGCCTGTTGGTGAATAAGCGCCGACTCGCTATGCATGTATGGCAGGTATAAAAAAGCTCGCTGATCTGCCGGCAGCTCCTTCGCGACACCACGCTCCACCGCCTCTTGGGCTAGCGCCAAGGCTAGGCCGTCGTGGGCAAAGGCTTTAGGATTGTCGCGATAGATGTTGCGAGAAAACTGGTCGATTACGATCACCTCTGCCAACCGTCCCGCTGGCTGATCCCGCCAAGCAGACAGTTCGCAGGCGCCTGCGCTGTGCAACAGATCACCAAATCGCCGCTCAACCAATCGGTCAAAGTCGAGATCTTTACGCCAGTGAGCGGCAGGTTCGATCTCTTCAAACCAAAAATTCAGCACCTCTTGCCAGCTCATCTCTACCTCCAACCGCCTCAACTTATGTCTGTACAGCACAAACAAAAACGCCGTGACTCAGTCACGGCGTTAAAACTATCGACAGAGCCAATCGATTACTGATAAGCGCCGTCTTCAAACAGATTAAGCGGGTTCTCCAACTGATCGTCGCCTTTAAAGAACGGTGTCTTATCTTGCAACATCAAACCCTTTTGACCAAACCAGCGCTCGATATCTTCCATCGAATCTTCAGCCTGGGCTTTTTGCATATAAGCCGTAACGATCTGATAAAAATAGACCCCAAACAACCCCGCAGCCGTGCCCAGAAAAAAATCGGATGACATGGAGAACAACAGGGCGACTACCCCTATCACCCATACACGGCTAGCCTTGGCACGCTTGAGCGCTTCGTTAGCGGCATGGCCTTGATCGTACTTCTCTTCAAAACGACGATAGTGCTGCTGATAATCGCCTTTTAAATTAGCGGCGAGATAACTTTCCATCTTTTTGACTCTCCTAAACACGTGACACACACAACATAATCACACTACTGGCGGACGTCCACTGCCTTTTTGGACTAGTCAGTATAGACTGCTAGCAGACTTGATCAATGTCATACCAAGCTTTTACTGACCACCTCAAAACTGTCCTTGGACAACTCGCCAGCCATGATTCGCTCCAACTCCGCTTTCATCAGCGCCTGACGTGCTGAATCGTAACGTTTCCAGCGGGTCAGCGGTGTCAGCAAGCGCGAGGCAATCTGCGGATTAAGCTGATCCAGCTCGATAATCTGATCGGCCAAGAAGCGGTAACCATGGCCGTCTAACTGGTGGAACTGGGCCGCATTCTGGCCACAAAAGACACCGATTAACGCCCGCACCCGGTTAGGATTCTTCAAATCAAACAACGGTAGCCGCATCAACTGCTGCACTTTCTCTAACGCATCATCGCAGGGAGAGGTCGCCTGGACGCTTAACCATTGATTAACGACCAGCGAGTCATGCTGCCACTGCTGATAAAAAGCCTGAAGCGCTTGACTGCGTTCGCTCTCAAAACCCGAATGGGCGATAAGACTCAACGCCGCCAAGGCATCGGTCATATTATCGGCGCTTTCAAACTGGTGCTGTGCCAACAGCAGGACACGCGGCTGCTGCAACGCCATCAGGTAAGATAGCGCTGCATTCTGCAGACTCCGTCGCGCAACTGCCTCGGCGTTGAGCTGATATTCGCCTTCGCTACGGTTACGACGGTAGGCGTCCATCAACAGCCCCTCCATCGCTTGCGCCAGAGAGCGTCTTACAAACTCGCGTACCCGATGAATTGCATCGGGGTCGATTTCATCGGCTAGCTCGGCCAGATAGGCTTCGGATGGCAACTGCAACAATTTAGCCACCATCGCCGGATCCAGACTACGATTGCTCAGCACCAGGGTGTAGGCGGCAACCAATGACGGATCTAGGACTAACTCCTTGCCCGCCTGATACGAAGAAATCAGCTCCTGCATCACAGTAACGGCCAAACGCTGCGAAGCATCCCAACGGTTAAATCCATCGCTGTCGTGACTCATCAAGAACACCAGTTCATCACGGCTGTAGGGGAAGCTCAGTTTGACCGGCGCGGAAAAGCCGCGCAGTAGCGACGGGACTGGCTTGGCAGCAATGCCCTCGAATACAAAAGACTGCTCGGCTTCGAGAAGCTGCAACACCTGTGTGGTTTCGCCGTTGGCACCAAGTTCAAGGTCGGCCCCCTCTGCATCGAGTAAACCCACCGCCAGTGGAATGTGGAACGGGGCCTTGTCGGTCTGATCCGGCGTCGCGGGACACGACTGACTCACATGCAACGTATAGCGCTGATTGTCGGTATCGTATTCATCGCGCACCTCGACCCGTGGCGTGCCGCCCTGCGAGTACCAGCGGCGGAACTGAGTCAGATCGACGCCCGATGCATCCTCCATCGCCTGAACGAAATCGTCGGTGGTGACCGCCTGGCCATCGTGACGCTCAAAATACAGATCGGAGCCTTTACGGAATAACGCAGCCCCCAGCAAGGTATGAATCATGCGCACAACCTCTGCACCTTTTTCATATACG
>JBALWS010000047.1:0-28882 GCA_036960405.1 Halopseudomonas sp. | reverse complement strand
TTTAATGGTCTTCCTTGTGCATCGACGACAACCTCTACATCGGGGCTCGATGCATTGTTCCCGGCGCCCGTAACGATCCCAATTTCACCGGTAACCAAACGAACCGAAGATCCTGGGGGAAACAATCCCAACTCTTTGATAAAGAGCTGTGCCAGCATTCCATCGATCTCTTCGCCGCGAGACATAAACAGATCTCGCATCGCGTCTTTAGGCATCCGCTGATCCCGATCGCCACGCGTCCGAACCATCGCCGCAAAGGTATCGGCCACGGCTACAATCCGGGCTGTCTGGCAAATTTTATCGCCTGCCAGGCCTTTAGGGTAACCCGAACCATTTAAGCGTTCATGATGCTGCTCTATCGTTTGTAGCCAAACGGCGTTCAACACTCCTGCTTTTTGCAGCAGCTGAGTCCCCCGCTGCGGGTGGCTGCGAATATGGGTCCACTGCTCGTCGGTTAATGGCTCTTGGCGAGTACGTAGCTTCTCTTGCATCTGCCACATACCCAAATCATGGGTCAGTCCTGCGGCAATCAGCGATAGTCGTTGCGAACTGCTCAACCCCGCACGGTGCCCCAGCGCTTCGCACAGTAGCCCGACATGCAACGCCTTGATATGCGAGTAGACCTTATCGGTGGCTAGTTGAACGGCGGCCAGCAATCCATCGCTGTGCTTTTCCGAAAACCGCAAAATCCGCTCGGCGAGCACCTGAACCTTCTTACAGCTCTGAGCCCCAGGGTCGTCAAAATGATGGTAAACATCGGAGATCAACTGGTAGTGCGCTTCAACCCATTCAAACACGCTGATCGTGGCGGCGTTTTTTTCAGGTCGGTGGTCTTCTCGCCGCTTTTTAGCCTCCGTCTTGGAACTCTCTTCAACCAGCGAGATGAATACTTTCTGGTTGAGCAGCCGTTCTTTCTGGTGCTCAGAGGCAACGATCTGGCCCTTTTTAAGCAACAAAGTATCGGTGGCATCATAGACTGATAAAGCCAAAGGCTTTCCAACCTGGACATCCTTATCTGTTAATCGGCGATACGCTCCGGTCATACTCGAAATACTTCTCTCAGGTTGGTCTCGATAGATGTCCGCTGTTCACTATAGTGGATAATGAAACTATCTTTTTCTTCACAGTGTTGGAGACTAACTCATTTACCCCCTGCAAAGTCCGATCTACATCAACAACCTCGCCACTTGGCCACAAAAAATGCAGATCCATTCACCCTATAGTAAGCGGTGCTGATAAAGACCGCAGTAAGCTGTTAACCCGACTAATAACAATTTTATTTTCAGTCGATTAGGGCTATGTTTGTCACTATTCACGAAATCTAGCTATCGCATATAATCGAGGTGCATTATGAGGTTCAAAGGACTGATGATCAGTTGCATGGTTGCGCCAGCCATAGCCGTCGCTGCGACACCGGTCAACACCTTCTTTTCGGTGGCTGTCACCGAAAACTCACACAATCATATTGGCGAGAACCTGCTTTATCTGGATTTCCAATCCAGTTTCGATAGCAGCGCTGTCAGCCATCAACGCGTGGTTTCTCCTAAGGTTGTCGACAACAGCATCCAGCTCGACGCCAGTCTGAGCGATTGGCAACCCGAACAGTTTTCAAAAATTGCAGGGAGGGTCATGAACAACTACCCGCTCAGCGAGTTTTACGACGCGGTACCCACCGACATCGAACTGGCTTCTGCCCACGATAGCCAACACCTGTACTTTGCGATCCGCTTCAAAGATGCCAACCACGACCGATCCAGCAACCGTAATCGCTGGATCAACGACGGCGGAAGCTGGAGCAAGCAGCAACACGTCGCGCCTACCCCCGGCAGCCCGGCAGCCAGCGCGGTTAACGTCAGCGATACGCTGGCGGGTAACGAGAGCGAAGACCGAGTCTTCTTCATGTTTCCGATCGTCGATAAGCAGCTCAACTTCCGCGATCAGGGAGTGGGTTGCGCCGGCTACTGCCATACCAATCTGGCTGACTCGGGCAACCCCAAGCAACACCTGATCGGCGAAGATGTGGTGGCGATGCATACTAGCCTTGAGGGCGACCTGGCTGACATCTGGCACTGGACCTCAACCCGGAGCGCTCCCAGCCGCACACTTAAAGATGGCCACCTGATCTACGCCAAGGGTTCTGACAGCGGTCGCAAAGGTGATCCAGGTAAATCTCCTGCCATCGATAACGATCTAAAAAAACTCAAACTCAACGGCAGCGAAGGACTCAAAGGTCCGGCGTACATCAGCCACGCTGATTACGAGAAGGGGCTGTACGACAAGCTCAGCCACACCACCGCCCAGCTGACCGAAGACGACCTGTTAAAAATCAAGCCAGGGATGGAGCTGGCGCTGGGTAGCAGCGTCCCCTATACCATCCACCGCCAAGCCAGCGGCAGCCGCGCCGATGTCGAGGTTGCCAGCCATTTCGACCCGGCGACCCAGCTCTGGACGCTGGAGTTCAAACGCTTGCTCGATACCGGCGACGCCGAACACGACCGGATCTTTACCCAAGGCACGCCGGCATCGCCCCCTACGGTAGCCAGACCCAACACGGGGGATAGCCAACAGGGGCAGAAACTCTATCAAAGTCGTAAGTGCGAAGCCTGCCACGGCCAGCAAGGCGAAGGAGTGTTTGAGGATGACCGCTGGCTGTTCCCTCGTATTCAACGAGCGTCGGGATCGTTGATCTTCAAGACCGCAGAACCCCATCGTCCGAAGCGCCTGCAAGCGCTGGCATACTTACGCCAACAAGGTGCGGAGATTCCGGATGCGCTGATGCCATCGATCCCGTTAACGCCCCAGGAAGCGGAAGATATCGCCGCCTGGCTGCAGCAGCAGTTCATCGCTATCGGGCGCTAATAGCGATCATTGGGATATAAAAAGACCGCTTGAAATCATGCTTCAAGCGGCCTTTTTTTGACTAGATTCTTTACGATCTAGACGGTGGTGGTTAGCTATTGCGCGCTAGCTGTTTACGCAGCGTTGGCGGCAAGCCACGCAGGGTCAGGGTGTCGGTGGCAGCATCATAAAGCACCTGCTCGCCCAACAACGCTTCGGAAAAGCTCAGACTCAACCCCTTCATCGAGCCGCTGTAACGCACAAACCGTTGCAACCCGCGTTTATCGGCGGGAATTTCACTGGCCAACACATTGCCCTGCGTTGCCGCCTGATCACCGACATAGTTATAAAACTTATCGGGGTCGGCCGTATCGATCACACACGAGAGCTGTTTAAGCTTTACCCGTTCGCCAGAATCAACCTGATCCTGACAATATTCGTAGGCGCGCTGTTTAGCATCCGACGACTCTTTAACCGGTAGTTGCTGGGTATCGCAATAGTCGTTAAACACCTTTAACAGGGTCTGGGTTTGCTCTTTAGAATCGATCTCTTCGGTCGCCCCCAGACAACTGCGGAACGCGGTATTAACCCCTTTACCGCTTCTGGAACGAACCAGCGATAGATACTGCTCGGCATCTCGCTGCCAGGTGTCCAGATCGATCCGCGCTCCCAGCTGCACCTTGCCGACATCCAGATGCTTCGAATCGCTCAATTCCAGCTGCTCATCAATCACGATCGCCGGGCTACTGCTCAACAACAGGATCAGCAACTGCTCGGCTTCGAGCACCTGCATCTTCGCAACCAACAGATAGCCATTCACCGCCTCGGCCTGTTGATCCAGTTCGGCCTTGAAACGATCGGCCACCTGCCGGGTTAACTGGACAAAGTCGATCTCATCATTAATGCATGCCGTTAGCCAGCGACTGAACGGATAGCTATCGGCATCGGCTTCAAAGCCGCCATAAATCTTGCCGGATCGATTGTTGTAACTGGCGCTGAGCTTGCCAATCAAGGTTTCAACCGAGGGAGTGATCGACAACAGCGTTTGCCGAGGAGATAACTGCACCGGTTCGCCTTCAGGCTTATCGATGTAATGAACAATCGCTTGAGTTACCGCCATAGCCTTACCTGCATGTGATGATTAAAAACGGCGCTCATTATGCCAGAAATAATCAGCAACATTCGACGGCCAAAGAAGATAGCGGCAATGGATTAAGTTAGCGTCGATGTGGATCGAGCCATTGCATCCTGGAGGCTTTGCATTCCCGAAAGACTGCGTCGTAGCCCTGTTGCTCGAACCGGCGCCGATCGATGGCCTCATCCTCGGTCAGTTCATTCCAATCAAAGCCGGTCAGAATGCGCATCCGTTGGTGGCAGACTTCATCCACCAAAGTGCGTAGCCCTTGCGGAACCACGGTGACAGATTGCGAAGACGTACCACTGCTGGTGCAGCCCGTCATGGCGGCTAGCAGAGGTAGCAACAGCCATGAACAAACCTTCAAGATCAAACGATTACGGATCGACAACGTTATTGCGACGGCGGAAACTGCTGCAACGCTTTAATCACCGCTTCGTCTAACTGGCCAGCGGGGTCTTGCTCATCGATGATGCCCTGAACCGTAGCCTGCCAGATCAACTGTTTGGAATCGGCATCGACGAAGTCGAGCACCAAGGTGCCCTCCTTGTACTCAACGGTCAACGTTTCCAAACTACGGCTGTAACCGCCACCTCCCAGGTGACGGTTGTCATAATGTGAATAACGGCCTCGATCGCCCCAATAGGAAGCATTCTCTACCACCTGAGAGGATGATTTCTGCTGATTCGAACTGTAGTAGCTGATCAAGAAGTCCGCGTTGCCGCTGCGTTGAACAATCCCTTTACTCTGCAATTCTCGCTCAATTGCAAACCGCAGCTGCTTTTCCAACAGATTACCGTTGCCAGCCGCTTTGGGCTCTTTTTCCGGCAACCAATCAAAACTTTGGTACTGATTAAAATCCGTGTAGGGGTCTGACTGTGTGCTCACTGAGAGCGGCTGGCACGCGGAAACAAACACCACCAAACACAGCATGGCTAACCAACGTTGCATAACAAGTTCCTTCTGTTTATTCGTTTGTTAAATCAATCATCATACTAACATCTGCGGATTCCACCGCACGACAGCCTGCTCGATGGCCAACGGGGTGGCGTCAGTACCTTTCTACCCTTGGTCTGTCGATTCTTTTTTCTGGTAGATAGGCGGCTCGGCTCCTGGCTTAACCATCCACTGATCGAGCTGCTGAATATCGTCGGGGTTCAGTGTTCCAACAGACTCTTTAAACCGAAGCAGGTTACGAACATAAAGATATCGAGCCACCTGATAATCTTCAATAGCGGTATACAGCGCGCGCTCGGCCTGTAAGACATCGACGATATTACGGGTTCCGACGCTGTAGCCAGTAGAGACCGCCTCTAATGCCGTCTCGGTAGAAACAATACTCTGTTTACGAGCCGCTACCGACTCCACATCGGTCATCAGGTCCCGGTACAAAGAGCGGGTATCCTGAACCACGCCTCGTTGAATATCTTCACGCTGCTGCAGCGCTGCATCCCAACGCGATGAGGTTTCTCGTACCTGGGAAGAGGTGCGCCCGCCCAGATAGAGCGGCAAACTTAAATTAAGGCCAACATAGCCGGTGTCCTGGTCGTTTCTAGACGGGGCCAGTGAACGCGCGCCATGATCCGTACCATAGCCGGCGACCAGATCGATCGTCGGCAGATGACGCGAGCGCGTCGCCTGACGTGTCTGCTCGGCAGATTCAACATCCAGCTGGGCTAGCTGTAGCTGTAGATTACCGTCTAACGCCTTGTCGACCCAGGGCTTAAATTCGGCCGGTGCCAAAGCCTGGATCGGGAACCTGTTGCTCAACTTGTCTAACTGGGTCCAGTTTTGGCCGGTCAGCCGGTCAACCCCCTCGAAACTCTTATCCAACTCACCTTGGGCTATGATGCGAGCAACCCGTGCCGAGTCATAACTGGCGCGCGATTCTTCGACATCGGTGATGGCGATCAAGCCAACATCAAACTGCGCCTGAACCTGATCGAGCCGACGCTTAACCGCGGCCTCCACCGATTGGGTGGTCGCAAAAACGGTCTGTGCACGCAGCACTTCAAGGTAGACCTCGACGGTGCGGCGGATTAAAAACTGCTGGGAACTACTGAATGCCACTTCGGCTCGCTTGGCCAGGGTCTTACCCGCTTGGAAGTTAAACCACTCTTCTGCTCTAAACACCGCTTGGCTCAGATCCAACTGATAACCGTAGCTATTACCATCGGGTATCGTATCGGGCTGAGATTCGGTATAGGTGGTATCGGCAGATAGCTGCAGGCTAGGCAGCAGTGCTGAGCGCCCTTGCTCTTCCACTTCTCGATCAGCATTAAACACAGCCTGGGCAGTTTTGAGTTGCGGATCACTGTCCAGCGCTTGCTGATAGATCTCCTGCAACGCTCCGGCGTATGAGGTTTGTGCCACCACGACTGCCAAGGCAGCCAAACTAAAACGAAAACGTGCTTTCAAAAAACTCTCCTTACATCAACTTAGATGCAGTGCCGCATTGAAACTTACGATAAATCTGACTAACAACCCGATCAAGGCAGAGCGCCTTCAACAGCTACAAACATAGCAGAGATCGATAATCTACGAATAGCGCGAGGTTATGACAAGCCCTGCTCCGCCTTCAGCGGCTTGCACCACAGAATAACCAACACCAAGCCATATCTCGCAACAGCTAGGCCGCTATTATTGTAATCCAGTCGGCCCACCACACTTTGCTCACGGTACTCTATACTTGCTCTAAATCCAATCAGTTAGCGACGTTACCATAACGATTCAACGATGCAGCACAACAACAGATTTACGACAACGCTGACCGCCTGCCACCAATGCGATTTACTGATGCACCGGCCCGAGCTACAACCCGGCAGCCGGGCTCGTTGCCCGCGTTGTGGTGCAACAGTAGCCAAAGCGCTATCAACCCAGCCGCAGCGGCATCTCGCTTTAATCCTGACCGGACTGATCATGCTGTGGCCCGCGCTTGGCTTGCCGATGTTAACGATGGAGCTATTGGGCCAATCCAACAGCGCCAATCTGATCGATAGTGTGATCGCGACCTGGAGCGCCGGCTATCCGCTAATTTCTGTCGCCATCGCGCTGTTCTGCCTGATCATCCCGGCACTGCTGCTGATCCTACTATTATTACTGCAATGCCCCTGGACCTCTAGCGCGTGGCAACAGGCCATGCTCAAACTGATCCACCACCTGCGCGAGTGGTCGATGCTCGATATCTATTTGCTAGGGCTGTTGGTATCGATCGTCAAAGTCAGTGACAGTGCAGGACTCAGCCTTGGCCCAGGGCTATTCTGCTTCGTAATACTGATGATCTCGCTGTTTGTCGCATTAACCTCATTCAACGCCGATGACCACTGGCAACGACTCGAGGCACAACGGGGATGCTGACAGCGCAGCAGCAAGGACTCATCCATTGCAGCTGCTGTGGGCTGATACAACAACAGCTTCCGGTTCAGCCCAGCCAACGACTGCGCTGCCGGCGTTGCCACTCAGCGCTGTATAGCCGCCAACCCCATAGCAGCGCCAAAAGCCTGGCTCTGAGCCTCGCTGCGCTGGTGATGCTAATTCCCGCCAACCTGTACCCGATGATGATTGTCTCCAACTTCGCCGGAGAACAGCCCGACACCATCCTCTCAGGCATCGTTCATCTGGCTCATAGCGACCAAATCATCATCGCCGCGGTGGTGTTCATCGCCAGCATTGCTGTGCCGGTGCTGAAATTGATCGGACTGGGTCTACTGCTACTCGCCACCAAGCGTCACTGGCACCTCAGCCCTCGCCAGTGCACCTTGCTCTATCGGATGGTCGAGTTCATTGGCCGCTGGTCGATGCTGGACCTGTTTGTCATCGCCATATTAATGGCGCTAGTGAGCCTAGGGCAGATCGTAGAAATCACCGCAGGCCCGGCCGCAACGGCTTTTTTGAGCGCGGTGATCCTGACCATGCTGGCTGCGATAAGTTTTGATCCCCGCTTGCTATGGGATCTGCAATACGATCCGCCTTCCCAGCAACCGGCTAACACCCCGTTGACCACCGAGCCAGCCCCATGACCGAGCCACAAGCCCCGCTACCCGAGGCAGAGATCCATAATAAAGAACGGCTGTCGATTATCTGGCTGGTGCCACTGGTCGCACTCGCTATCGGTCTGTGGCTGCTTTATCAGAGTCTAATCAGCGCTGATACGCTGATCGAAGTCCAATTCCAAAGCGGTGAAGGACTAGCGGCAGGTAAAACCGAATTGCGCTACCAAGGCGTGGTTATTGGCCACATACAAGAGATCGACCTTAGCCCCGATCGCCAAAGCGTCATCGCGCTGATTGCAGTACGTCGTACCGCAGCCGACCTGCTACGCGGGGGCAGTCAATTCTGGCGCGTCAAACCCAAAATATCACTACAGGGTATCTCGGGGTTAGACACCCTGCTATCGGGCCAATACATCAGCTTTTTCCCGGGAGAGGGAGAGCCACAATTGAAATTTGAAGCCCTGGCCGCACCGCCACCCGGTATCCAAGGCAAACAGAGTCTGATCATCCGCTTGCAAGCCAGCACACTCGGGTCGATCCAGGAAGGCTCTCCGGTCAATTATCGTGACATAACCGTCGGGCGCGTGCAGCGCTACGAACTCGACGCAGCAATCGATCGGGTCAACATCTTCGTCGGCATCGATGAGCCCTACCGCGAACTGATCCGAGACAACACCCATTTCTGGAACAACAGCGGCATTCAGCTCGAAGGTGGCCTATCCGGGTTAAAACTGCGCACCCGTTCGCTGGCCGCGATGCTGATGGGCGGTATCAGCTTTGAGATACCCGACGGAGAAAAGCCAGGCAACGCGGCCAAGCCCAACCAACTCTTTGCCCTGTATGAAGACTTCGAAACGGCCAATACTGGCATTACTGTCAACGTTTCGTTCGACTCGGCCGATGGCATCGAAGCGGGTGCCACCTCCGTGCAATACCGGGGTTTAAAAGTTGGCAGCGTCAGCAAACTCAAGTTCGAAGATAGCCTCAGCGAAGTGATCGCCGAGATCCGTCTGCCCAGAGAAGCCGAACAGGTTCTCAATGAAAACTCACGCTTCTGGCTGGTTAAGCCCCAGCTAAGTCTGTCGGGCGTCTCGGGGCTCGAAACCCTATTACGCGGTAACTATATCGAGCTCGATCCGGGCAAAGGCAAGAAAAGGCAGTTTCAATTCAAAGCGATCCCCGAACCGCCACCGTTCGATAAAAACTTGCCGGGATTACACATACGCCTGTCCAGCGACCAACTGGCCGACCTAAGCCGTGGTGCACCGGTGTACTATCGACGCATCCCTGTCGGGCTAGTTCAGGGCTATCAGCTAGCCAAAGATAGCAAGGCGGTATTAATTGATCTGCAGATCGAGCAAAAGTACGCCTCGTTGATCAGCCCCGAATCGCGCTTCTGGAAGCTCTCTGCGCTAACGGCGCAGGGCAGTTTAGACGGCCTAAAACTGAATCTCGCTCCGCTGCGAACTCTGCTCGCAGGCGGCATTGAGTTCGACAACATCGAAACTAAACAGTCGAAACAACCACTCAGCCCCGACCATCGTTTCACCCTCTACAGCGATCGAGACAGCGCCCTGCGCCGCGGTTATAAGCTCGAGATACTGTTTCTCGACGCCCCAGGGATCAAACCCGGCAGCCTGATTCGTCATCGCGGCATCGACATCGGTGAAGTTCGTTCGGTTCACTTCGACCTTCACAGCAATCGTGTCATCACCACCGCGCTGATCGCACCCTCGATGGCCGAACAGATGACTTCAGCCAGCCACTTCTGGGTGGTCGGCCCCGAGCTTGGCCTGACCGGCAGTCAAAACCTCGAAACGCTGATCAGCGGCAGTTACATCGCCTTCCACCCCGGCCCGGGATCTCAATCAAGACAGATAGTCGGTCACGAAAAGGCCCCCAACCTGATCTACGATACCGATGGTTTGCACCTAATTCTTGAATCTGAACGGTTAGGGTCGATCAGCCAGAACGCACCAGTCTATTATCGTCAGATCGAAGTGGGCAAAGTACGTGGCTACGAACTGGCCCCCACAGCCGACCATGTATTGATCCACCTCAGCATCGAGCCTCGTTACGCGCCGTTGATTCACGACAAGACCAAATTTTGGAACAGCAGCGGCATCGATTTCAGCTTTAAACTGCTATCTGGTGCCAAGCTGGAGTCAGAATCGCTCAAAACCCTATTAGCGGGAGGAATAAGCTTTGCCACCCCGCAAGAACCCGAAGATCAAGGCCAACCTGCGGCCCCAGGAAGCCAATTTGCCCTACACGCCAAACCTGAAACCGCATGGCTGGAGTGGCGACCTAAAATATTTCTGAACCGCTAGCCTAAATACTGTCGATTACCGGATACTCATATCTGCGCTCACACAGGAACACAACGATGCACAACAGCCTTAAAAGCTTTCTTAAACTGGAGTCTGCCAGCGGCATTGTGCTGGTGTTCTCGGCCGTGCTTGCGTTGATCCTGGCTAATAGCCCGCTATCCCCGTATTACGACCTGCTTCTAGAGACTCCGGTACAGATCCGTTTTGGCAAACTCGATATCGACAAGCCGCTTTTGCTCTGGATCAACGATGGTTTGATGGTGGTGTTCTTCTTTTTGATCGGTTTGGAACTTAAGCGCGAGGCGCTTGAGGGCGAGCTATCAGACCCTCGTAAAGTCGTACTACCGGCCTTGGGAGCGATTGGCGGGATGGCGGTTCCGGGTATTATTTATGCGTTGATCAACCAAGGAGACCCAGTGGCAATCCGCGGTTGGGCGATTCCTACGGCCACTGATATCGCCTTTGTTCTCGGCATCCTGGCACTGCTTGGCAACCGGATTCCGCTGGCACTGAAAGTGTTCCTGGTGTCGCTGGCTATCTTCGATGATATCGGCGCCATTGCGATCATCGCGATTTTTTACACCGAGTCGATCTCGCTGCCAGCACTGTTATTGGCCGGTTTCTGCATACTAACGCTGTTAGTATTCAACCGCCGCCAGGTGATGGAGTACACCCCGTACATCATCATCGGCACAGTGATGTGGATAGCGATCCTCAAATCAGGCGTTCATGCGACGCTGGCGGGCGTGATTCTGGCAATGTTTATCCCGCTAAAGAACCCAAACCGACCCGAGCACTCCCCTCTCAAGAACATGGAGCATGACCTTCATAGTACGGTCGCTTTTGGTATCCTGCCTATCTTCGCCTTTGCTAACTCGGGGGTGCCGCTCTCGGGCATCGATGCAGACTTTCTATTTCACCCCGTCACGCTGGGCATCAGCCTTGGACTGTTCCTCGGCAAGCAGATAGGTGTGTTCAGCTTTTGCTGGCTCGGTATCAAACTGGGACTGGCCAAACTCCCTGACGGAACCAACTGGTTAGCGCTTTATGGTGCATCACTACTCTGCGGCGTCGGCTTCACGATGAGCCTGTTTATCGGCTCACTGGCGTTTGAGGAGGCATCGCGGGTGCTGTTTGACGAGCGCCTCGGCGTTATCATCGGCTCCGTGGTTTGCGGTATCAGTGGCTACCTAATGTTACGCACAGCGTTAGCCGAGAAGCGCTAATTGAGTGATTGTCGCATTCACCCGACGCGGCCTTGTGTCTGCCGGCCGCAACACTGACAATAACCACACCAACACCGGAAGGTAATAAACAGACAGCAGATCGGAGTTCAGTGATGCGGCAACAAGAAGATGATTATCAGCCGCTCGACCGCTATCGTCAGTTAGCAGAAAAGTCACCCGACTTTATCTCCCGCCACGCGCCTGGTGATCTGGTCTTTATCGACGTCAATCCCGCAGTCGAGAAAATACTCGGCTACAGCAGCGACGAGATCATCGGTCGCTCGGCCAACGAACTGTTCCACCCTAAAGATGTCGGCTCGTGGAAAAATGGCACCAGCAATGTCACCTACAACGAAGGGGTGTACACCAGCACCTACCGGCTGCGGCACAAGAACGGCGATTACATCTGGCTCGAAACCACCAGCCGTACCATCCGCGATCCGGAAACCGGTAAATTAGAAGAGATCATCTGCGTCTCACGCGACGTCACCGAACGTATTCAGGCAGACCGAACCATGACCCGGCTGGCAAGCGTGGTCGAAGCCACCTCAGATTTGGTGCTGTTCTGCAATGCCGATTACCAGGTCCGTTATCTCAACGAGTCGGCCATCCGTACGCTGAATATCGACAAAGCCCGCTTCCCCACCCTGCACCTCGATGAGCTGATCAGCAAACAGAACAACGTGCAGCTGTACCAAGAGATCCTGCCGCTTGTATTAAAAACCGGTGACTGGCGCGGCGAACTGGCGCTCGAACCCGAATCGATCGAGGACCGAGTGGCGGTCATCCAGCAGATCATCGCCCACCGCAATGAAGAGGGCGAACTCAGCTACTACTCCATCATCGGCCGCGATATCACCGAACAGCGCAAAGCCGAAGCGGAAGCGATGCAATACCAATTGGAGATGGCCCATATCTCGCGCCTGATGTCGCTGGGGGAGATGGCGTCAGGCCTAGCCCACGAGATCAACCAGCCACTGGGGGCGATTCTCAATTACAGCCAAGGCACGCTGCGACGGATCGAAGACAACAGTATTAGCGACCTGAGCGGCGTCACCAAAGCGCTCCAGCTGATCTCTCGGCAGGCGATGCGGGCCGCCGATATCATCAAACGTTTACGCGGTTTCGTTAAGAAAACCGAGTACCAGCGCATGGACGTATCGATCAATAGCTTGTGCGAAGAGATCGCTCAATTTATGGAGCAGGAAGCGCGCAATACCGGAATCCAATTTCTGTTTCAACTCGATCCTGAAAAACCAACCATCCACGCCGACAAAGTTCAGATTGAACAAGTAGTCCTCAACCTGATCCGCAACAGCATCGAGGCCTATAGCAATAACCAAGACAAATCGGATAAATTGATTACAATAACCACCCAGCAAACCGCACAACAACTGCAAGTGCGCATCAGTGATAACGCCAGCGGGATGACTCAGAACCAGATGAACAACCTGTTTGAACCCTTCTTCACCTCTAAAGAGTCGGGACTGGGGATGGGGCTATCGATCTCGCGCACCATCATCGAAGCCCACGGCGGCAACCTACAGGCCGAATCAGATGGCCACAGCGGCAGTACTTTCACCATCAGCTTACCTAGGCAAGGCTAGTAGTTATGAATAAAACCTCATCGGTTCTGAGCGTTTTTGTTGTTGATGACGACGACGCTTTTCGTGATTCGCTCTCCTGGTTGCTCGAATCAACCCCTTTTCAGATCCATACCTTCCCCTCCGGAGAGGCCTTTTTGGAAGGCTACAACGGTGATCCCGGCTGTTTACTGCTCGATATCCGTATGCCTGGAATGAGCGGTCTGGCACTGCAACAGGAACTGATTCGGCGCGATATCAAGATTCCAACGTTGATACTCACCGGTCACGGCGATATTCCGGTGGCGGTCAGCGCGATTAAAAATGGCGCCCTAGATTTCATCGAGAAGCCGTTTGACGATCAGGTATTGCTCGAGCATATCGACAAAGCGATGCAGTTAGCCGAGCAGTGGCATCAAGATCAACATCTGCACCACCAACTATCCGAGCACTGGAACACTCTCAGCAAACGGGAAAAACAGGTGATGGAGCTAGTGGTGGTGGGCATGGCAAACAAGAAAATTGCCGAAGCCCTCGATATCAGCCCGAAAACGGTCGAGGTCCACCGGGCACGAGTGATGGCAAAAATGAACGCCGATAGCTTGGCCGACCTGGTCAACCAAGCGCACCGGATCGACGCATTGAAAGTGTTGTTAGCCAAACACTGAGCCTACCCTAACAAACCTGCTGCCACAAAAAAGCCCGGCGAACCGGGCTTTTTTCGTCGTACCTAAGCGCTACTTAGAGCTTGGATTCCAACTCGGGTACCGCATCGAACAGATCGGCAACCAGACCGTAATCGGCCACCTGAAAGATAGGCGCCTCTTCGTCTTTGTTGATCGCAACGATAAACTTAGAGTCTTTCATACCCGCCAGGTGCTGAATCGCACCGGAGATACCTACCGCGATGTACAGCTCAGGCGCGACGATCTTACCAGTCTGACCGACCTGCATATCGTTCGGTACGAAGCCGGCATCAACCGCAGCACGCGATGCGCCCACGGCCGCACCGAGCTTGTCGGCTACCTTCTCCAGTAAACCGAAGTTCTCACCGTTGCCCATACCGCGGCCGCCCGAAATGATCACCTTGGCGGCGGTCAGCTCTGGACGATCCGATACCGCCAGTTCCTCTTTAACGAAGGCCGAAATGCCCGCGTCATGAGCCGCAGCAACGGCCTCGACGCTAGCACTACCATCGGTCGCGACCGGGTCAAATGCGGTAGCACGTACCGTAATCACCTTAATGCTATCGCTCGATTGAACGGTTGCGATGGCGTTACCGGCATAGATAGGACGCTTGAAGGTATCGGCGCTCTCAACACTAACGATCTCAGAGATCTGTACCACGTCTAACTTAGCCGCCACCCGAGGTAGGAAGTTCTTACCGGTAGTCGTTGCGGAAGCCAAAATATGGCTGTAACCAGCACCGAGATCGGTGACCAACAACGCCATGTTCTCGGCCAGCTGGTGCGCATAGGCAGCGTTATCAGCTACCAGTACCCTGCTAACACCACTCACTTTGGCAGCTTCTTCAGCCGCTGCTGCGCAATTTTCACCGGCAACCAGTAGGTCTATATCGCCACCGATAGCCTGTGCAGCCGCAACCGTATTAAGCGTTGCGCCTTTCAGAGTAGCATTGTCATGTTCAGCTATTACAAGAATACCCATCTCAGATCACCTTCGCTTCGTTCTTCAGTTTTTCGACCAGCTCATCAACACTGCCCACGATGATTCCCGCCTGACGCTCAGCCGGAGATTCAACCTTCAGCACGGTCAAGCGCGGCGAAGTATCGACACCGTAGTCAGCCGGAGTTTTGCTATCCAGCGGCTTACGCTTGGCCTTCATGATATTCGGCAGTGAAGCGTAACGCGGCTCGTTCAAACGCAGATCGGTGGTGACGATAGCAGGAAGGTTCAACGAGACGGTCTGCAGACCACCATCTACCTCACGCGTAACGGCCACCTTGCCGTCAGCCACATTAACTTCTGAAGCAAAAGTACCTTGCGGCATATCGGTCAGTGCACCAAGCATCTGGCCGGTTTGGTTATTATCAGAATCGATCGACTGCTTACCCAGAATGACTAGACCAGGCTGCTCTTCCTCGACCACTTTGGCCAGCAATTTAGCCACGGTGAGAGACTCAAGCTCGACATCGGTTTCGATCTGGATACCGCGGTCGGCGCCGAGCGCCAGCGCGGTACGAATCTGCTCTTGGGCAGCCTTAGGGCCGATGGACACGACAATGATCTCGTCGGCAGCGCCCTTCTCTTTCAAGCGAACGGCTTCTTCAACGGCAATTTCACAGAACGGGTTCATGGCCATTTTAACGTTGGCTAGATCGACACCCGTTTGATCACTCTTGACTCGAGCTTTGACGTTATAGTCAATCACTCGTTTTACAGCGACTAGAACTTTCATAGAGTTCCTCGTTTGTTGTACTGATCCCTGCTTAGGGAGCTGTATGAAAGAGTGCCCGAGAGGTAAAAACTCAGGCACCATGGAAAACATTCAGTAAGTAATTTCCCTAGTAAAATATCATCGTGAATTATTCTATGCAAATGGTTCTTGCAAAAAATAGGGGTTTTTACTTACAATCACCCATCTCGAGCTGTGAACCCACTTGGATCACAGCAAATCGCCGTCATTAAAATCAAACAAACAGGAGAAGGCTGTGGAACGCGAAGCGATGGAATTTGATGTCGTCATAGTCGGTGCAGGGCCTGCAGGCCTGTCTGCGGCGTGCCGTCTAATGCAACAAGCTCAAGCCAACGAGCAAGAGCTAATGGTTTGTGTCGTAGAGAAAGGCTCCGAAGTCGGCGCCCATATCCTCTCCGGTGCGGTATTTGAACCCCGCGCCCTGAACGAGCTATTCCCCAACTGGCAAGAGCTGGGCTTCACGCTGGGCGCACCGGTTAGCGGTGATGAGATCTACCTGTTTAAAGACGAACAAAAGGCCACCAAGGTGCCCAATGCTTTGGTTCCTGCAACCATGCACAACGACGGCAACTACGTCATCAGCGTCGGCAACCTATGCCGCTGGCTGGCCGAGCAAGCCGAATCACTGGGGGTTGAGATCTTCCCCGGGTTTGCCGCATCGGAAATTCTTTACCACCAAGACGGCGCCGTCAAAGGGATCGCCACCGGCGACATGGGCGTAGGTGAAAACGGCGAGCCCAAAGACAGCTACATGCCGGGCATGGAACTGCACGCCAAACAAACCCTGTTTGCCGAAGGCTGTCGCGGCCATCTTGGCAAAGAACTGATCGAAAAATTTCAGCTCGACAAAGACGCCGACCCACAACATTACGGCATCGGTATCAAAGAGCTATGGGATATCGACCCCGCCAAGCACAAGCCAGGCCTAGTACTTCACGGAGCCGGCTGGCCGCTAGGCAAGAACGCACCAGGCGGCTCATTCCTGTACCACGCCGAGAACAACCAGGTGGTATTGGGCTTGATTACCGATCTGAGCTATTCCAACCCCTATCTGAGCCCATTCGACGAGATGCAGCGAATGAAACACCACCCGGTGTTCAAGCAGTATCTAGAAGGCGGCAAGCGGGTTTCATACGGCGCGCGTGCGATCACCAAGGGCGGCTTCAACGCCCTACCCAAAATGACGTTCCCCGGCGGACTGGTCATCGGCTGCGACGCGGGTACTCTTAACTTCGCCAAGATCAAAGGCACCCATACTGCGATGAAGAGCGGGATGGTCGCAGCGGACACTGTCGTCGAAGCGCTGCGAAGCAATACCGCCGGTGTCGGTGAGCTGACTCAGTACAGCGATAATTTCGATGCCAGCTGGGTTAACGATGAACTGCATCGCACCCGCAACTTTGGTCCGGCGATGCACAAATTCGGCATGACTCTGGGCGGCGCATTCAACTATCTGGATCAGAACTGGTTCAAGGGTAAACTGCCGTTCACGCTGCACGATCGCAACCCCGACTATGCTCAGATGAAGCCGGCAGCCGAGTGCAATAAGATCGACTATCCCAAGCCCGACGGTGTGATCAGCTTTGACAAGCTGTCTTCGGTATTCCTCTCCAATACCAACCACGAAGAAGACCAGCCTTGTCACCTCAAGCTCAAGGATGCGTCCATTCCACTGGAGCGCAACCTACCGCTGTACGACGAGCCAGCCCAGCGTTTCTGCCCGGCAGGTGTCTACGAAATCGTCGAAGACGAGAGCGGCAGCAAGAGCTTCCAGATCAATTCGCAAAACTGCGTTCACTGCAAAACTTGCGACATCAAAGATCCATCCCAAAACATCACCTGGGTCACTCCGGAAGGTGCCGGCGGTCCCAACTACCCGAATATGTAAATCAAGCACCCGATGAGATGCCAAATTCAGTCCTGAATTTGGCATCTTTGCTTTGTATTTATTCCACTTTCTGGCTAATTTAGCCCCAAACCTCCCCACAGCCTTTCCGGATATCGATAATCTCTGCTACTGTCCATAAGTAGCAAGCGATTAGTACCGAATTACGGATCATGCCAGATTGCTAAAACATTACCTTAAACACCGTCAAGACAACCTGCTGTCATACCGGCTGCTGGTCTATATCCTGTTGTGCAGCACCATACTGGCCGTGCTAAGCACCGCCATCCAGCTATTCTGGGATTACCGAAAAGACCTTGCCGATATCCAACAAGGTATCGAATCGATCGAAGCGGGCTACCTGGATTCGTTGGCATCGAGTCTGTGGAAACTCGATAAGGATCAAATTGCGATCCAACTCGATGGCATCATGAAACTGCAGGATATCGGCTTTGCTTCGATCACAGAGATCGTCGCCGACAAACAAGAAGCTGTATTTTACCGCGGCAATGCCAGTATCGACCTACCTATCCAACGCGAATTCAGCTTGTTCTACCGCGACACTCTGGTGGGCGAACTCAAGGTCGGTGCCACCCTCGACAATGTCTACCAACGACTGCTGGAAAAGTTTTTTATCATCCTTGGCAGCCAGGCAATCAAGACCTTCTTGGTTTCGATCTGTATCTTGTTGATCGTCCACTATCTGATCGTTACCCACCTCAACACCCTGGCACGCTACACCCGCCAGTTGGGTTTGAATAACCTTGACGAGGGTATACAGCTCGAGCCCAGTCTGCTAAGAAAAGAGGGGGCTGACTCGCTCGATCAGTTAACCGATACGCTGAATCAGATGCGTAACAACATCCGCAAGCAACTCAATGATAAGAAGAAGGCTCAGCAGGCTCTGGAACAGCTCAACGAAGAGCTAGAGCAACGGGTCAAATACCGTACCGCGACACTCAAACATACTAACGACAGGCTTTCAGAAGCACTCGAAGAACTGACTCAAACCAAAGACCGCCTGGTCGAAACCGAGAAGATGGCGGCGCTAGGTGAATTGGTTAGCGGTATCGCCCAAGAGATAGACAAACCGGTCAGCAAAGGCCTAGAGATCGCCACTCAGATAAACCGCGAACTGGAAGGCATTGATCACACTAGCAAAGAGACGATCGACCGAGTCCGCCAGCAGAGCAACCAGATCCATGGCAACCTGCAGCAGATGGCCGACCTGACCACCGCATTCCGGCTTATCGCCGTTGACCCGCACACCGTCAACCGCCATCGGATCAACATGCTTCAATTGCTCGACCAGGTCGAACAACCCTTTGCCGAACGACTGCAGCAGCAACAGGTTGACCTTGAGTTGCAATGCGATCCGAATTTAGAAGTCGTCTCCTACCCGGATAGCTGGAAACAGGTCTTCAGCCAACTGATCGACAATTCATTACAACACGGCTTTAGCGGCGATCAACGGAAACTAGCGGATAGGAAAAAGACAATACAGATCAAGATTCAACGCCACTCCGAAGAGCTGCTTATAGAGTACAGCGATAACGGCCGAGGCGTGCCGGAACCAATCTTACCGCGAATTTTTGAACCCTTTGTGGCCAGTCAAAACGAACGCAGCGGTAGCGGTCTCGGCACCCATGTGGTCTATCGACTGATTACCAACCTGCTGCAAGGGAAAATCAGTTGTCGCGGCACCCGTGGACAAGGCGCCACTTTCAGCATCCGTGTGCCGGTCAACCCCACCCACAAGGTGATCGATAATGACTCCGAACTGTGGTGAGCGAGCGGGCCATCATGGCCAGATAGGCTCGAGATAGTCGACCATTAACTGCAACGAGACCCGCCCCCTGAACTCGTTGATATCGAGTTTATAAGCCAAACGTGCCTGCGGCGCCTCGCAGGGCCAGGTATCCAGATCGACATTAAAGGCGATGGCATCGACGCAGAACCCGGCACTGTTTCCGGGCTCCGCCAACACCAACTTGAGATGCCGCTCGCCGACAATCCGCTGTTGAACCAGTTCAAACACACCCTCGAACGAAGGCTCGGGAAACATCTGCCCCCAAGGGCCACCTTGACGCAGTTGCTGAGCCGTCTCAAGTGACATCTCGGCAACCGTTAGCGGGCCATCGGTTTCAATCCGCGCCAGTAGCTGCTCGGGCTGCAATCGTCGCCGCACCTCGTCATCAAAGGCTTGCTGGAACTGCTCGAACCGAGCCCGATCCAGACTCATCCCGGCGGCCATCGCATGGCCACCAAACTTATTCAATATATCAGGGTGGCGCGCCGCAATAGCATCGAGGGTATCGCGTATATGCAGCCCGGGGATCGATCGCGCCGAACCTTTCACCTGGCCGCCTTCGGCTTCGGCAAAGGCGATCACCGGCCGGTGCAGGCGCTCTTTAATTCGCGACGCCAGAATCCCGATCACACCTTCGTGCCAGCCCGGATCAAACAAAGTGATACCAAAGGGCAGCGACTCATCGCTGGCCAACTCCATCTTGGCTAGAATCGCCAACGCCTGAGACTGCATCTGTTGCTCGATCTGTTTACGGTCCTGATTTAGCTCATCGAGCTGCAGCGCTAACTGCTTGGCCTGGTCAACACTTGGTGCCAGTAGACACTCGATACCGATCGACATATCTTCGAGCCGACCTGCGGCGTTAAGCCTTGGTGCGATGGCAAACCCTAGGTCAGATGCCACCAACTTCGACAACGTTCGCCCAGCGATCTCAGCCAATGCCTGAATGCCCGGACGGCAACGCCCCGCGCGAATACGCTTCATCCCTTGATCGACCAGAATTCGGTTATTGCGATCCAGCGGTACCACATCGGCCACCGTACCCAACGCCACCAGATCCAAAAACTCCGCCATATTGGGCACCACCATGCCCCGTGATTCAAACCAGCCACGCTGCTGAAGATCACGGCAAACCGCCGTCATCACATAAAAGATCACCCCGACCCCGCAGGTGTTTTTGCCGCTAAATTCGCAACCGTGCTGATTCGGGTTGACCAGCGCATCGGCCTCGGGCAGTTCATCGCCGGGCAGGTGATGATCGGTCACCACAACGCGCATTCCCGCATCCTTGGCAGCTTTAACCCCGTCAACACTGGAGATGCCGTTATCGACTGTAATCAACAAGTCAGGCGTTTGCTGGCACGCTACCGCTACGATTTCAGGACTCAGACCATAGCCATACTCAAACCGATTCGGCACCAAGTAGCCCGCCCAAGTTGCTCCCAAGGCCCGCAAAGCCGACACCGCCAGTGCACTACTGGTCGCCCCATCGCAGTCAAAATCACCGACCACCAGAATCCTCTCGCCCGCTACAATCGCCTGACTTATCTGCGCTACAGCTAAGTCAATATCTCGCATAGAATGGTAGGGCAACAAGCCTTTAAGACTGTTATCCAACTCCTGCGGGTCGGTGACACCACGGCTGCTATAGATCCGCTGCAACAGCGGCACTAAGCCAGCCTGAGAAAGCCCTGGAGCCACGTCTACTGGACGCATGACAATCTGCTTATCCACCCGCAAGTTCCCCTGGTAATAGTTGATAGGTCTTACCGCTGAGCCGGTAGGCCAGCAGCCCTGTCCACTCGCGTACCGCCATGGTCAAGTCTTCTAGATTACTGCTGAGACTAAAGAAATAGTCCGTCAATTCAAAAGGCTGACCGCGAAAGTCGACTGGATAGGGCAATACCTTCCAGCCCTGCTGGCGAAACACCCCGACCGACCGTGGCATATGGAACGCCGACGTCACCAGCAACCAAGTGCCTTCAAAACGCTCACCGGCCAACGGGATGCTCAGACTGGCGTTTTCATAGGTATTGCGTGATTCACGTTCGTACAACACCCGCCCATCAAGCCCCATCGCATCAAAATACAGTTTGGTATAGTCGGCGCCCCTGATATCGGGTTCCAGCAACCAGCCCGAACCGCAGGTATAGATAATCGGTAACTCTGGAAACTGCTCGGCCAACGTCGGCACCACCATCACCCGCTCGGCCGCTTCGGTAAACTCGGCTCGCTGACGATAACGCATAGCAGACAGCGATTCGGCCCCACCGAGCACGATGATTCCAGCCAGTCTGGACTGATCAAGCTGTTGTGGCGGCATAAACTGCTGCTCAAGCGGGTGCATCAACATCCGCCCTATCGGGAACAATGCCACCAGCCAGATGATTCCTAATAGCACCATCGCACTGCGCCATGCCTTGCGCTTTGGGCTATTCCATCCCAACACCAACACAGCCAGCGTCAACAGCAGCAGTAACAGATGATCCGGCCGAACAAAGGCCCAGATCAATTTAGATAGGATAAAGAACAGGTCATCCATAAAAATACCTATCAGAATATCGCAGAAGCAGCAAAAAACTACCATCCATTGCCTACAAGGATGTAGGCATGTCGTTGTTGTCGGGAACAGGCAACGGCCAATGGATATCGCCTTTATCGCCATCCCTGACTCTCAAGGCATATGACTGCCAAGGATGGCAGAAATGCAGAAAAAGCAGGAGCATTTTTCTGCCCATCCGTCCCTGGATATAAAAACGCCGGCTCTAGGCCGGCGTGGGTCAATCAGTTTGATCAGCCGAGCTGCTCGGCCACATGGGCTTGCACTACCGCCAAGTCATTGGCCAGCACTTGATAGCGCTCTTCACGTTCAAACAGGTCGGCAAGGTGATGCGGCAATTCGGGAGCCGTGCAGCCCGCTTTGACCACAGGCTCCGGGAATTTAACCGGATGCGCCGTGGCCAGCGCCACCATCGGCGTGTCGGTATCACGACGACAAATCTCTGCCGCCTTAACCCCGATCGCGGTATGCGGATCCAACAGCTCTTCGGTGCGCTCGAATATATCGGCGATCACCTCGACACAACCCTCATCGTCGAGACGAAAGCTGTCGAACAGCTCGCGCGCCTTGGCCAACCGAGCCGGTTCGATGCTCGCATCGCCATTACTCATATTGGTCACCAACTCAGCCGTAGCCGCACCATCACGATCGTACAGATCGAACAGCAACCGCTCGAAGTTGCTCGACACCATGATATCCATGCTCGGAGATAGCGTGTGAACCAACTCCTTTCTAGACGAATCGTTGGCGCTGATGCAGCGATGAAGAATATCGTTAGTGTTGGTCGCAACGACCAACTGCTTAACCGGTAGCCCCATGCCTTTGGCTAAGTAGCCGGCAAAAATATCGCCGAAGTTGCCGGTCGGTACCGCAAACGACACCTCTCGGTGCGGTCCACCCAGCGACAATGAAGCATGGAAGTAGTAGACGATCTGAGCCATGATCCGAGCCCAGTTGATCGAGTTGACCGCGACCAGCTTGCGACCACCCAAGAACGTCTGATCGGCAAAGCTCTGCTTGATCATCTGCTGGCAATCGTCAAAGTTGCCTTCGATCGCCAGGTTATGAATATTATCGCCGGTTATGGTGGTCATCTGCTTGCGCTGCACGTCGGAGACGCGGTTGTGCGGGTGCAGGATGAAGATATCGACGTTGTCGCAACGCTTGCAGCCTTCGATCGCCGCCGAGCCTGTATCTCCTGAGGTCGCCCCCATGATGACGACTCGCTCCTGGCGCTTTTCCAGCACGTAATCGAGCAAGCGGCCTAGCAACTGCAAGGCAAAGTCCTTAAACGCCAGCGTCGGACCGTGAAACAGCTCCAACAACCACAGGTTGCTATCGAGCTGCTTCAGGGGCGCTACCGCATCGTGGGCAAAAACGTTGTTGCCGCCGGTCGCCCCGGAGGTGCCGTAAGTCTCATCAATGATCTTATCCAGATCCGCTTGCGGGATGGCATCGGCAACAAAAGGCGCGATCACCTTCTTGGCCAGATCGGCGTAGGAGAGTCCAGCCCATGAGGCGATCTCCTCTTTGGAGAACTGCGGCAGTTGCTCCGGAACATAGAGCCCGCCATCGGTTGCCAGCCCTGCCAGCAACACCTCTTCAAAATTCAGCTTAGGAGCCTGACCACGGGTACTGATGTATTTCATGATCTACTCCTAGCTCGCATCCAAGGTTTCGACTCGAATACGAGTCACTTCACCACTGATGGTATCCAACGCTTCGATCGCCTTGATCGCATCGTTCATCCGCGCCTCTTTGACCGTATGGGTCAAGATGATGATCGGCACTAGCTCGGTGTCGGTTCCACGTTGAAGAATCGACTCGATACTGATCCCCTGCTCGGCCAGGATGCGAGTGATATCCGACAGCACTCCTGGGTTCTCGGCGGCTTGCAGACGCAGGTAGTAAGCGGTTTCGACCTGATCCATCGGCAGCATCGGCATGTCCGATAGCTTAGATGGATGGAACGCCAGGTGCGGCACCCTGTTATCACGGTCAGCGGTCAAGGTACGCACCACGTCGACCAGATCGGCGATCACCGATGACGCTGTCGGCTCGGCACCCGCGCCAGCACCGTAGTACAGCGTTGGCCCTACGGCGTCAGCATCGACCAGTACCGCATTCATCACGCCATCAACATTCGCGATCAAGCGCTTTTCAGGAATCAGGGTCGGGTGCACTCGCAGTTCGATGCCTGCATCGGTGCGGCGGGTAATGCCAAGATGCTTGATCCGGTAGCCCAGCTCTTCGGCATAATTGACATCGGCCGTGGTGATCTTACTGATCCCTTCGGTGTAAGCCTTACTGAACTGCAGCGGCACACCAAATGCCAGCGACGACAAGATGGTCAATTTATGCGCCGCATCGATTCCTTCGACGTCGAAGGTCGGGTCGGCTTCGGCATAACCCAGTTGCTGCGCTTCGGCTAGCACATCGTCAAACGCCCGACCCTTGTCGCGCATCTCGGTCAAAATGAAGTTACCGGTGCCATTGATGATGCCGGCAACCCAATTGATGCTATTGGCCGCCAAGCCTTCACGAATTGCCTTAACGATAGGGATACCACCGGCTACCGAAGCTTCAAACGCCACCATCACATTCTTGCGCTGAGCCGCTTCAAAAATCTCGTTTCCGTGCTCGGCGATCAGCGCCTTGTTAGCGGTGACTACGTGCTTACCGTTTTCGATCGCCTCAAGCACCAGCTTTCGAGCGATATCGTAGCCTCCAATCAATTCGACCACGATATCGATTTCGGGGTTACGCACCACTTCGAAAATATCAGCAACGATCTGGGTTCCATTGGTATCAGCCGCAGGATTGGGACGCCGCGCACCAATCTGTTCGACCCGGATCACACGGCCAGCTCGGCGGGAGATCTCCTCCTGATTGCGTTGAAGCACATTGAAAGTACCGCTACCAACAGTACCTAGACCACAGATGCCTACTTTAACCGGCTTGAAACCCATTTTTTGGTCCTTAATCGTTGAATCTTGGGCACCCGATAAGGGCACCACACAAAAAGGCGGCCATTGTAGCAAAAATTGGCTACAGAGTGAGCGATGATGACGGGGTTTTTAAGGGGGTAACAGGAGTGGTTGATCAAGGCCATTCAAAGGCAGCAACTAAACGCCCGAGGCAACCACGCAAAACCTGACACGGGCAAATGATATTATTGCTTTGCAGTGCCGTTCAGAATTTGCCAATGCTACAGAACCTGCCGATGTTGATCCCACCAAACATCCTTCAACATTCGATAACAGACCACATAGCGAGATTGACTAACAGATTGGCTAGCTTTTCCGATAAGGATTAGGCAACTTCAGATGAAATAAAATTGCTAATGCACGCAGGGTAAACGCCACCACGAAACCACCGACCAAGTCATAACTCTGCGGTAGTGCTAAACCACTTAACCACAGATAGGTCGAAGACCCCGCCAGTGCGGTGGTGACATAGAGTTCGGTGCTACTGAGCATCAGCGTACTGCCACACAGGACGTCGCGAGCAATACCGCCAAAGCTGGCCGTCACCACCCCCATACAGACCGCGATCAGCGGTGACACGCCGTGATCCAGACCAATTTTGGTACCAACCACACAGAAAAGCGCCAGACCGATCGCATCCATCCAGATCAACGCCCGGGTTCGTGATGCCAGCAAAGGGGCAATCACATAGGTCACGGCCGAGGCGACCAAACAGATACTGATCCACTCCGGTTCGCGAATCCAGAATACCGGCAACTTACCCAGCAACACATCACGCAGCGTTCCGCCACCGAGCCCGGTAGCACAACCGATCAACATGAAACCAAGAATGTCCATCTTCTGCCGCGCGGCGTCAAGAGCCCCCGAAGCAGCAAACACCGCCGCCGCGCTGAGCCCCATAATATTGATCACTGCGGTTAAATCGATGTCCACAACAACTCCCCACCCACGATTATCAGCATCAATATAACAACATAATTCAAAACAAAAAAACGCGACCCTAGGGTCGCGTTTTATCGATAATTGCAACGGAGTGCAATGGTTTACTTCACCTCGACTACTTAACCTCTAGAACCTGCGCTTCGGCAATCTTCTTCTGCCACAGCGCCGGGCCGGTAATGTGAGCCGACTCGCCCCGGCTATCAACTGCGACGGTGACCGGCATATCGACAACGTCAAATTCGTAGATCGCCTCCATCCCCAATTCGGGGAAAGCGATCGTCTTGGAAGCTTTGATCGCCTTAGACACCAGATAGGCAGCACCGCCCACCGCCATCAGATAGACCGATTTATTATCCTTGATCGCTTCGATCGCAACCGGCCCACGCTCGGCCTTACCGATCATCCCCATCAACCCGGTGCTTTCGATCACCTGGCGGGTAAATTTATCCATCCGCGTGGCGGTTGTTGGGCCAGCAGGACCGACCACTTCGTCACCAACCGGATCGACCGGTCCGACGTAGTAGATGAAACGGCCCTTGAGATCGACCGGCAACTCTTCACCTGCGTCGAGCATGGCGCACAGCTTGCTGTGCGCCGCATCACGTCCGGTCAACATCTTACCGCTGAGCAGGATGGTATCGCCGGTATTCCAGCTCTCGACATCAGCCTGGGTGACCGTATTAAGGTTGACCCGACGGGTGGTGGCGCCAACTTCGAAGGTCACTTCTGGCCAGTCACTCAGCGACGGCGGTGTCTGCAACGCAGGGCCGTTGCCCGTCAAGGTAAAGTGCGTGTGACGGGTCGCGGCGCAGTTGGGAATCATGCAAACCGGCAAAGAGGCAGCATGGGTTGGATAGTCTTTGATCTTGATATCCAACACGGTGGTCAAACCGCCCAGCCCCTGGGCACCAATACCTAGCTGATTAACTTTCTCAAACAGCTCCAGCCGCAGCTCTTCGACCCGATTCTGCGCGCCACGCTCTTTCAGCTCGTGAATATCGACCGGATCCATCAGCGATTCTTTGGCCATCACCGCAGCTTTCTCGGCCGTACCACCGATGCCCAACCCCAGCATCCCTGGCGGACACCAGCCAGCACCCATGGTCGGCACGGTCTTGAGCACCCAGTCAACAATGCTATCGGATGGATTCAACATCACCATCTTCGACTTGTTCTCCGAGCCGCCGCCCTTAGCCGCGATCTGAATATCCACCGTATCGCCGGGCACCACACTCATATGGATCACCGCCGGGGTGTTGTCCTTGGTGTTGGTTCGGGCGCCAGCCGGATCGGCCAGAATCGAGGCGCGCAACAGGTTGTCGGGGCAGTTGTAGGCGCGACGTACACCTTCGTTGATCATCTCCTCTACGCTCAGTTCGCTATCCCACTGTACGTTCATTCCGATCTTGACGAACACGGTGACGATACCGGTATCCTGGCACAACGGCCGGTGACCCTCGGCACTCATCCGCGAGTTGATCAAGATCTGAGCCATCGCGTCTTTGGCAGCCTGCGATTCTTCACGCAGGTAAGCCTCATGCACAGCTTTAACGAAATCTACCGGGTGGTAGTAAGAGATAAATTGCAGCGCATCGGCAACGCTATCGATTAGGTCGTCTTGGCGAATCACAGTCATGCTAGGGTCATCTCCCATCGGCGCGAACCACAGTCGTTAGACCGCAGGCCGTCTAGATTGTTTGACAAGTGTAAGCCACCGCAACGCGCTGGCCAGAGTTCATGGCTAAATAAATCGGGCCTAAGTATACACAATTCGGGCACAGCTTAAGATCTGGCTTTTGGTATAACACCTTGGCGGTAGCACAAAGAGAGAAAGGGTAGCTGGATTTGAGCCGACGCGATCGATACCGCCCCGAGTTGACGGTCTGCCTGCTCAGGATGGACTGAATAGCAGCTCGATATAGTTACGGCAATGGATCAGCTGCTCCGACGCCAGCTTCGGTTCATGCACCAGTTTGGACAGGATAAACGCCCCTTCCATGCTGGTCATAACATGATCGGCTACCTGCGATAGCTCGACCGGAATACACGGTGGGTACTGCTCCGCCAGTGATTCGAGTTTCACTTGCAGATTACTGCGCCAGAAGCGCACCATCACCTCGACCTTGGCCATCACCTCCGGCGAGATCGCTCCGCTCTGATAGCAGTACGAGGCGTACAGACAGCCCGGAAACGGCTCCTCCATCTGTTCGGTAAACTCGATAAACAGCCCCAGAAAAATCAGTAATTGCTGCAGCGGATCACGCGAAAGCAGCTCGGCCTGCTGCATCACACTATTGAAATGGTCTCGGTCTTCGTTGGCATAGCGTTCAACCAGTGCCGCCGCCATATCGTGCTTGGTTTTGAAGTGATAGAAGAAAGTACCCCGGGTAACCCCCGCCGCCTCGATCAAGGTATCGACCGAGACTCCAGACAACCCCACATCCAGCACCATCTGCTGCGCTTTTTCCAGGATCAGGTTGCGCGTTTTACTGCCATCACGGGGCATACTTATCACCTTAACTGTACTGCCAGTCAGAAACCGGCACTGAAAACACCTTACCTCACTGAGACCGCAAAACAACAACCAACACAAATCAATAAAAACAACTAGTTAAATGTATAAATTATATTTGTGTTACTGGATTGATGACTTAAAAACCTATCCATTAAGCTGGTTACCAGAACAACAGCCCCCCCCCAAAAAAACAGGAGTAACCAGCCATGTGCAATCTCTGCTCATCCGCCATCAATGACAACATTGGACCCGATACTGCCGCCGACCAACTGATCGAAATGCTCAACCAGGGCGCGCTGGCGCTGATGGTATCGATCGGCCACCGAACCGGGTTGTTCGATACCCTAACCGAAATCCCTCCGGCATCGTCCTCAACCATAGCCCAACATACCGGCCTGAGCGAACGCTACGTGCGCGAATGGCTGGCGGCGATGACCGTCGGTTCGATTGTCCAATACGACCCCAGCAGCAAACTCTACCGCTTGCCCAAAACCTATGCCGATCTGCTCAGTCGCCGCGCCACCCCGGATAACATCGCGGTGTTCGCGCAATACATCGGCTTACTGGGGCAGGTCGAAGACCGCATCGTCGACTGTTTTCATGAGGGCGGCGGTGTGGCTTACGAGCACTACCCACGTTTTC
>JBALWS010000046.1:0-29186 GCA_036960405.1 Halopseudomonas sp. | reverse complement strand
CCCTGGCTGATCGAGCTGGAGCATGTCACGCCCGAACAGCAGCCGCTGGTCGGTACCAAGGCGGTCCATCTGGCCCAGATGCAGGCACTCGGCTATCAGGTTCCAGCCGGAGTTTGCCTGACCACGGCCGCCTTTGAGCACGGCTACTGCAAACCGGAGTCGAGTGAGGCGTCAAGCCGGATCAGCACTGAGCTACGCGAACAAGTTTTAGTCGCCTTCGAATCACTGCAACAGCGTTATCCCAGCAGTCGTTTTGCGGTACGCAGCTCGTCGTTAGAGGAGGACGGTCAACAAGCTAGCTGGGCGGGGATGTTCCTATCCAGCCTCAATATACGTTCCAAAGTGGAGCTATTGGATGCGGTCGAGCGCGGCTTTGATTCGCTTTACAGCACCGAGGCCTGCCTGTTCCGCCAGCAGCAAACTCCCGGCAATGACAGTGAACCGGCGATGGCGCTGATCGTTCAGCGTCAGATCGAGCCAAGCGCATCGGGTATCGTCTTCACCCGTGATCCGCTAGCCAGCACCGAGCAAGATGCCCAACAACGGCTCTGCATCAACGCGGTACGCGGTTTGGCCGAGCCATTAGCCAGTGGAGAAATCGACGGCGACCTGTACTGGCTAGACCGTCAAAACCGGCTACTGGAACACCGATTGGCCCCGCCCGAATTTGACCAGCCGGTGCAACCGCCGGTACTTAACCGCCAACAGTTGCGTAAACTGGCACTAAAGGCCCGCCAACTGGAGCAGCGGTTTGGCTTCCCGCTCGATATTGAATTTGCCCTCGAAGCTAACCAACTCTGGTTACTGCAGGCGCGCGCTATCGTCAACGCTCCCGCCAATGCCAAGCTAAGCCAACCTGCGCGACAGCTGATAAAACAGGAACAACGCCGGCTTGCGCAACTACTGCGGCAGTTACAGCAACAGCAGACGCTGCGTTGCGGCCCCGGCATTCTGAGCAACAGCAACATCGCCGAACTGCTACCCAGCCCTACACCGATGAGTTTTGCGGTATTCAACCAGATCTTTGCTGGCCGTGGCGGCGCCATACCCAACGGACGTCGCGCGCTCGGTTACCGAACCAGCCCCGACACCACCGAACAACTGTTCGAGCTGGTCGCCGGCCAGCCCTATTTCCACCTCGAGCTCGACGCGCGTTGCTACGAACACAGCCACCCTCTACCGGTGGCCGATTACCTGGCACAGGTCCGAAACGATCCCGCTCAAGCCAACTACCCCGAGTTCGGTCTATACCAGCAATTCATCACCGCAGCCCAATCGCGTCAGCGCTTCGGCGCTGAACACGGTCTGCAACGCTATCGCGCCAGCCACAAGTTCCACCATACGATGACCCTGCACGGACAGCGTTACCTACGCCATTACCTCGGCTGGGGCGACAACTATCTGGACACCAACCTGCAGCAACAACGCACCATCGATCTAACCGCCCTCAACGCACCGCAGCTAATTATTCAGATCAACCGCTGGCTGCTTCATCTACGTCAGATCTCCTGCTGCCACTTTGTGATGGCGGCACGGCTCGGATTTTTCTTTGCCGAAAGCCTGCGCTTTCAACTGCAGCAACACTTAGGCGATGAAACCGAACAATGGATGAGCCAACTGCTCCAGGCGCTGCCCGGTAGCCGCATCAACCAGCAGAGCTTCGACCTGCAGCGGCTCCAGGCGCAACAGCTATCAGCCCAGCAATACCTAGAGTGTTACGGCCATCTAGCCAGCAATGAATTAGAGCTGTCGCTACCCCGCTACGATGAGAATCCCGAGTTGCTCGACAGTCTGCTCAACGCGCCGCAACATCCACCCGCTGCGGAACCTCAAACACGGCAGCAATTTGACCAGCAACTTCGCCAACGCAAACGGCAGGAACGGGAGTTATCGGCTCGACTCCATGCACTAGGTCTGAGCTCGCAACAGCAACACCAGATCTGGTCCGACCTGCGCCTGGCCCGCCGCTTTCTGCCGCTACGCGAAACCATCAAGTACCACTATGCCGGCGAATACGCACTGATTCGCAAAGCTTTGCTACAACTGGCCCAGCGACTACGGCTAGGTGCCGAGCAGATCTTCTACCTGCAACCCGACGAACTGCCGTTATGTTTAAAAGAGTTACCCGCACTGCGTAAGTTGATCGAACAACGCCAGCAACAGCGTCAACTCTGCCTTGAGATCGCAGGCCAACAACCGTTGCCAGCGGTGATCTTCGGTGACCGAATCGAGTTATCCACGAGCTCTACCCCACCCGATAGCAACGGTGATAGCCACAGCGGCCAACCAATGGCACCTGGGTATATTCGCGGCAAGGTCCGGTTGATCGATCCGCACCAAAGTGATCTGCACCAACTGATGGCTTGCGTCAGTCAGCAGGACATCATCGTCACGCGCTCGGCCAATCTAGGCTTAGCGCCGCTGATGCGCAAAGTGGCGGGATTAATCGTCGAGGTAGGCGGACTGCTGGCTCACAGCGCCTGCCAAGCTCGTGAAGCGGGGATCCCAGCAATGGTGTTGCCCAACGCGACACAGCTACTCAAAGAGGGGGGGCAGATCAGTTTCGACGGCCAGACGGGGATCCTTCATATCAATTAATTACCCTTCGACAGTACAATAGAGAGAATGGAATTCATCTCTACATTGAACCCTTATTTCTGGGTTCCGTAGCCACGGTTTTTCAAAACCCGTCTAGACTCTCTGGTACATATATCAGGCTGTCGGATAGAAAGCAGCGTGAATGGAGTCAGTCGCTTTTGATGTTACCTTTCCACAGTGATAGGGGGTTATTGAAGACCCCTGCGCCTCTTTATCGGTGGCGGCCACGAAGGATGCTGTACTTACTGCTTAGCCTCCTACTCGCTGTTCCCGCCTTGGCAACCGCACAAGATCTCTCCTTACAACAGCTCAGACTGCAACTGCGTTGGCACCATCAATTTCAATTTGCTGGCTACTACGCTGCCAAGCAGCAAGGTTATTATCGCGATGCCGGGTTAGAGGTTGAGATAGTGGCCGGGGCACCAGGCCGAGAGCCCGTAGCAGAGGTATTAGCAGAACGCGCTCAATACGGTACCGCCAACAGTGAACTGCTGCACCAGCGACTCAAAGGCGCACCGCTGATTGCCTTGGCCGCGATCTTTCAACATTCTGCCTCGATATTTCTGGTTAAACAGGATTCGGGCATCCGCACCCCGCAGGACCTGATCGATCGTAAAGTCATGCTGATCGGCCAGGGAGCCGATGTCGGACTGATGGCGATGCTCAACAATGAGGGCGTCGATATCGCCCGGCTCAATATCATTAAAAGTAGTTACAATATTAATGACCTGATCAATGGAAAGGTTGATGCTTTCAACTCTTACCTGACCAACGAACCTTTTTTTATGGCCGAGAAAAAGATTCCGACATCGATCATCCACCCCGCCACCTATGGCGTTGATTTTTATTCGGATATTCTATTTACCAGCGAACAGGAGCTGGCTGACAACCCTGAACGGGTCAAGCTGTTTCGCCAAGCCTCGATAAAGGGTTGGGAATATGCAATGGACCACCCCGAGCAGATCATCGACTTGATCCTCGAGCAGTATTCTCAAGCCAAGACTCGCGAGCATCTACGTTACGAAGCCAGCAGCATGCGCGAACTGATAATGCCCAACCTGATAGAGTATGGGCATATGAACCCAGGCCGCTGGGAGCATATGGCGCAAACCTTTGTAAAAGAAGGAATGATAGCTCCGGGCTATAACCTGGACGGTTTTATCTATGACCCTAATCCGGCGCAGAACTTATCCCGTTGGTACCTGATCGTCATCGCGTTGGTGTTAGGTTTATTGCTTATTACCGGAGTAGCGATGGCACTGTTTAGCTACAACCGAAAGCTCAAAAATGCGATCAATTATGGCCAGCATGTTCAACAGCAATTGCAGCAACAAACAGCGCTATTCGAAGCCATTTTTCGCGGCACCCCGGACGCGACTGTCATCGATGATAGCGACCGAAAAATCATCCTGTGCAACCCGGCTTTTAGTCAGATTTTTGGTTACCAGCCGCAAGAAGTGATTGGTAAATCAACTTCGCTTTTGTTCGAGAACCAAGCAGCATTCGAGCAGCGGGCATATAAGGTGGCTCAATCCACTGCTGAGCAGAACCTAGAGCTCTACGAAATCAACTTTCGGCGCAGAAGTGGGGAAGTGTTCCCCTGCCAAGCTCTAAGCGGGCCGATCATCAACACTCAGGGGGAAACACTTGGCGGTATTATGGTGATGCGAGATATCACCGAACAGAAACGGTCCCAACAGGAGATCGTTCGGATGGCGTTGACCGACCCGCTAACGGGGCTGGCTAATCGGCATCAATTCAACCGCCGGATCAAAGAAACCGTTAAGTTGGCGAAACGTCAGCAACAGCTGCTATCGCTAGCCATCATGGATCTAGATGATTTCAAACAGGTCAACGACCAATTTGGCCACCCCATCGGCGACGAGCTCCTCAAAGCGGTCGCCCAGATACTCAGCAGTGCCTTCCGAGAGACCGATATTATCGCCCGAATCGGTGGTGATGAATTTGCCATCATCATGATCAATCCTGACCATCGCAACGCCATTCGACAGCCAGCCGAACGGGTGATCCAGGTACTATCACAAACCCTGGATATAGAAGGTCATGCCGTGAACATTGGGGCAAGCTTCGGCGTGGCCACCTACCCTTTAGATACTCAAGACCACGATGAGTTATACCGATTAGCAGACAAGGCGCTTTATCAATCCAAGAACGCCGGTAAGAACTGCTGTTTTCTTATTCACGAGGGTGAACTGCAAAAAACGACAGCCCCGCCTGTCTCGGAACAGAATTAACAGCGCGGTTTGGTGTAAACATCACCCAGATATAGGCTACCATGCCCTTGCTACCCAATAACGACCAACAAGGATAACCATGAGATATTTGTTAACCATTATCGTTCTGACTATTGGGTTATCGGGGTGCGATACGCTATCGGTTAGCAGCCATCAGGATCCCTATGCGGACCTGTCTGAGTACAAAACGTTTAACTGGGTAACTGAGTTACCAGATTCCCAGCCCGATGATACAAAAACTCTCAAAGAGAAAAAGTTTCGTTCATTAGTCGAGCGCGAGCTGGCCTCACGAGGCATTCCCCGTTCCCGTTCCAATCCCGATATGCTGGTTGGCTATCACCCACAAAAGAGTGAGCATGGAACCCGCGCGGTCACCCATGGTTATAACGCCACTTACTACGATTGGATCGCTTACACCGAAGGTTCATTGGCGATAGATTTCATCGATACTCAAAGCAAAGAAATTGTTTGGCACGCGACGATCTACGGCATCATCGACCAGGCGGACCCACAGGGGCAACTAAAAAAGGCGGTCCTCAAGGCGTTGGACCTTTTCTTCAATGATGCAAAAAGCTGATCATCTGAACCACATGTAGAGACTAAATCAGCCTCCTCCTCGTTCTTTCGTTTTCGAGGATACCGCCCTCCTAGTGCAGCGCGTTACCGAGCCCTCCACTGCTATCTTTCTACCCTTTTTAACTTGAGCCTCTTTGATGATTGTCAGACAACTTTCGCAGCAACTACAGCTTCAACCACGCCAGGTCGAGGCCTTTATCAAGTTGTTCGACGAGGGAGCCAGTGTCCCCTTTATCGCCCGCTACCGAAAAGAGCAGACGGGGGGACTCGACGATGCCCAACTTCGGGGATTAGAACAGCAGCTCGTCTATCAACGTCAACTGGAGCAGCGCCGCCAGAGCATTATTCAGGCAGTCGATCAACTTCAGCGGCTCAGTGCCCCGTTACGCCAGCTACTGCTAGCCGCGACCACTAAAAACGAGTTGGAAGAGCTCTACCAGCCCTACAAGAGCCAGCGTAGAACACGCGCCCAGACCGCTCGAGAAGCCGGATTAGAACCTTTGTTAAATGGTTTGCTAGCCAGCACCAATCGTAGCCCACAGTCATTGGCCCGATCTTATTTGAATCCGAAGGCGGGCTTTAACGATATCGATACAGTACTCGATGGAGCCGCGGCAATTTTGCATGCCCGGATAGCCGAGCATCCGTCCCTGTCCTCGCAGCTACGGGTATTACTCTGGAAAGAGGGGCAACTAGAGGTCAGCGTTGTAAAAGGCAAAGCCGATTCGGGGGCCAAGTTTCGTGACTATTTCGACTATCAAGAAGCGATAAAAAGGATCCCTTCGCACCGTGCGTTAGCGATTCTACGCGGGTGTAAAGAGGCCGTTCTACGAGTAAAACTCCAGCTCAATCCAACCGATGACAGACCGACACGTAAGATCCAACAAGCCCTAAATTTTCCAAACCATGGTCCCTGCCGCGACTGGCTGCAAACCCAGCAAGACTTAGGGTGGCATAAGAAATTACAACCTCAGCTACAAAAATCGTTGCTCAATCAACTTCGAGAACAAGCCGAAGCCGAAGCGATCCGAGTATTCGGACTCAACCTTAAACAACTGTTACTAGCTGCACCGGCAGGCCATAAAGCCACCCTTGCACTCGATCCGGGGTTTCGTAATGGCGTCAAAGTGGCCGCAGTAGATGGCACCGGAAAATTGTTAGATCACACAGTGGTCTACCCTCACCCACCACAGCAGCGCTGGGACGATGCGTTAGCCAGCCTCAGACAGCTATGCCTGTCGCAGCAGATAGAATTAATCAGCATTGGCAACGGCACGGCATCACGGGAAACCGAAAAGCTGGTCAGCGAATTACTTGCTGATCCGGCCCTGCAGACGATCAGCAAGGTCACTGTCAGCGAAGCCGGTGCTTCGGTATATTCAGCCTCGGAGCTAGCCGGGCAAGAGTTCCCAGATCTAGATGTATCCATCCGGGGCGCAGTATCTATTGCCCGCAGGCTTCAAGACCCGCTGTCGGAACTGGTAAAAATTGATCCCAAAGCGATCGGAGTCGGGCAGTATCAACACGATGTTAATCAACCCCAACTCGCCGAACACCTAAACGCGGTAGTCGAGGACTGTGTCAACGCAGTAGGCGTTGACCTGAATAGTGCGTCCCCAACCCTATTGCAATACGTTTGCGGTATCACCCCGACTCTAGCTAGCAACATTGTTGCCCATCGCGATCTGAACGGACCCTTTAACGGCCGCAGCGAGCTAAAAAAAGTAGCCAGGCTGGGCCCCAAAGCCTTTGAACAAGCGGCTGGTTTCCTGCGCATCAGCAACGCCCGGCAGCCTCTCGACGGCTCTGCGGTCCACCCGGAAGCCTACTCACTAGTTAAAACCATAGCCGCTAAACAGCACAAAACTATCGCTTCGTTGATGGGGCAATCCGAGTTATTGCGCCAGCTCAACCCCGCCGATTACACCGATGCTCAATTCGGTATACCGACCATCAAAGACATTCTCACTGAGCTCGAAAAACCGGGACGGGACCCTCGGCCTGAGCTTGTTGACGTCAAGTTTACCGAAGGCGTGACCCGCATCAGCGATCTTAAGCTCGATATGCGACTCCAGGGAATAGTCACCAACGTCACCAATTTTGGTGCCTTTGTCGATATCGGCGTCCACCAGGATGGGCTGGTGCACATCTCTCAACTCGCAAACCGCTTCATTCGAGATCCGCATGAAATTGTTAAACCTGGCGATATCATTAACGTACGTATTTTAGAGGTCGATTCAGCCAGGAAGAGGGTAGCGTTAACCCTCAAAGACGCTTAAATAGTCATCTATAATCTTAACCATTGCCTTATCTAAGACATGGATGTATCGATATGAGAGGCCATTTAGACACTGGTTTTTATCGTATGATCTTCTGTTAGCTATCCCGTAATAAGAGTTAATAATGAGCAGCACCAAAAATCGTTCCAACAGCCACGATCTCGCCAAACAAACGTTGAAATGGTTAAAAACCAATCAGCTTGACGCTATTCCTAGTCTTTACAGTGTCAGCTACGAACATATCAGCGGGAAAAACCCAGGCATCAGCCATCGTCTGTCTCAACTACCTTTAAAAAGTGCCTTGCTCGAGCAAGAGCTGGAGAAATTGTATCTCGAGCACTTTAGCAATCAGAACAGCGATGACCGCCTGGAAGAGTTTCGCAACGGTCTACACCAGATTTTGCAGCAAGCACTCGCCATTACCCGCGCTCCTCGGTCCGAAACTCAGCATTTCCAACAAGCACTAGAAAAATCACGCCAAGCGCTCGAAAATAAAGCCGACGACGTCGATGCGATACTTCAGGTTGTCGGTAACCTGGTAACAGAAACCAAACGCATGGACGAATCACTGTTCACGATGGAAAGTAAGTTACGCCAAACTGGAGATGAGGTTTCCATCCTCAAGGAACAATTTGACCAGATCCGTTACGAGGTGTTCACCGACCCATTGACCGGTGTACTCAACCGCCGCGGCATGGACAGTTCAATGCGTCAATTGATGGTCGATAACGAACGTCAATTAAAGCTATCGTTGCTGATGATAGATTTAGATAACTTCAAACCTTTCAACGATAAACATGGTCACTTGGTCGGTGATCAAGTGTTGTGTTTTGCCGCAAAGATACTTAAAAACGCCACCCGAGGCTCGGATATCATCGCCCGCTATGGCGGCGACGAGTTCGCCATATTGCTTCCCAACACCAACGAAAACGAAGCTAAGAAAGTGGCTTACAACATCCTTTCTGCTTTAAAAACCAATAAGATTAAACGCCGTTCCAGTGGTGAAGTACTCGGCACTTTATCGGCTTCAGTCGGCGTGGCCGAACTCAAAGACGATGAGACTCTGGAAGATTTGGTCGAACGCGCCGACAAAGGCTTATTTGCGTCTAAGCGTAACGGGCGCAATCAGGTCACCGCGCTGCCCAAACTCTAGGAACCCTGCACACGAGTTCAAATGTATTTCTGAAACATTTGAGGACTTTTTCGCTGGAGCCCTTGTAAATCACTCAACTACAGGTGGCGATAGACACCAAACAGACTGTCGTTAAGCCACAGGTGGACCCAGATACTGGCGGCATACCCCAAAGCGATAACGGGCATCCATTTCATATGACCAAAGAAAGTATAGATGCCACGGGCCTGACCCATCAAAGCCACCCCGGCAGCAGATCCGATCGACAACAGGCTACCACCGACACCAGCGGTTAACGTAATCAGTAACCAGTTTCCCTGAGACATTGTGGGTTCCATCGTTAACACTGCAAACATGACCGGAATATTGTCTATCACCGACGAGATCACCCCCAACGCCACGTTAGCACTGGTTGCATCCCACTGGGTATAAAGCAGATCCGACATTAACGACAGGTACCCCATAAACCCTAATCCACCCACGCAGATAATCACACCGTAAAAAAACAGCAAGGTGTCCCACTCGGCACGCGCCACACGGTTAAAGACATCAAAAGGCACCACGCTCCCCAGTCGTTGAAGCCGCTCTTGATCACCGGCTTGTTCGGCCAAACGGCGCTTTCTTGCCAGCGATCTAGGAAGGGTCATTCGCAGGAAATAACCAAAGAATTGCAAATACCCCAGCCCGACCATCATCCCAAGAACCGGTGGTAAATGGAGCAAGACATGAGCGCTCACTGCAGTCGCAATGGTCAACAAAAACAGTCCCAGAATCCGTCGCGCACCGCGTTTGAGTTCAACCTCTTCAGCTGCTGCGCTCGGATGACGGTCTTCAATAAAGAAACTCATAATCAAAGCTGGCACCAAGAAGTTAACCAGCGAAGGGACAAATAGCGCAAAAAACTCTTCAAAATGAACCAGCCCGGCCTGCCACACCATCAAGGTGGTGATATCACCAAAGGGGCTAAAAGCACCGCCAGCATTGGCACCGATAACAATGTTGATACAGCATAGGTTGATAAATTTTTTATCATCCTCGGCCACCTTCATAACGACCGCACACATTAACAACGCAGTGGTCAGATTATCGGCAACGGGCGAGATAAAGAATGCCATCAACCCGGTTAACCAAAACAGGGTGCGGTAATTAAACCCTTTGTGAACCAGCCAGGCCCTCAAGGCATCAAAGACGCGCCGCTCCTCTAGCGCGTTGATATAAGTCATCGCAACCAACAGAAACAGCATCAACTCAGAAAATTCTAGTAACGTATGCTTGTATGCCGCCTCGGCCGCCCCCGTCACGCCTTGCTCAATATAGACCCAACCAATCGCGGCCCAAATAACACCAGCTGCGACCAACACCGGTTTTGACTTACGCAGGTGCAGTTTCTCTTCCAACATCACCACGATATAGGCGATGGAGAAAATGATCAGCGCGAAAATACCGGCACCGGTCTCGGTCAGATCCAACGGTCCAACAGAGGCAAAAACCGATCCACTCAGCAGCAGTAATCCCATCACTACCGGCCAGCGCAATAGCCTTTGATACATACAATCACTCCCTGCCTAAGACGTATCCAAATACTCCTAAAGCTCTAGTTTAATTGCCAAAGGATTATCACTACAGCAATCTTTTGGCATAGCTGTGTCTATCCATGTCCACCACTTCGACGGTCAAGCTGGAGACGCAAGCAGCAACCGCGCTGGCGCTTTCCATCAAACAAAGGCCCAAACTCTTTTTTTGCTGTTCGCTACGACCCGAAAGAATATGCGCACGCAGATGAACGAAGTCGCTGACCTGACCGGCAACCAAGTAATGGTGGTAGGCGATCGCCCGAACTTTAACCGCTTCTGGCTCGAACAGGCCCGTCCTTATCGCCCCTTCATGTACCGCCTTAACCAGCGCATTCAAATCTAGCGCTGTATCCAAGCTCTGCGCGTACTCAATCACGATATGTGGCATAACCCAGCCTTATTTGTAGAACATTCACTACGATTGGAGATATCACTGCTCAGCAGAATAGAGCAACCATTCAACCCGCTGCTTGGGAATACTGGCGTCATAAGCAGGTGCTAGCCCCCCAACCCCGTAGGTTTGGATTCGTACGGGCTCTATCCCTTGATCGGTCAACCACTGCTTCAATGTATCGGCTTGCTGCAACGAAACCTGTTGGTGCTGTTCAAGCGAGGCCCCCTGGTCACTGTGGCCAATCAATACCAGCACCAAGGCAGGCTGAGCGGCCAACAGCTGGCGTAGTCCATCGACTTCGGTCGTCGTCGGTTGTTGCTCCCGGTATACGCGAGCTCCGTTAGTTAGTTCCTCGATAAAAATCCCCGTTGCCAGCGGTAGCGAAACCGAATCAGGCTGGACCAGATCGATCTGCGCATACACCCGTTTGTTACCGCGTTTGACGGTGTAAAAGGCCAGGTAGCTAGGATCGGCAGAGGTGTCTGCTGTTAGCTTAAGCGCTAAGTAATATTGCTCTCGATCGATACCGTATAACCGAGGGATAGCAAACTGAAAATTTGCCCACTGATTACTTTCACCGCAGTTCCTCCCGCGGCATTGAAATAACGGTTCATTGGCCAGGGATTCAAACTGCTGTTTAAAATGATCAACCGCATCGGAACTTTGGCGACCACTGGGTAATCGGTAGGTGATACGTGTCAACCGTCCTGACACATACAGCGACGACTCTGGAGACACCACGCCATTGATCTTTTTCATGCGCCCAGTCGCTAAGCGGTATTCTGGAACGCTTTGTTGGCTATAGTCGACAATCCAAGAGTTGGGATAACGGGTTATCTGGGTAAGGTCCATCGCGCCGGGTAAATCGTCCGCAGCGACGGCATGATGCGCCGCGAACAGAACTAACCAACCCATCAACAACCTGTATTGTTTCCATTTTAACCAACGCGTCATGAACACTCTCTCAATTGGGTAACCTTATCCGACCATGGCTTATCTGCGCATGATCGATTCACCGCCTACCAATTACAGTAGGTTATACGATTAAAGTTCGCTATTATCATCGCCTTATCCACGAGGACTCAGGATGATGATCAGCTTAGCAGATCCCCTTCCATTACAACGCTTCCACCGCGCTTTCTTTATTATTTTTAGTGTGCTGTTTCTGGTTGCTCCACTTTACTATCAGGATAATCCAGGCGGTGAAGGGCTTTTTTTACCGTTCAATAATGCCGTTTGGATTGCAGCCTCTTTCTTAATTGCGCTGGGGTTACTTAAATTCAGCTATACCCGCGTGCTGCTGCTGCCAAAAATGACCGCAGCGATCCTGTTTTTCCTCACCGTCACCACCTTAGTAGGCGCCATCGGGACCGTATCCACCCCCACCTCCTGGCTGTTTCGAAGCCTGTCGATCTGGGGCGGAATGCTGCTATTTTTCTCCTGTGCTCAATTCCAGTTAAACCGCAGGCAGCGTGATAACCTACTCTACCTGCTGCTCGGCTCAACAGTCATCCAGTCACTTTACTGCCTGGTCCATCTGCTGGCCCTGGATTCACCACCCGGTTGGATGTCGCAATCACCGGGGATTCCTCGTGGCATTTTCCAACAGCAAAATCTAGCCGCTAGCTATATCGCCACCGGGCTACTTATCGGTCTGTTTCTATCCACGCTGCCCTCCTACCGCCAGCGTCACTGGCTACTTAAATCGATGCTGCTGGGCGGTATTGCGCTCAACAGCCTGATCATCATTACGTCCGGATCACGCACCGGGTTAGTCGCGGCAATACTAGGAGTCATGCTGATGCTGGCGACGCGCCATCGGCAACTACTCAAAAGTGGCGCCAGATCGTTCACGCCGATACTGCTAGCGTTAGTAGTTGGTTCAGGGCTGGGCTATCAGATCGAGAGTAAAACGGGTGGCGTACAGGCAGGCCTGGACAAGCTTAGCCAGACTTCGCAAAGTTCAACCGACCCCACCCGCAACGACGTCCGGATCATGATGTACGATTCAAGCTGGGAACTGTTCCTAGAAAAACCGATATTCGGTTACGGTATTGGTCAATTCCAACCGGTCTGGCATGACAAAAAAGCCCAATATTTAGCCGACAACCCTCACTCCGCGATTCTCGAACCGCGCCTCAGCCATCCCCACAACGAACTGATGTACTGGGCCGTCGAAGGCGGACTGGTGGCTCTGAGCGGAATTTTGGTCCTCGGACTGGCATTTTTAAAAGTCTGTGCCAATCTGGGCTGGCAACGCGGTGGGGCTTATCTGGTGCTGCTGCTACCGATCACTCTGCATACTCAGGTCGAGCTACCCTTCTATATTTCCCAGCTTCACTGGCTGCTATTCGTGGTTTTAATCGCTCTGGTGGCCAGTCATCGCATCAAGCGTCAACCGGTACCACTAAGCCAGATGGCTCGCGCTACAATGCTGGCGCTAAGCATTAGCTTGCCCGTATTAGCGAGCATATTTTTTGTTCACAGCCTGCTATCAAATCGAATCAGTTTGGATTTCGTTATCCACCCGGTCAAAGACATTCGCAAACTCGACTACCCTTCGCGAAATATTTATTACAACGAAAACAGTGAATTTTTGAGGATGCAAACGCTGGTTCAGTACGGACTCAAGAACAACAATATGGAAGTACTCAAAGACTACATTGTCTGGGCTCAACAAACATTGAAACAGACACCCGATGCGGCTATTTTTGCGGGTCTCACTTTCGCTCTGCACAAAACCGGTGAGTACCAACAAAGCTACGCGGTATTACGCCGAGGTCTATCGATCTACCCCACGACAGGCTTGATGCTATCGGCTAAGCGAACCGTGCAACTGCTCGATAGGGACGCAGGACTCAAGGTGGGAGTGCCCTAACAAGGCCAGGCTAGTCATTAAATCAACGCGGGGGTTCGATCCAGCTTAGTTCGGCACAACCCGCTGCAGCGATAGGCATCTGCAGGCAGACCAACGTACTGGTATCAAAACTGTAACGTTGAGACTCGCCAAGCAATCGATTAGCCAGCCTAGACAGCAGAGGGTTGTGAGCGACTAACAAAATTTTCCCTTGCTGCGATTGGAGCCATTCGATCAATTGTGTCACCGAACAATCGGGCTGCAGCCCATCGATACTCTGCAATGCGGGTAACGACAGGGTATCCGGTAGCAAAGCTGCCGTTTGCTGCGCTCGAAGATAGGGCGATACATAAACGGCGCTCAGTCCATCCAGCGCTTCGATTCGCCGCGCAAGCACACGCTGGGTCTGTTCGACGCCGCATCCTGTCAGGTTGCGATCGCAATCAGGAAGACTGAACTCGGCTTCACCATGACGCAGCAGCAGTAACTCTAAAGCCATCGCCGTTACGCCTTATCGGTCTTATCAAGCAGCTGAAATTCGACGTCTTCGCCCTGGGCTGCCATCATCATCGAGCCGATAACTGCTGGAACATTTTGGGCTTCAAACACGACGCTATACAGACCTTGCACCAACGGCATATAGATCCCAAATTGATCGGCCTTGGCCTTGACGTACTTTAACGTGTTGACGCCTTCGGCCACTTCGCCCAAGTTGGCCACGGCTGTTTGTAGGTCTTGTCCCTGACCCAAGGCGTAACCGACACGATAGTTGCGACTCAACGGTGACATACAGGTCACAATCAGGTCACCCACACCAGCTAAGCCAAGAAACGTCAGCGGGTCAGCCCCCATGTGCACCGCAAAACGGCTCATTTCTGCGAGGGAACGGGTCATCAGCATACTACGGGTGTTCTCACCCATCCCTAGCGCGGCACCCATTCCTGCGGCTATGGCATAAATATTCTTCAGCGCCCCACCCAACTCAACACCGTACATATCAGAGCCAGCATAAACCCGGAAGAAATCACAGTGCAACGCGGCCTGGATGGTGCTGCAGAGTTCGCTATGCTCACTAGCGATAACCGACGCAGTTAATTGACGGGTCGCAATCTCCTTGGCCAAATTGGGGCCACTCAACACCCCGACTCGACACTGAGGCGCCTCCTCAATCAGTATCTGGCTCATCAATTTGAAACTTTCTGGCTCGATTCCCTTAGTGGTACTGATCAACATCTGCCCGGGACGTAATTGGTCCTTGACCTGTTGCACCACCTGGCGAAAGTTTTTACTCGGGATCGAAACAAACACGATCTGGCTGCGAGGAATGGCATCGAAATCTGTAACGGGGGAGAGTTTTTGATCCAACTCAAAACCGGGTAAGTAACGGCTGTTTTCACGCGTGGAGGCCATCTCTTGCGCTTGCTCAGCGTTACGCATCCATTGATATACATGATAGCCATTCATCGCCGCTATGTTGGCAATTGCGGTACCGAAGCTACCACCGCCTAACACGCTAACCGTTTTGGGATCGATGCTCGAATGTTGTTGTGAAGTCGTCATAATGTGTTCACTGGGGGCGTTGTAACAACTTTTCATCGGGGTGAACGCAGCCTAACCGGCGGCCAATCAACTCTTCGATATCGGGCAGCATAAACGCATCGGTCTCGCAGGCAAAGCTATACGAAATACCCGCTGCACCAGCTCGCCCTGTACGGCCGATGCGATGTACATAATCTTCCGGATCATCAGGCAGATTGTAGTTGATCACATGGCTAACGGCGTCAACATGAATACCGCGGCCGGCAACATCGGTGGCAACCAAGACCTTAATCCGGCCTCCTCGGAACGCTTCGAGTGTTTTTACCCGTTGCGCCTGACTCACTTCACCCGACAGCATGGCGGTTTCGACGCCACTACGCTTAAGCCGCTCGGTCAACCGTCGAGTCTGATCCCGCCGGTTAGCAAACACCATCACCCGCTCCAACTCCTCTTGACCAACCAGGTTGTAAAGCAGGTTAAATTTTTCATCCTCGCTGACCAGGAAAACGATCTGCTCAACGGTATCGGCTGTTAGATGCTCTGATTCAATATCTACGGTCACGGCATCGAGGGTCCACAGGCCAGCCAGATGCATAATCTGGTCTGAGAACGTGGCGCTAAACAGCAGTGTCTGGCGATCCTTTTTGTGCGGAGTACTACGGATAATGGCACGCACATCCGGAATAAAGCCCATACTCAGCATACGGTCGGCTTCATCCAATACCAGCACTTCCACCGCGCTCAGATCGACCTCGCCTTTCTGATTAAAATCCAGCAGCCGCCCTGGCGTAGCAACCAGAATATCGACCGCGGTCTGGCGTAACTGGTTCTGCTGTTTTTCGTAATCCATGCCGCCAACCAGTGTTACTACCGACATCCCGCTGTGCTGGATCAAGCCGTTGGCGTCGTTGGCAATCTGCATCACCAGTTCGCGAGTCGGTGCCACAATCAACGCACGGGGCTGCCCTTTACGCCGGTGTCCTTCGAGCGGGTAGTCAATAAAATCGGTGATAATACTGATCAAAAAAGCCGCTGTTTTCCCTGTACCCGTCTGAGCTTTGCCGATCAGGTCCTTACCCTCCAGAGTATGAACCAGTGTTTGCGACTGAATCGGGGTGCAGTATTTGAAGCCCAGGTCGGCAATGGCATGCATCAACGTATCGGGCAGGTCCAAATCATGAAAGCGCACCTCGCCGTCTTTAGCGTCCACGGCAAACTGCTCGGGCGTCCAGGGAGCGGCAACCGGCTCTTTTTTAGCAGCCTTAGACTGGATTGGCTTTGGCTTAGGTTTCGGCGCAGCAGAGTCCGCCTTGGGCGACGCTTGCTTCGAGTTTGCAGGGCTAGATTCAGCTTGCACAGGAGCAACATCGACTGAAGATTTAGATTTTGACAACCACTTAAACAATGCGATACCTCGGCTTTCTAGCCCCGCTTGACTGGATGGTAGCCTAGCGAGGCTGGAGGGTAGCGACTCGATGCCACAACCCGATAAAAAGGCGCTATTTTAAGGCATTATCGACGCCGTTCCCATCAAAAATTCCCTCTTCAACTGTTTAGGGAGCCTCTGATCAAGTCCCCTGGCATTTCTGGCAAGCAGACTGATTAACAATAATAGGCGTGACTTTGCAGTCATGTCTGGACCTGCCAAAAAGTCACAACGCGGAGTGTGGATCAGTCTGTTCGCCCCGAAGGGCAAAGTCTGAGTGCACAGACTCGTTGTTGCAGCCTTTGCTAAGAACTACCGCCATTAGCTACAGCCTGCGCCTAGACTCTGCCCACTTCAGGTCTTGCAGAAACGCTAATGGACTTAATCAGAGGCTCCTTAGTCACCGCCCGAAAGGTGGAAGCGATGCCAGTAATGCACGGCCATAGCGCTTGGTCGTCAATCGATTGTCAAGGATGGTGATCAGTCCGGTATCCGATTCTGATCGCAATAACCGCCCGCACGCCTGGATTAAACGAACCGATGCACCGGGTACCGCTACTTCCATAAACGGATCACGCCCTTGCGCTCTCACCCATTCATCCAACGATTTTTCGACCGGCCGCCCCGGCACCGCGAATGGGATTTTGGCAATCACCACATGCTTAAGGTAATCCCCAGGCAGATCAACACCTTCGGCAAAAGAGTTAAGCCCGAACAACACCGACCCTTCGCCGTCGTCGACCCGTTGCTTGTGCTGCTTCATCAGCTCCTGTTTAGAACAGTCACCCTGCGCTAAAATTCGCCCAGCCAGTTCGGTACCGACCAACTCACGCACCTTAAACATCTGTCGCCATGAGGTGAACAACACTAGCGCTGCCTGATCAACCGCCAAGCACCGTTCAAGCTCCTCAGCGATTGCCTGATCGTGCGCATCTACCTCATTGGGTGCGGCCTTTATTTGCGGTAACCGAAGCTGTGCGGCCTCGGCATAGTTGAACGGGCTCGGAACGATCGCAAAGCGTGAGTCGGCCGGAATACCACTGCGCATTTTCAGTTGCTCAAACTGCCCCAGTGCGGTCAGCGTGGCCGATGTCACCACCGCTCCGCCACAGCGACTCCACAAACTAGAAGACAGGGTATCGGCGGCCAAGATCGGGCTACAGCATAATTCAAACTCTTCACCTTCAGGACGCTGATGAAAGCTCAACCAGCGTGCTTGGGGAATCGCCCCCGGCTTATCGACAGTAATCAGTCCACGCCAGAGTGCCCTGGCTGCTTCAGCGCGTGCTAACAATCGGCCTGCAGTGGGAAACCAACGTTCGGCAGCCTCTTTATCGATTCCAGAGACAGGCTCTGAAATCGCTTCTTTGAGCTTTTCGGTCAGGCTGTCTAGCTTTAACAACAATTCACGAGATCGCGGCTCAATTTGTTGAGACAGCTGAAAAATATCATCCGGCACCACACCATCGGGAAAACGGATGTAGCGCACATCATCGCGCCCTCTAGGGTCATCCTCCAGCTGGGCAACCAGCTGTTGCAACGGCAGTTCAAGCCGCTGTAACAATTCTAGGGTGTCGCCAATCAGTGCTTCCGTAGACCCCACAATGCGGGTCAGCGCCTCGGGGTCACGCAGCTCTTTGAGCATTCGCTTAAGCGTTTTGGGTAGCTGCTTGAGCCAACTCTGCCAACTGTACAATCGCAATTGATGGTTAAAATGGCTCAGCGCCTTATCAGGCAGATGGTGCCCTTCATCAAACACATACAGCGTCTCTTCGGGCTCGGGCAGTATCGCACCGCCACCCAGCGACAGGTCGGCCATCACCAGATCATGATTGGCCACGATGCAATCGGCCTGATCCAGCTCCTGCCGCGCCTTGTAGAAGCAGCAGCCACTGAAGTTTGAGCAACGTCGATTAGTGCATTGGCGGTGGTCGGTCGTGACCCCAGCCCACTCATCGGCCGCAATCTCTTGTGGCCAGCTATCGCGCTCGCCATCCCAACTGCCTTTTACGTAAGCATCGGCAAACGACTGATAAAGTTCGAGCGTCTTGGGTTCTAGCCGTAGTGCCAGCTCATCCTCATACAACGCCATATTGGGATTTTGAACATCACTCTGCAGCGATTGATCCAGCTTGGACAGGCATAAATAACGTCCACGTCCCTTAGCCAGAGCAAAATCAAACGACAGATCGCTGTGTTGCAGTAGCTCAGGAAGATCTTTCAATACTATCTGTTCTTGCAGCGCTATCGTAGCTGTCGACAGTACCAGCTTTTTACCAAGATGCTTGGCCAGCGGGATCGCTGCCAACAAGTAAGCGATAGTCTTTCCGGTCCCGGTACCGGCCTCTACCACGCAAACAGGGGGTGACTGCTCGGTATCTAACAGCCCTTTTACGATTTCGGCAATCATCAGCTTTTGACCATAGCGTGCTTTTAATCCACGACTATCTAAATAGGCGCTGTAGGCCTGCTGAATCTGCTGTTTTAATTCACTGGGTATTTCGCTCAAGGTGCAGAACTCGATGACTGGGTGGGAGTAGTGGTTAAAGTTTGGTTGCGCAGATAAGCAATAATGGCATCCGATTCATACAACCACCGTTCGGGTTGCTCGGTGCCGATACGCAGACAGGGCACCTGACGCACACCGCCCTGCTGGATCAATTCGTTATTAAAGCGAGACTCACTGTCGATATCCCTGAGCTCAACAGCGATACCCTGTAAACGCATAGCCCTGCGCACTTTGATACAAAAAGGGCACGCCTGATACTGATAGAGGCTCAAGCCGGCTAGCGGCCGAAGCGACTGCTCTGATCGCCAGCACCTCTCAACAGCTTTTACACCCAACCCTAAGAACCGACGAATCAGTCGCACAACATCTCCAAAACAGAAATTATTACGTCGTCACTAGACAACTGTATAAAAACACATATACTGTACAAAAAAACAGGCCCCGGAAACAAGCGATGATTAAGCTAACTTCACGACAAACCCAAGTGCTCGATTGCATCCGGCACTATATAGAATCGACCGGATATCCGCCAACTCGCGCCGAGATAGCTCGCGAGTTAGGGTTTCGTTCAGCTAACGCCGCTGAAGAACATCTCAAAGCACTGGCCCGTAAAGGCGCTATCGAGATGGTTCCAGGTACCTCCCGTGGTATCCGCATTCCAAACCTGGAGCCGGCGGAAGAGGGGATTCCGATTGTAGGCCGAGTCGCAGCAGGATTTCCGGTTTTGGCGCAGGAAAACATCGACGAACGCTGCAGCCTACCTCCCGACTTCTTCACCCCTCAAGCCGATTATTTTTTACGTGTACAGGGCCTAAGCATGATCGACGCTGGCATTTATGACGGTGATTTGTTAGCAGTCCATCAAACCCGCGAGGCACGTAACGGCCAAATTGTCGTCGCCCGTATCGATGACGAAGTCACCGTAAAACGTTTCCAAAAGAAGGGGTCAACCGTCCAGCTAATCGCCGAAAACAAAGATTTTGACCCTATCGAAGTCGACCTAAATTGTCAGGAATTGACGATTGAAGGATTGGCCGTAGGTGTCCTAAGAAAAGGTAGCTAATCATGATTTCACTGCACTCTGATATCGGCCGCTCGACCACTCAAACCGTTGCAAGTTTTCCTGCAGTACGCCCAAATCGGTTATCCAGCGGCATGGCGGGAAAAATCACCCAGATCATCATGCAAGACGAAGACGAGTACAACTTCCAGCTGCTGATGCCACTGCTGGCGCAGCTAAGTCGCGATGACCGTTGGTTTGCCTGGATTGCCCCGCCGTTGAAACTCCCCAAGCAGTGGCTACTGGAGGCCGGTATCGACATCAATAAAATTATGATGCTGCAGCCCAAAGGCAATAACGACACGCTTGAGCTGGCACGCAAAGCACTAACGACCGGAACCTGCCATGCAGTTATTAGCTGGCCTGGACAGATCACCGCAGAGCAATTCAAAGAGCTAGAGCGCGCGGCTCAATCGGGCCGCAGTCACGCGATCTTAATCCAGCCGCGCTAACCCTCTGTTACCAATAGCCACTAAAAAGGGAGCCAGTATGACTCCCTTTTTAGTGGCTGCCCCAACGTTATCAGTGCAGCGTGGGATTGAGTGAATCCAACAACTGTTTTTCTCGGCTCTCAACGATCACCTGCACCCCCAACGCGATCATAGCTCGGGCTAGCTCGGCCTGTTGGCCGTCAAACTCTTTAATCGCCTGCTCTGAGAATTGAATACTGATCATAGGCGACTGCTCATCGGCATCGCTTTTGCGCAACGCATAGCCGCCCTCCTCCAGCTCGACGATCTCTAAAACTTCTGCTGACATAACCACTCCGGCAGCGACTGCATTTGTCTAAAAACAAACAGGCTTACACCCAGCGTTACCACTCTTTCAAGCTTTCACGCTGCCGCTCTACCAGTTCACGCATGTCATTGACCCAACCTTCAAGCTGACCAATCACCTCCAGATCTGAAGAGTGATCAGGATTGACCTGCACCACCTGAATCTCAGACAGACTGGCGTGTCCGCCATTGGCCGCCTGATCGCGCTCCTGAGCCATCCAGCAGGCGCGATACGCTGCCAATAGTTGCGATAGCCAGCTATCCGAACCGGCTAACTGGCTCAGTTCTTTGGCTTCGGGAGCTTCTAAACCCTGCGCTTCCATCTGCTCCAGCAACTCATCACGGGTAGAAATTTTTTCCGGCTCTAATCGATAAACCTCTGCTATCTCACGCAAGTAAGCACTGTAAGCAGAAACCAGATGAAACAGTACCGACTCCTCGTAGGACTCGATCTGAGCATGCTTGCTCCAGCCACTTCCTTGTTCAGCCAGTTTTAGCGAGTCAAGATGCAACTTAGCAAACAGCAGCTTCTGATTGGTTCTGGAAATATAAATATTGGACATGATTGCTCCTGCTGTCCTGCCGAGTTTACTGACTCTTAGCTTTAATTTTTGTCTTAGCCTTGGGGCTCTTACGCTTGTCTTCCTCTACCCACTTACCGGCTTGATAAAATGCCCGCCAGCCACTGGCCTTCCCATCAACCTCGGACATCACATACTGCTCCTTGGTTTTGCGGCTATAACGGATCACCGACGGTTGACCATCAGGGTCGGCCTTCGGTGCATCGATTAGAAAGTGGTACTTCGGATCAATCTCATCACGATGCGGAATTAGCTCTAGCACCAACGGCGCCCGAGTTTCTCTGTTACGTGGAAATTGACTGGCGGCCAAGAACAGCCCTGACGCACCATCGCGTAAAATATAATGGTCTTCAACTTTAACGCAAGCAAGCTCTGGCATCGGTACCGGGTCCATCTTTGGCGGCGCCGCTTCACCACTACGCAGTAGCTTACGGGTATTCTTGCAATCCTCAGCGGTACAGCCAAAATACTTGCCAAATCGACCTGTCTTGAGCTGCATCTCGGCACTGCATTTGTCGCATTCGATCACAGGTCCATCGTAGCCCTTGATCTTGTATTGCCCTTGCTCGACTTCAAACCCAGCACAGGCCGGATTGTTGCCGCACACATGCAGCTTGCGTGTTTCATCGATCAGATAACTATCCATCGCTGTGTCGCACAATTTGCAGCGATGCTTGGTCCGTAACAGTCTCGATTCAGCCTCATCATCAGCATCAATGCTGATCACCTCGTCACCATGCACCAGGTTCTGAGTCCCTTTACAACGCTCTTTAGGCGGCAAGCTGTAACCCGAGCAACCTAAAAACACCCCCGTGCTGGCGGTGCGAATCATCATATGACGACCACACTTCGGACAAGGGATATCGGTTTCGGTCGGGTCATTAGGCTCCATACCGGCGTCATCACTTTCGGCTTGTTCTAGCTTTTGACTAAAGCCTTGGTAAAACTCATTCAGCAGGTTTTTCCACTCGGCCTGACCGTTAGCAACATCATCGAGCGATTCTTCCATTTTGGCGGTAAAGCCATAGTCCATCAGATCGGCGAAACTCCCGGTCAAACGAGCGGTAACAATATCGCCCATCTTCTCGGCATAAAAACGACGATTTTCCAGTTTTGCATAACCACGATCTTGAATTGTCGAGATGATCGATGCATAGGTTGATGGCCGGCCAATCCCCAGCTTTTCCAGCTCTTTCACCAACGAGGCTTCGGAGTATCGTGCAGAAGGTTTAGTAAAATGCTGCTTGGGGTCGAGTTGATGCAGTGTCAACGCGTCACCTTTGTTCAGTTCAGGCAAGATCACATCGTCATCTTTTTTACCGGAAGAAGGCTGCACTTTTAAGAAACCATCAAACTGCATAATGCGACCGCGGATACGCAACTCAAAATCGCCGCTGGTCACTTTAATTCGGGTACTAGTAAAACGGGCATTGGGCATCTGACAAGCGACAAACTGACGCCAAATCAACTCATACAGGCGCTGTGCATCACGCTCCATATCACCTAATGACGCGCCTTTTACCTCAACGTTTGAAGGCCGGATCGCTTCATGCGCCTCTTGCGCGCCTTCTTTGCTGCTGTAGGATTTAGCGTCTTGGGGAAGATACTGGTCGCCAAAGTTATCCAAGATATAGTCACGACAGCTAGCGACTGCTTCGGCACTGAGGTTGGTCGAGTCGGTACGCATATAAGTGATATGCCCTGCTTCATACAACCGCTGTGCCAGCATCATGGTTTTCTTAACCCCAAAACTTAACCGGGTGCTAGCCGCTTGCTGCAAAGTTGAGGTAATAAAGGGCGCAGAAGGTTTACTTTGGGTCGGCTTATCTTCTCGTTCGCTAACCTGGTAGCTGCCTTGTTGCAGCTCGGCCAAAGCCAGATCTGTCGTCGCCTTATCGCCCGGACGAAACGCTTTACCTTGGTATTTGGTAACATCGAATCGCAGCTGATCTGCCTGCTGGGTATTAAGCTCTGCGGCAATTTCCCAATACTCTTCGGGAATAAACGCCCTAATCTCGCGCTCCCGCTCGACCACCAGACGCACCGCTACCGACTGAACCCGCCCGGCCGATAAACCACGCGCGATCTTGGCCCACAACAGTGGCGAGACCATATAGCCAACAACTCGATCAAGGAATCGACGCGCCTGTTGAGCATTGACACGGTTCAGGTCCAATTCACCGGGAGCGTCAAAGGCTTCGGTGATCGCTTTCTTGGTGATTTCATTAAACACCACCCGCTTATAGCGGCTCTCATCGCCGCCGATCGCCTCTTGCAAGTGCCAAGCAATCGCCTCTCCCTCGCGGTCCAAATCGGTCGCGAGATATATTTGGTCGGCGCTCTTAGCTAGTCGACGTAACTCATCGACCACTTTTTCCTTACCGGGCAGGATTTCATAACGTGCGTCCCAGTTTTTATCAGGATCAACGCCCATCCGCGCAACCAATTGCTCTCGCGCCTTTTTCTTCTTATGGATCACTTTCTTTTCCGGTGAAAGTTTACGCGTTGCCGCAGCAGCTTTAGCGCGAGCCTTGGCATCCACCGGAGCTCGCCCGCCTCCGCTGGTCGGCAGGTCTCGGATGTGACCAACACTGGACTTCACCACAAAGTCCTTACCAAGGTATTTATTGATGGTCTTGGCTTTGGCCGGTGATTCGACGATAACTAGTGACTTACCCATGTATAAAACTAAAGCCTATATAGATGAAGAGCGTTGCGGGGCTAAGAAGCGGTCATATATAAGGCCTGCACATACGCCGGTCAAGCAAACATTTTGTTAATGTTTAAACAACAGGTCTGCCAAGCATAGGTTTTTCATAGTTCTAGGAAGCCAATTTAGGTACCATAAGCGGAGTAAATTTGACTATATGATTTCAACCACTTATGGCTTCTGAAAACACCTCATTACTGATGATCAGCCTAGTTGCAATCCTGATCATTGCACTACTAGCAAATTATTACGTCCACCAACATCAAGAACAAAAATTGCAGCGCGCATTACTGGCCAAAAAACTTCGCTTTGAGGCCGAAAAACTACTCGATGCGCTCACCATCCTCAAACAACTTCAGTGTCCTCGATCGGTGATCGACCTGCTCAATAGCGAGGTGGCCGAGATACTCGGTAAACTTAACCAGCTTAGGCCACAGAGTAGCGTAATCGAGCAGATCCAAAGCCAAATACCGATGGGAACAGGCGAGTCCCAAAGCCTCAATTTAGAAAACGATAGCGCGATGAAAAAGGCCCATACAGCGATTCACTTTGCCATCCGCTTTGCTCACCAACGACGCAGCCATGGTGCCTTATCGGGCATCAAGTGCGACGAATTAAGTCGTGAGCTGCAATGGCTCGACAGTAAAATCGAGATAGATACCCATATTAATGCGGGTAAAAGATTACTGGAAAGCGACAAGCCTGCGGTCGCTACCTCTAGGTTTAAACAGGCCAAAACCGTTATCGGGCGACTACCGCACAAAGAACCCCATCGACAGGAGCTGATGACCCAGATTAATGAGCTAATCGTCCAAGCGCTACCCTTTGGTACTCAAGCGATGGATGCAAAAAAACAAACCGAAACCAACAACAAAAGCTAGCCGGTTCTAGTCTAAGCATAAAAACCTGGGCTGCGATCCTTGATCGGTCTCCACCGACTCTAGAAACATCTCTAAAGGGCGTACCCACAGCTCACCTGCGCCATACAACGGGCGGTAAACCACTAACGATTCTTCGGTCTCCGAATGTCGAGCAACACCAATCACCTGGTACTCATTTCCCTTATAGTGACGATAGCGACCCGGTTGCAAAACTGATTCGTTCAATACCACTGATTACACTCCTATCTCGAGCAGACGATTAAGCTGCTGTTGAATCAATTCAACCGTTTCGGGAGTACCGCGCTCTTCCCAATAAACCGAAACGCTGACAGGTGTTGATTCGATGCCATAAACATCTTCTGGTAGGCTTTGAATCAGCTCTGCAATTAACCCCAGTGTTGATTGCTCAAGCTGGTCCTCACCTTTTGACCAGCTCCAGCCCTCAGGCAAGCCAACATTAGCATGAGAGGTCAGTTGAAAAATCTGCCAAGGCACCGGCTTTGAACCCGAACGCTTTTGCGTCCGAGGAAGCCGATACGCAACGCAATCGCGCTCGTCGGCCATCGCCTCGCCGAGGGCTCTTGGTAACAAAATTCGCACAATCTGCACCTGAAACCCTAGCCGCATCGCACGTTGTCGCAAAAGCGCCTGCACTCGCTGGCGCGGAGACGGCATCATCCACATCATCGAACCAATAATCGCTAATAAAATCAGTACAATAATGACCCAGTTCATCTACAACACCCGTCTATATTTACGAATCGGCTATGTTAAGCTATTTGTTAGTTATAGGGTTAAGGAACCTGCGAATAAGTCCAAATGCATTTCTGGCTTTCAGAGGGATTATCATGAGCTACCAACATATTCTATTGGCTGTGGATCTAACCGAAGAGTCTAAGCAAGTGGCAAACAAAGCCGTTGCCCTGGCCCAACAAAGCGGTTGTACACTGAGCCTGATTCACGTCATCGAACCGTTAAGCTTTGCTTATGGTGGCGATGTACCGATGGACTTGTCGACGATTCAAGAGCAGTTAGACGAGCATGCACAGCAACGGCTGGACGAGTTTTCAGCCCAGCTGCCGGTAGAGATCAAACAGGTGCATGTGGTGTCCGGTCATACCGAAAGCGAGATCCACCGCATCGCCAAAGAGACCGAGATCGATCTGATCGTTGTTGGCAGCCACGGTCGCCACGGCCTATCCCTGTTATTGGGGTCGACCGCTAACGGCGTACTCCACGGTGCTAAGTGCGATGTGCTCGCTGTCCGGGTCCACGAATAATCCAGCCTGCAAGCGATGCAGATCACTGCATCGCTTCAAGTTCAACCCAGCGCTCCATCGCCTTTTCCAGCGCCAGCTCACAGCGCTCTACCGCTGCGAGCTGTTCAGTCACCAGGTCATGAGGCTGCTGATAGAAATTCGCCGCTCCTACCTCAAGCTGCAACGCTTCGAGCTGCTGTTCTAACTGCTCGAGTTGTTGCGGCAACTGATCCAGTTCACGCTGCAGTTTATAACTCAACTTCTTTAACGCTGATTTATTTATGGGCACAGACGTCTCGATGCTTTGCGATTCGACGGCTGCAGGTGTATGAGGTTCAGATTCTGTAGCCTCTTGCGGTGCCTCTGACTGAGGCAACACGCCTCCCTGGCGAATCCAATCGTCGTAGCCGCCAACAAATTCATCAATTTTTCCGCCGCCTTCGAACACCAGCGTACTGGTCACCACATTATCGAGAAACGCCCGATCGTGACTGACCAACAAGATGGTCCCCTTAAACTCACTCAGTACCTCTTCTAGCAGCTCCAGAGATTCCAAGTCCAGATCATTGGTCGGCTCATCGAGCACCAAAATATTGGCGGACTTACTAAACAGACGCGCGAGCAGCAGCCGGTTACGCTCACCTCCCGATAACGACTTCACCTTGGAACGCGTTTGACCGGGTGAAAATAGAAAATCACCCAGATAACTGATCATATGCCGGCGACTGCCATTAATCTCGATATGCTCTCGACCCTCAGCCACGTTATCGATAACCGTCTTCTCCGGGTCTAGCTGTTCACGTAGCTGGTCAAAATAAGCCACTTGCAAGCTAGTCCCCAGATCCAGATGCCCTGACTGGGGCTGAAGCTGCCCAAGCAGCAACCTCAACAGTGTCGTCTTACCCGCGCCGTTGGGACCGATCAAGCCGATACGATCACCGCGGAGGATACGCACCGAAAAATCATCAACGATGGTTCTATCGCCATAGCTATAGTTAACCGCTTGTGCATCGACAACCAGCTTGCCCGAACGCTGCGCCTGCTCCACCGAGAAATTAGCTTTACCCTGCTGCTCACGTCGCTGAGAACGTTCATTACGCAGCGCCTTAAGCGCGCGAACCCGGCCTTCATTACGAGTCCGGCGTGCTTTGATACCTTGACGGATCCACACCTCTTCCTGAGCAAGCTTCTTGTCGAACAGCGCATTATGGCGCTCCTGATCAGCCAACACCTGCTCTCGATACTTGAGAAAACTCTGATAGTCCCCTTCCCAAGGAAAAATATTACCCCGATCCAACTCTACGATTCGGTTGGCCAAACGTTGTAAGAACGCTCGGTCGTGGGTAATAAAAATCAACGTGCCACGAAAATCCATCAACTGCTGCTCGAGCCAGTCGATGGTATGAATATCAAGGTGGTTGGTCGGCTCATCCAGCAATAAAATATCGGGATCTACCACCAACGCCTGTGCCAATGCGACCCGTCGCCGCCAACCTCCCGAGAGTTGCGCCATACGCGTCTGCGCAGGCAAGTTCAAACGCAGCAACACTCGCTCAACTTTCTGTTCTAGCTGCCAACCATCGACCGCCTCCAGCCGGTGCTGAAGCTGCTCAAGCTTTTTCATCCCCTCGTCATCGTGCGCCTCTAGAGCCAGCCGATCATACTCGGCCCGCAACACCTGCATATGTTGCAATCCTTCCGCTACCACCTCGTACACAGTTCGCTGATCAGCCTCTGGCAACTCCTGCTCCAACACCCCAATACGGGTATCAGGTGCCTGCCACAGGCTGCCAGAATCGAGCTGTTGCTGGCCGGAAATCACCTTGATCAGAGTCGATTTACCCTCACCGTTGCGGCCAATCAACGCAATGCGTTCGCCTCGGTGCACCACCCAGTCGACTTGATCCAACAGGGGTTTGTCACCAAAGGCCAAAGCCGCCTGGTTTAATCTCAAAAGCGTCATAAACAATTTCCAACCTGAACAAATGGTGGCGTTACCCCAAAAATATCGCTCGGCAACACCTAGGGTTTGGTCTATTCTACTGCCAAACCGATCAAAGGACGGCAATTGAAACGAAGAGGTCTCGCTATTGCAACCCTCCAACGCAGTTCTGCTTCATTACCTTCAACTCTTTTTACCTGCCCGCTCCAACAACCTCACTTTCGCTAACTTTTTTCCGGCCCTCATCCTCAGCCTTGTTACCGCCATCGTCGCCCTTCCTGCGCTCGCAATATCGGATTCAAGCATTGACCAGCAGCGACAGGTACAACAACAGCAGCGCGATCAATACCAACTAGCACTAACCGCTTTAGAACAACGAGATTTCAACCAGTTCGACAATTTAACCCAGCAACTCAACGGCTATCCGCTATACCCCTACCTGCTCTATCAGGGCCATCGCAAACAGCTCGATCAACTTAATGCCACCACGCTAAAACAGTTCAGCAGTGACTTTGCCGATACACCACTGCCTAAGAAGCTCTACCGGACCTGGTTAAACCACCTGGTCAAGCGCAAGCGCTGGCAGCTACTGCTCGACAATTACCAACCCAAACTGAGCAACACCAGCCTGCATTGCAGCCGACTTTGGGGGTTGCATCAAACAGGGTATAGCAAACAGGCCTTTGCTCAGGTCGCACCTTTGTGGGTAAAAGGTAGCTCGCAGCCAAAATCCTGCGACAAGCTGTTCAAAGCCTGGATAAAGAGCGATGTTTTTTCCGAGCAACACGCGTGGGATCGGTTTTGGCTGGCTTTAAAGAAAAACAATGCCGGCTTGGCC
>JBALWS010000045.1:0-30261 GCA_036960405.1 Halopseudomonas sp. | reverse complement strand
CCAGAGCCAGAGCCAGAGCCAGAGCCAGAGCCAGAGCCAGAGCCAGAGCCAGAGGTTCCGGCTGAGGCGCCGGAGCAACGTAAGGCACGCTTGTTCCAGCGTATTAAGCAGGGCCTGGGGCGCACCAAAGCTAATCTCACCGGCGGCTTGGCCGATCTGTTTCAGATGGCCAAAGAGATCGATGAAGATCTACTCGAAGAGATCGAAACGCAGCTGCTGATGGCCGATATTGGCGTTGAAGCGACCAGCGAGATCATCAATAAATTGACCGACCGGGTCGAACGCAAGCAGCTGGGTGATGCCGATGCGCTGTACTTGGCGCTGCAGGAGGAGCTAGCCGGACTGCTATCGGATCAAAGCGGTGCGCTGCAGATCGACACCAGCAAGGAGCCATTTGTTATTTTGATGGTCGGCGTTAATGGCGTCGGCAAGACCACCACTATCGGCAAGATGGCAAAGCGTTTTCAGGCCGAGGGCAAGTCGGTCATGCTGGCTGCTGGTGATACCTTCCGCGCCGCTGCGGTCGAGCAGCTAGAGGTCTGGGGGGAGCGTAACAACGTGCCGGTTGTGGCCCAGCATACCGGGGCCGACAGCGCGTCGGTAATTTTTGATGCGGTGCAGTCGGCCAAAGCCAAAGGGGTTGATATTGTTATTGCCGATACCGCGGGTCGTCTGCAAAACAAATCCCACCTGATGGCCGAGCTGGAGAAAGTAGTTCGAGTCATGAAGAAGCTGGATGACAGCGCGCCGCATGAGGTGATGCTGGTGCTGGATGCCGGCACCGGCCAGAATGCCTTGAGCCAGGCGGCGTTGTTTACCGAAGCGGTCGGGGTCACCGGGATCTCGTTGACCAAACTTGATGGCACCGCCAAGGGCGGGGTGATCTTCGCGATTGCCAAACAGTTGGATATCCCTATTCGGTTTATCGGTGTTGGCGAGCAGATCGATGACCTGCGCCCGTTCGAGGCTCAGGAGTTTGTCAAAGCATTGTTTGACCAAGACTAGTTTGATCAAGATTGGTTTGAGCAAGACTAAGCAGGAACGCCGCAGGCTATGATCCGTTTCGATAATGTCAGTATGCGCTACCCCGGAGGCCACGAAGCGCTGAGCCGGCTCAGCTTCGAGCTGCAGCGCGGCGAAATGGCGTTTCTGACCGGTCATTCGGGTGCCGGTAAGAGCACCCTGCTGAAGCTGATTATGTTGATGGAACGCTCTTCGCAAGGGCAGGTGTTTGTCGGTGAGCAAAACCTTAACCGGATGCCGGTGGCGCAGATCCCGTACTTAAGGCGCAAGATCGGGGTGGTGTTTCAAAACCACCAGCTACTGTTTGACCGGACGGTGTTCGATAACGTCGCGCTGCCGCTGCAGATTTCGGGCTACGAACACGATAGTGTCGGGCGGCGAGTCCGTGCAGCGCTAGATAAGGTCGGCTTGTTACAAAAAGAGAAACTAAACCCGATTACGCTTTCTACCGGTGAGCAGCAGCGGGTCGGGCTGGCACGGGCGATCGTCAATAAACCCCAGTTGTTATTGGCTGACGAGCCAACCGGTAACCTCGACCCGGAGTTATCCGCCGAGGTGATGGGTCTGTTTCGCCAGTTTAATCAGGTCGGCGTGACGGTGTTGGTCGCGAGTCACGACCTGGATCTGATATCACGGATGCCACACCGTAGACTAACCCTTGAGCAGGGGCGTTTGACCGATGTCGGCCACTAGACGTTCGCCCCGCCAGGGTGCCAGTCGCCAGCAACCCAAACTCGATGCGCGCGGGCGTAGTTATTTGAACCATCATCTTGAGATGGCGCGGGTCAGCTTACGGCGACTGTTGGCGACGCCGCTGGCAACCTTTATGACGCTGGCGGTGATAGCGATCGCGCTGAGCCTGCCGAGCGTACTGTATGTTGGCCTGCAAAATGTTTCGCAATTGAGCGGCCATTGGCAGGGTTCATCTCAGATCACCCTGTTTCTCTCCAATCAGATAAGTGAGGCCGAAGGGCGAGACCTAGCGGAACAGTTACGATCGAACTCGCAAATTGAGCAGCTAAGCTACCTGTCCAAGGATGAATCGCTGGCTGATTTTAAGCACTACGCCGGTTTTGGTCGAGCGCTGGATCAGCTCAAACAAAACCCGCTACCCGCAGTGATCATGGCCATTCCAACTCAGGAGTACCTCGCATCGAATAGTTTGCTGGCGCTGAGCCAGCAGCTCACCTCTATCGATGGTGTCGATGATGCTCAGGTTGATCTGGCCTGGGTGGAACGCTTGCAAGCGATGGTGCAGTTTGGCCAGCGGACGGTACTGGTGCTGGGGGTGTTGTTAGCGCTGGGGGTGTTGCTGGTTATCGGCAATACCATTCGGCTGGAGATCCAAAATCGTCGCGAGGAGATTCTGGTGGTCAAACTGGTGGGTGGCACCGATGGTTTTGTTCGGCGCCCCTTTCTATACACCGGGTTATGGTATGGCGTGGGCGCCGGGCTGTTGGCCTGGCTGCTGGTGCAGTTGAGTTTGTGGTATTTGGGTTCGGTGATAGACCAGTTGATCGTGCTCTATCAGTCAGATTTTCAGATGCAAGGGTTGGGGCTAGGCCCTGCCGCGGTGATGTTATTGTTGGCGATATTGCTCGGCAGTGGCGGCGCTTGGTTGGCGGTGTTGAGGCATTTGAAGGCGATTGAGCCTCGCTAATTTTTTGATCAAAGACGATGTTGTGGGGTACCACGGAGGGTGCAAGAGGAAAGAGAATTCCTGCGCCATAAAGAAGTCAGTTATGGAGTATCTTGATGTTTGGTTCAGGGAAGTTAAAGCAGCAAAATCAACAGTTGCAGCAGCAGTTAGAGCAAGCCCAGGCGCGTTCTGCTGAGCTCGAAACTCAACTGGCTCAGGCCCAGCAGCAGGCTGAGCAGGCGCAGTATCAGGCGGATTCTGATCGCTCCCGGCAGCAGGGGCGTTTTCGGGAGTTATGGTTTGCAGGTGCCGAGGCGGTCGTCAATGTGCGTGAAAGCATGGCGCGCTCGGCCGGTACGCTCTACGACGAGCGCCATACCTTAGACGATGCGAAAGACGCGTTTGCTAACAGTTCCAGTACGCTGCAGTCGATGGAAACCTCGCTACAAGCGATCTCTGCGGATGCTGAGCGTAACTGTGAGCATATCGGCGAGTTGCAGGGTACGGCACAAGAGATCGGTAAGTTTGTCGGTGTGATCAGTGAAATTTCCGAACAGACTAATCTGTTGGCGCTTAATGCGGCGATCGAAGCGGCCCGTGCCGGAGAGCAAGGGCGAGGTTTTGCGGTGGTGGCCGATGAGGTGCGAGCGCTGGCAAAGAAAGCCAATGCGGCCAGCTCCGAAATTACCCGTCTAGTTAACAGCATCACCCAGCGAACCGCCGTTGCCGACGGCGATATTCGTGGTATGGCGGAGCAGAGTAAAGAGTTGGTCGCGTCGACCAATGAGGTCAGTTCGGCAGTGAATCAGGTCGTCGGGCTTTCACAGCAGATGCATCAGATCGTCAGCCGTACTGCGGCTGAAACCTTTATTGAAACGGTTAAGCTTGACCACGTAGTGTGGAAGACCGACGTTTATAAGCGGTTGTTAGGGTTGAGTCAGAAATCGACTAGCGAGTTTGCCGATCACACCCAGTGTCGCTTGGGTAAATGGTATTTTGAGGGAGATGGGCGTCAGTTTTATTCCGACAGCAGTTACTTCCGTCAACTCGATGCGCCGCATCAGGGTGTTCATGATAGCGGCCTGAAGGCGCTGGCATTGATGGAGCAGGATCAGTGTGATGAGGCATTGGATGCCCTGGCTGAGATGGAAAATAGCAGTGTGCGGGTCTTGGATGCGCTCAGTAATCTTTCGTCAGAGCTGTCTTAATTGATGATTTTATTGGGTTAATAAACCTGTCCCGGAGAGTGCTTGCGAGGGGCTTAGATTATCGCGTAGACTAGCCGATCCCGTATTGAATGGTGTTGCTTTGTAGCGCGGGAACCTTTGGTTTGACCGAGGGTCAATAGACAGACATATTGTTACCGGCTATCGACCAAGCCGACGGAGAAGAAATGGGTACCAGTTTACAACCGATGGATTTGATGAGCCCGGGGCGTAACCCTGAAGCTTATGTTCACACTGTTGGTGCGATTCCTATCTTGACGGTGGAAGAGGAGCGGGCGCTGACCGAGCGGCTGTATTACCAAGAAGACCTTGAGGCCGCCCGCCAACTGGTTATGGCGCACCTGCGTTTTGTGGTTCATATCGCCAAGAGTTATTCCGGCTATGGCCTGAACCAGGCCGACCTGATTCAAGAGGGCAACGTTGGCCTGATGAAGGCGGTTAAGCGCTTTGACCCGCGCGTCGGCGTGCGTTTGGTGTCTTTTGCTGTGCACTGGATCAAAGCCGAGATGCACGAGTACATCTTGAAAAACTGGCGCATCGTTAAGGTCGCGACCACCAAGGCGCAGCGCAAACTGTTCTTCAATCTGCGTAGCTCTAAGAAAAGCTTGTCCTGGCTGACCAATGATGAAGTTCACGCCATGGCCACCGACCTAAAGGTTGAGCCCAAGGTGGTGCGGGAGATGGAGCGGCGTATGAGCTCCAGCGACACCGCGTTTGACCTGGGCAGCGATGACAGCGACGACGATGCATACAAAGCACCGGCCTATTATCTTGAAGATAAGCGGAACGATCCGGCCCGGTTGCTCGAGGATGAGCAATGGAGCGCTGATACCAATGCGCGCTTGGCATCGGCGATCGGCGATCTGGATGAGCGCAGTCGTAATATTCTGGTACAGCGTTGGTTGAGCGAGCAAAAATCGACCTTGCATCAGCTGGCGGCGGAGTATCAGGTGTCTGCCGAGCGGATTCGCCAGTTAGAGAAAAATGCGATGAAAAAGGTCCGGGCGGTATTAGAAGCTTAAGTTCTCTCTGATAATTTTCATCTTCAGCGCCGGGCTTGTCCCGGCGTTGTTATATCTGGAATCTATCCATGCATAACTCTCATCAGGCTGGACGCTGGATTGTTGTGGTCGCAGCACTGGCTGGCGCAACGGCATTGGTGCTTTCCGCCTCCTCGGCGCATGCGCTCAAAGCCTGGATTGGCCCTGACGATTTAGCTCGACTGGCTACCGCAAATCGCTATCTGATGTATTACAGTCTGGTATTGCTGGTGATCGGGTTGTTTTACCCGCTTCGCCCATGGTCGGGTTTACTGACAGTGGCTAAATTGTTTACCACAGGGGTCGGTATTTTTTGTGGCAGTTTGTATATACTCTGCTTCACTGAAATTTCGTGGATTGCCCGGCTAACACCGCTGGGAGGCCTTACGCTATTGGCCGGCTGGTTATTACTGGCTTGGACCGGATGGCGGCAGGGGAGAGATAAAGATGATTGATATAGAACTCAATGGTGACCGCCAGCAGTTGGCCGTCGATACGTCTATCAGCGCGTTGCTGGATCAGCTCGGGTTGGCTGACAAGCGGGTGGCGGTCGAATATAACCTCGATATCCTGCCAAAGAGTCAGCACTCGGGTACGGCAATCCAGGCCGGCGATCGGATCGAAATCGTCCATGCTATTGGCGGCGGTTGAGCATCGCTGTTCTGCCGTATCTCCAATAAGAGCCCCAACAAGCTTTTGCCTTCGTCAAAACTATTCTCAGAGAAAATCGTTATGAGTGAGCTATTTCAGGATCAGCCGTTAAGCTTTGCCGGCATGACGTTTAATTCCCGCCTGCTGGTTGGTACCGGTAAGTACAAAGATCTGCAAGAAACAGCCGATGCGATCGAGACCAGTGGTGCTGAGATTGTCACCGTAGCGGTACGCCGAACCAATATTGGCCAGAATCCAGACGAGCCGAATCTACTGGATGTAATTTCACCCGATAAATACACCATTCTTCCTAATACAGCCGGCTGCTTTAATGCCAAAGATGCGGTGCGCACCTGTAAGTTGGCGCGCGAGCTGCTGGGTGGTAACGACCTGGTTAAGCTGGAAGTTCTGGCGGATCAGAAAACACTGTTCCCGCATGTCACCGAGACGCTGAAAGCGGCACGCGAGCTGATAGATGATGGCTTCAAGGTGATGGTATACACCAGCGATGATCCGGTGATCGCTAAAGAACTTGAAGATATGGGCTGTGTGGCGGTGATGCCGCTGGGGTCGTTGATCGGCTCCGGTTTGGGTATCCGTAATCCTTACAACCTGCAGTTGATTCTGGAAAATGCCAAGGTGCCTATTCTGGTCGATGCGGGTGTTGGCACCGCGTCTGATGCGGCGATTGCGATGGAACTCGGCTGCGATGCGATTCTGATGAATACGGCGATTGCCGCTGCGGGCAATCCAGTATTGATGGCATCGGCGATGAAGAAGGCGGTGGAAGCCGGACGCGAAGCCTATCTGGCCGGACGGATGCCGCGCAAGCTCTACGCCAGTGCTTCGTCGCCTATCGGCGGAACTTTCTTCTAGTCATCCGGATAGGAGGCGGAATAGCTTCTCGTCACCTATCTATACTCATACCCATGGGGTCATAAGGACCCCACGCGTTTCATGGCCGGATCCGGCCGCTTCAATGGATAGGGCTTATGCCAACACAACTCCAGTCGCTGCTCGACAGCTTGCTTGCCAGTGACCAGCTTGAGCAACTTCGTTTAATCCAGCACGGGATTGAAAAAGAGGGGCTTCGGGTCGATCCGAACGGGCGGGTGTCTCAGACTTCGCATCCGAAAGCGTTGGGTGCGGCATTAACCCATTCGCGAATTACTACCGATTATTCAGAGGCGCTGCTGGAGTTTATTACGCCAGTGTTTCATGGCGTCGAGCCCGCGCTGCACTATCTTGAAGCGCTGCATCGCTACACCTATACCCATCTGGGTGATGAAACGATCTGGGGAGCGAGCATGCCTTGCCGGATCGATGATCCACAGGAGGTGCCGGTCGGGCGTTATGGCTGTTCTAATAACGGCAAGATGAAGCATGTTTACCGGCTCGGGCTCGAGTCGCGCTATGGTCGGGTGATGCAGTCTATCGCCGGGATTCATTACAACTTTTCATTGCCCGATGCGATCTGGCCGCTGTTGCAGCGGTTGATGACGCCGGCTGAGACAAGCGCGGACCAGCTGCAGGAGTTTCAGTCGCAAAGCTACTTTGCCTTGCTGCGGAATTTCCGCCGTCATGGCTGGTTGCTAAATTATCTGTTTGGCGCCTCGCCTGCGTTGAGTCGTTCGTTTGTCGGGGATCAGCCGCACCAGCTTGAGGAGTTCGATGCGGAGACGCTCTATGGTCCCTATGCGACCAGCTTGCGGATGAGCGACCTGGGCTATACCAACCAGGCTCAGGCTTCGTTGAGTATCTGTTACAACACCCTGGATAACTATATCCACACCCTGTCTGAAGCGGTTGCTACCCCTTACCCGGCTTATGAAGCGATGGGGGTTCAGGCAGCGGATGGCAGTTATCGCCAGCTCAATACCAATCTGCTGCAGATTGAAAATGAGTACTACAGCGATATTCGTCCCAAACGGGTGGTCAAAGGCAACGAAAAACCGTTGCAAGCGTTGCGAGATCGCGGGGTCGAGTATGTCGAGATACGCAGTCAGGATATCAACCCCCTACTGCCGACCGGTATCGATTCCGCACAGGCGCGGTTTATCGATTGCTTCTTGCTACATTGCTTGCTGTCTGACTCGACTGATATCTCGGATAGCGAGTGCGATCGTCTTAAAGCCAACCATGCGGTAGTGGTCAATCAAGGGCGTAAGCCCGGGGTGCAGTTGGCCACGGCAGAGGGCTCTCGAGGGCTGCAGGATTGGGGCGCGCAGCTGCTTGATGAAGTGATGAAGGTCGCAGAGTTAATGGATCATGCTCATGGCAGCTCCTGCCATACCCGTTCGGTACAGTTGCAACGAGCTAAGCTGGCGGATGTTGAGTTGACGCCTTCGGCGAAGGTGTTGCAGCTAATGCGTGAGCGGGGCCAAGGTTATACCGACTTTGTTATCGAGCAGTCTCGGCACCATCGAGATCGCTTGATGGCCGAGCCGATGATGGCCGCCCAGCGCAGTGAACTGGATGTAATGGCGCAGCGTTCAATCGAGCAGCAGCAACAGATGGAGCAGGCTGATCAGCCCAGTTTCGAACAATTTCTAGCGAACTATTTTGCCAGCTAAACCGCTCAAATCGGTCAGCTAGCGTTGACCGATTTAGTTTTGGGTTACAAAGCTGGTGAAGAGTAGATCGCTGAGCATCGTGAACCCCTCTTCACCGTATTCGCTGACCATGATCTGACGAATACTCTCGATCGCTTCTAAGCGCAGTTTTTCCCGTCCGGCTGGGCTGGATACGGCTTCGTCGGTTTGGCGGCTGAACAGCATCACCAGATTGTTACGAATATGGGCCTGGTTGTGCTTGATTTTGGCTTCGGCGCCGCGGCTATGGACCCGGATCGACACTTCTGCTTTCAAATACTTCAGCGGACCGACCCCTCCATAGTTGGTGATGAACGGGGGTTGTAGCTCGATATATTCTACATAATCACTCTTCCCCTCGGCGGCAAATAGCGACAGGGGTAGTAAGACAAGTAGCAAGGCTAGCAGTGATCGCTTGGCGGACATGGGGCTCTCTCTGGTCAAGTAATGATCGGCCGGGTAGGCAAAACGACGTATTAGATCGACACAGTATATAACGCGGCTGTTTCTTTGTGCAGGGGGGAATTTACTTCGTTCGGTAACCCTCGTGGCTGTTGATATAGCGCGTAGCTTGGCGCTAGTATGGGGACCTCGGTGCCCTGTTTGAGCGCCCTCATCTCATAATCCGCCCATAGTGGCGCATAACAAGTAGGACGTGACGATGCTAGAGCAATGTCGTAATGCAAAGGAACGCTGGGGCGGTGTCAGTGACCTGATTGATCGCTGGTTGCAGGAACGTCAGGATCTACTTAGCTTGTTTGTGGCTCTGCCGCAGCAGCAGCTTGGCGAAGAGCTGGTAGAGATTCTGCGTAATTTCAGTCAAATCACGGTCGACTATGCGTCATCCTGGCACTTTGGTGTTTACGAACACCTGCTAGCCGAAGCGGATGAATTCAATGACGGCGGCCTGGATTTAGCGCGTGAGCTGGAGCCAAAAATTCAGGCGACTACCGATGCGATACTGACCTTCAATGATAACTACTCCGAGCGTGAAAGCCTCTGTGTTCAGGATGTGGCCCATTTGAGTCAAGACCTGTCAAAGCTGGGTGAGTTGCTGGCTGAGCGTTTTGAACTCGAAGATCAGCTAATTGAAACGCTGCATAACGCCCATAAAGACCGGGTTTAGATGATTGCACGGCACGCTAAGTGGTTAGCCTTGCCAACCCAAGCGAGTGTGCTGGCGGTGACACTGCTAGCAGGTTGCAGTTATGGAGATAAACCCGCTAACCAGGTCGAATATGCGGTGCAGGGGGTTTATAGCGCGGCGGTTTCTGCCGACAGCCGCTATGGCGTCGTTGGCTCGATTCAGCACGGCGGTAGTCTGTGGGATCTGCAGCGGCATGAGAGGCTGTTTAACTGGAACCATAATCAGGATGGTTACAGTAATTTGGTGGCGGCAGCGTTTTCACCCGAGGGTGACTTTGCGATCACAGTGGCTCAACAAGATATGGTGTTATGGCAGGTCTCAGATGGCCAGCCTGTGTGGTTCTGGAATGCCCCGGCAGGGATTCTGGATGCCGCGTTATCTCCGGACGGTGATTTGGCGCTACTGGGCCTAGAAAATCACACCGCGCTCTATTTCGATATAAAAAACGGTGGTTTGAAGCATACTCTGCGTCATCCGGGGCGGGTCCGCGCGGTCGATATCAGCGAGGATGGCGATTGGGCTTTGACCGGATCGGATGATAATCAAGCACGCTTGTGGGATCTGCAAACCGGCGATCAGGTGTTGAGTGTAGAGCACGGCAATGGTGTTAATACCGTAGCGTTGTCGCCAAACGGGCAATTTGCGTTTAGTGCTGGCCAGCTTGATAAGGCGTTGATCTGGCGAACCGGAACCGGACAGATACAGCAAACACTGACCACCGATGAGAGCTGGGTGGCACAGCGAATCAGTTATACCTCAGCCGTTTTTTCCGATAATTCTGACCAGCTATTAACTGGCACCAGCTCAGGCCTAGTTCAGCTCTGGGATGTCGCTAAAGGAACCGAGTTACGCCGTTGGCAGGTCCATAAGCGGGAGCAGTTTCGCCCGACCAGTGCCACCCTGTACGGGTTGGGGTTTGGAAATGGGGTGTATTACGCCATCGCCTCTAATGGTTTTATTAATGAGCTGAAATAGTGTTGTCAGAGATTGGATAAAAAAACGGAGGCAGTTGCCTCCGTTTTTTTTATCGGGCAAGGCGGTCAGGCTTACTTCTGCGGGTTGATATCCAGCAGCTCGACTTCAAACACTAGCGCCGAGTTAGGGCCGATTACCTGGCCCATGCCACGAGGTCCATAGGCCAGTTCAGAGGGGATGTAAAGCTCGGCTTTACCGCCCTTGCTGATCAGTTGTAGGCCTTCGGTCCAGCCGGGGATCACGCCATTAAGTGGGAAGGTAGCGGGGCCGCCGTGGCTGTATGAACTATCGAATTCGGTGCCATCGATCAGCGTACCGCGATAGTGAACTTGAACGGTATCTGCCGCAGTGGGCTTGCTCCCGTCACCGGCACTGATGATTTTGTATTGTAAGCCGCTAGCGGTGCTCATGATGCCATCTTTCTTGGCGTTATCAGCCAGGAAGGCATCACCTGCACTTTGATTGCTGGCACCCTGCTCGGCAATCACCGCTTCTTGGCGCTGCTGGTATAGCGCCTGAGCTTCCTGCATGGTCTGCTGCATCGCTTCGTCACTTAAGCTGCGACCGCTTTTCACTGAGGACTCTTCAACACCTTTCAGGAACGCTGTCTGGTCCAGTGTGAAGCCCAGCCCTTCCATCCGTGCGGAAACATCCAGACCCATGATGTAGCTGATTTTTTGCTCTGAAGATTCTAACTCGGCGGCCTGAACAAAAGGGGCCGCGAACAGTGCTGTTGCCATGGCGCCGACCAATACGCTTTTCTTCATCGTTAATCCTTTTGGTGGGTAGTTCTATATGCAGTAACAGCGTTGCGTCTCTGCGTGTTGTCGTTCTTGGAGGGGCAATATAACTGGAAAGTTCCGTTAAATGCCAGATGTTGAGCGATTTAGCGGGTTGTTTGCTGTGGTACACTTGCGCGCCATGATTGAACTCCGAGAATTAAGCCTCCAGCGAGGCAAGAATCAACTGTTACAGCAGGTCGATCTGCGGCTGCATGTTGGTTACAAAGTCGGCCTGATCGGTGCTAACGGCAGCGGTAAATCGAGCCTGTTTCAAATGCTTCTGGGTAAATTGGAGGCTGACGCCGGTGACTTGTTGCTGCCTAGCCAGTGGCGCATTGCCCATATGGCCCAGGAAACGTCTGCATTGTCACGGGCGGCGGTTGAGTACGTGCTCGATGGTGATAGTGAGTTGCGGCGGATCCAGGCCGAGATGGCCGACGCTGAAGCGGGTGATAAAGCACAACACCTCGGTGAGCTGCACGCGCAACTGGCGGCTATCGATGGCTACAGCGCCGATGCTCGAGCACGGCAGTTATTGCATGGATTGGGCTTTCACGAGTCGGAAGTGGACCGTTCGGTATCGCAATTTTCTGGGGGCTGGCGGATTCGATTAAATTTGGCCCAGGCGCTGATGAGTCGTTCTGACTTGCTGCTGCTGGATGAGCCGACCAACCACCTCGATCTCGATGCCACGCTCTGGCTGGAGCAGTGGCTTAAGGCGCACGAAGGGACGCTGATTCTAATCTCGCACGACCGTGATTTCCTTGATCGTGTCGTTGGTCATATTGTCCATCTAGAAAAAAATCAATTGACGCTTTATAAGGGTAACTACTCGGCGTTTGAGAAGTTGCGCGCGGAGAAGTTATCGCATCAACAAGCGGCCTTTACCAAACAGCAGCAGCGGATTGACGAGATTGAGAACTTTGTCCGCCGTTTCAAGGCCAAGGCCACCAAAGCCAAGCAGGCCCAGAGCCGGTTGAAAGAGTTGGAGCGGATGGAACGGATCGCCCCGGCCCATGTTGATTCGCCATTTAGCTTTAGTTTTCAGTGCTCCGATAAAATGTCCAGCCCGCTGCTGGTGCTGGATAAGGCAGCGTTGGGCTACGCAGATAAACCGATCATCGATCGCTGTACCCTCAGCCTACAGCCGGAGATGCGAATCGGCCTGCTGGGGGCTAACGGAGCGGGTAAGTCGACCCTGATCAAATCGCTGATGGCAGATATCGAGTTATTAGCTGGAGAGCGCCACGAAGGCGAGAACCTGCGGATCGGTTATTTTGCCCAGCATCAGCTTGAAGCGTTGGACCTCGAGGCGTCGCCGTTGCTGCATCTGCAGCGCCAGGCACCGCAAGCCAGCGAGCAGCGTATCCGTGATTATCTGGGCAGCTTTGGTTTTCGTGGCGATGATTGTCTGGATTCGGTCAAGCTGTTTTCCGGCGGAGAGAAGGCACGCTTGGCGCTGGCGCTAATCGCCTGGCAAGAGCCCAACTTGCTGTTGATGGATGAGCCGACCAACCACCTTGATCTTGAGGTGCGCCATGCGCTGACGATGGCGTTGCAAACCTTCCCTGGGGCACTGATTCTGGTCTCGCACGATCGACACCTGTTACGTAACTGTGTCGATGAGTTTTTGCTGGTCAGCGATGGTCGAGTCACTCCGTTCGATGGTGATCTGAATGATTATGCACGCTGGTTGTCCGAGGCGGCGGGTAATCGGATTGCAGTCGAGCCAGAAAACAGCGAGCCGGTTGGCGGTGAGTCGGCCCTGGATCGAAAAGAGCGTAAGCGACTGGAAGCGGCTCGGCGGCAGCAGTTAGCCCCATTGCGTAAGCGGGTGGCCAAGCTGGAGCAGCAGGTGGAGCAGCAAAGCATCGATCTGGGGCTGCTCAATGAGCAGTTGGCAGATCCGCAGATGTACGATGATGCCAACAAAGAACGCTTGAAACAGTTGCTGCAGCAGCAGGCGAAGCTACAACAACTCAGCGCCGATACCGAAGAGCAGTGGTTGACTAGCGTCGAGCAGTTGGAGCAGTTGTCAGAAGAGGGTAGCAGCGATTAAAGCTGAGAAGGCGCCTACCCGCAAGGGTAGGCGTTTCGATAAGCATGGATGGTCGACTAAGCGCGCTTGGGGAACCTTACCCGACCTTGAGAAAACTTGTCATTTCGTCGAGCTGCTCGGTCTTGGCGTAAATCAGATTAAACGTGTTCTGTACCGCCTGAGGCTCCAGCCCTAGCTGCTGGTATAGGCTATCGGGAACGCTGCCGTCGACTCCATCACCAAGGCCGTTGCTGCGCATGACCCGCAGCGTCAGGTCGATGATATGGGCGTAGTTCTGGTGCTCATCTTGATAACTCAGTGCATTTTGAAAACGAATGCCCTTGCACACTTCGTCCGGAAGATTCCAGGTCTCCATCAGCCAAGCACCCACCTGCTCGCGGGTGACATTGAGAATCTGTTTCTCAACATACTCATGGTGCAGATGAGGGTTGGCTTCGATATAGCGGGAGACTAACGAGAAGTGCGGCGGAAAAACATGCGACAGGGTCAGGTAACCGAAGTTGTGCAGCAGTCCGGTCAGGTAGACCAAGCCCGGACGAGGGCGAATTTCGGCGGGGATCTGTTTGGCCAGCTTTTCGGCCAGGGTGGCGCAAAATAGCGCTTGTAGCCAATACGGGGTGCTACCGCGTGGGGTATCGGTTGGCAGTTTCAGGGTGCGGCCCATCGCTACGCCGAGCGCTAGGTTAACCACTAGGTCGTAACCGAGCACCCGCACAATTGCATCGTGAATTGAATCGATACCGCCCGGCGCGGCGTAGTAGGGCGACGCCGCCCAGCTCATGACTTGAGCCGAGAGGCTGGGGTCCATCTGGACGATAGGTACCAGGTCGTCGACACCGGCGTTGGGATTGGCGCGTAGCTCGATAATTTTTTGGGCGGTTGGTGGCAAGGTGGGAAGCCCAAGCGTATCTTCGAGTCGCTGCTTGATCCGTAGCGTGGTGAATTTTTCAACCGCGCGGGTAATAACGGTAACATCGTCGCCGCTGCTCTGTTTGGCATCGATGGCATCGGTCGTAATGCTGAGTTTGCATTGCTGAACCGTATCTTTAATCATCTCGTCGCTGAGCTGAAGGACGCGACCACTGTTGGGTTCGAGGACTTCAAACTGGCCTTCGAGTTGGCAGTCCGGATCGGCTAGGATCGGTAGTGACAGCAGTTGTCCGATACCTTTCTCATGATTGAGCGCGTTTTGGGTAAAGAACGCTTCGGCATCGTGGGCTGACAACGGTTGCAGCTGTCGATGGGTGTGTTTCCAGACACTGACCAGGTTGAGCAGCTCATTACAGGGGTGAATGACTAGAGCGCGACCCTGATTGTCACTGAGCATCACGATTCGAAGACTGGGGTTGCTCATATTGTAATTCCTAAACATTAAGCCACAATTGGCCCATCCTAGTGGCAGCCAGAAGATCCCGTCAAGCGATCCTCTCACAGTTACGGCTATAAGGCCGACGATCATGACTATGATCACTAATCTAGGCGAGTTGCCGGGTTTTTCGCCGCTGCTAACACAATTGACTTATCTAATTGGTTAGCGGCCTGGCGAGAGCCAACTTGAATGATGTTTTGATAAAGAGGAATCGATCGTGAACAGAATGCTTTCGCGTATTAGTTGCTATGGGGTCGCACTGCTCTGGTTGGGTGGGATGGCTACGGTTCAGGCGGCCAGTCAGGCCGCTCCAGAACCCGCTACCGGGCTGCAGGCCAGTGCTCAGATTACGGCCGAGAAATTTCTGGTGGTAACGGCGCATCCCGAAGCCACTCGAGCGGGTTATCAAATACTTCAACGCGGTGGCAGCGCTGTCGATGCGGCGGTGGCGATACAGGCGATGCTGACTTTGGTTGAACCGCAATCATCGGGCATTGGTGGCGGGGCTTTCATGCTGCATTGGGATGCCAAGCAGCAACAGCTGGTGGCTTATGATGGTCGTGAAACGGCACCGCAGCGCGCCGATAGTAGCCTGTTTCTCGACGCCGATGGCAAGCCGATGCCTTGGCGTCAGGCGTTGGTGGGAGGGCGTTCGGTTGGAGCGCCTGGGGTGCTGAGGATGCTAGAGCAGGCCCACTATCAACAGGGTAAGTTAGCCTGGTCGGAGCTGTTTGGGGATGCCATCGCTACCGCCCAGCAAGGCTTTGAGGTGACGCCTCGGTTGCACCAATTGTTGCTCAAGCCTGCCAATCCCGGACTGAAAAATTACCCGCAGGCGCGTGACTATTTTTATCCTGACGGCGAGCCGTTGGCGGTGGGGGCGCGACTGACCAATTCGCCATTGGCTGAAACCTTGACGCAGATTGCCGAGCAAGGCGCGGATTACCTCTACGAGGGAGCGTTGGCGCAGCGAATCGTCGATCGGGTGCAAGGCGCCAGTGATAACCCCGGCTTGCTAGAAATCGATGATTTGAGTGCTTACCGGGCGATACTACGTGAACCGCTTTGTCGGCCGTTTTTGCAGTACCGGGTTTGTAGCATGCCTCCGCCGACATCGGGTGGCGTGACCGTGCTGCAGATTTTAGGGATGCTGGAAACGCAATCACTGCAACAGCTCACACCCGATGGCGCTGAATTTGCCCACCTGCTGACCCAGGCTTCACGATTGGCCTACGCCGATCGTCAGCGCTATCTGGCCGATAGTGATTTTGTCGAGGTTCCGGTGCAGCAACTGCTCGAGCCTTCCTATCTTCGCGATCGGGCCAAATTGATCGATCCTGAGCAAGACATGGGGCTGGCAAGCGCCGGTGAATTTGATCACTTGGCATACGCTGACGGCAATGCGCCCGAATTGCCGTCGACCAGCCACTTTAGTGTCGTCGATGCGGCGGGCAATGCGGTGTCGATGACCAGCAGTATCGAGATGGCTTTCGGTTCAACGCTGATGGTTGATGGCTTCTTGCTCAATAACCAGCTCACCGACTTCTCTTTTGTCGCCGAGCGAGACAACCTGGCGGTGGCCAATCGGGTTGAGCCGGGCAAACGTCCGCGCAGCTCGATGAGCCCGGTCATGGTGTTTGATGATAAGAACCAATTGGTGTTGTTGAGCGGCTCCCCGGGCGGCAGCCGGATCATCAATTACGTCGCTCAGATGTTGCTACAGACGCTGGTGTGGCAGCTTGATGCGCAACAGGTGGTCGCAATGCCGCATATCAGCAACCGCAATGGAGTGACGGAGTTGGAGTCGGGGACTCAAGCAGAGGCGCTGCAGCCTGAGCTCGAACGACGCGGGCATCAGATCAAATTGACCGAAATGAATAGTGGTATTCATGCGATCTCGGGCGATCAGCATGGTCGCTGGCACAGTGCGGTAGATCCGCGCCGAGAAGGGATGGCGATGGGGCGTTAATGGCGAGGAGTTTTGTTGGGAGAGGTTTGAAGGGAGAGCAAGGGCCTGCGCTGCAGGGGGCAGGCCCAAGAAGAGGTTTGGCTGACCTAGTCGGTGACCAGAATGCCATCCATCTCGACTGCCGCGCCTTTGGGCAACTCGGCAACACCGATAGCGGCGCGAGCCGGATAAGGCTGCTCAAAGTAGCGTGACATGACTTCGTTGACGGTGGCGAAGTGGCTCAGATCGGTCAGGAAAATATTCAGCTTAACGATCTGCTGTAGTGATCCACCGGCGGCCTGGCAGACTGCGCTCAGGTTTTCAAAAACCTGTACAACTTCGGCTTCAAAGCCCCCCTCAACCATCTCCATGGTAGCGGCTACCAAGGGGATTTGGCCGGATAGGTAGACGGTGCTGCCGACTTTGACAGCTTGGGAGTATGTGCCGATCGCTTCAGGTGCGTTATCGGAGTGGATAATTGCTCGGTTGCTCATACAAGTCTCGGTTTGGTTAGCTGATGGGTTAAAACCCGGCTCAGGTCCGGATAATGCGCGATACCGACTTGAGGGTACGGACGCGCTTAATGATCTGAGCAAGGTGGATGCGGTCGCGCACCTGAAGGTCCAGGTGTACGGTACTCATGCGGGCCTCTTTTTCATCGATATCGATGCGATGAATGTTGGCGCCAGCTTCGGTAATTTTGGTCGCGAGAGCGGCGATGATACCGCGTTGGGCCGCGAGCTCAATCCGCAGGTTGATGCTGAAGTCTTCATCGACCTGCTGGTCCCAGTTGAGGTGGAAACATTTCTTTGGATCGTCACGGAAATCATGGATGTTGCGACAGTCATCACGATGGACCACGATACCGCGGCCGCTGCTGATATGACCCAAAATATGGTCGCCTGGAATTGGGTGGCAACAGCGAGCATAGGATAATACCAAGCCTTCCCGGCCGCTGATGGCGAGGGGTTGTCCTTGGGCTTCGTTGTCTTGTTGGTCGTCGGTCGACTGAAGACGCTGAGCGACCAGATAGGCCATGCGGTGGCCGAGGCCGATCTCCATCAGCAATTCATCGAGCGACTTTAATTCAGAATCTTCCAGGTATTGTGTCAGTTGCTGCGGTTGAATCTCATCGAGTGAGCTGCCGAGCCCTGCTAGGAACTGGTTCAGCAACCGCTTGCCTAGGCTGGCCGATTCCTCGTGCTGCTTGTGTTTGAGGAAGTGGCGGATATTGGAGCGCGCCTTGCCGGTGACGACAAAATTGAGCCAGGCCATATTCGGTTGGGCGCTGGGGGTGGTGATGATTTCAACCGTCTGGCCGCTTTCGAGTGGTGTGCTCAGCGGTGCTAGGCGTCGGTTGATGCGGCACGAAACGCAGCTGTTACCGACATCGGTGTGGACCGCGTAGGCGAAATCGACTGGGGTGGCACCCTTGGGAAGCTCAAATATCCGCCCTTTGGGGGTGAAGATGTAGACTTCGTCGGGGAACAGGTCAATTTTGACGCTCTCGATAAAGTCGATCGAGCTGTCGGCCTATTTTTGCATCTCCATCAGCCCTTGAACCCACTGCCGGGCGCGGTTGTAATTGCCCTCGATGCGGCTGATGCCCTCTTTTGACTCTTTGTAATGGCTGTGGGAGGCGATGCCCTGGCTGGCGATGCCTTCCATCTCCTCGGTACGGATCTGGATTTCGATCGAGATGTCGCGGGCGCCGAACAGGTCGGTGTGTAGCGACTGGTAACCGTTGGCTTTTGGGATCGCGATGTAATCTTTAAAGCGACCGGGGACCGGTTTGTAAAGGTTGTGAACGGCGCCCAAAATTCGGTAACAGGTGTCGATCTTGTCGGTAACGATTCGGAATGCGAACACGTCCATGATTTCGTTGAACGATTTCTTCTGCGCCACCATCTTGCGGTAGATGCTGTATAGGTGTTTTTGACGGCCGCTGATAGAGAATGAGAAGCCTTCTTTGTGGAGCAGTTCGGTGATGGTCTGCTCGATCCGTTCGAGCATATCGCGGCGGTTACCACGCGCCTTATCCACCGCCTGGCCGATCATCTTGTAGCGCATCGGGTAGTAAGCCCGGAATGCCAGATCCTCGAGTTCGACATGGACATCGTGCATCCCCAGTCGACTGGCGATCGGGGCGTAGATGTCGAGTGTTTCGCGAGCGATTCGGCGCTGCTTGGCCGGAGGCATCACCCCGAGGGTGCGCATGTTATGCAGCCGATCACCGAGCTTGACCAGAATAACCCGGATATCCTCGGCCATCGCCATCATCATCTTCTGAAAGTTCTCGGCCTGTGCTTCGGCTTTGGTTTCGAAATTCAGGTGAGTTAGCTTGCTGACACCGTCGACGATACCGGTAATGGCGTCGCCGAACTGGCTGTGGAGCCCCTCAGTGCTGACCTGGGTATCTTCGATCACATCGTGCAGCATGGCTGCCATCAAGCTTTGGTGATCCATGTTCATCTCAGACAGGATCGAAGCGACGGCTAGCGGGTGGGTAACGTAGGGTTCGCCGCTTTTACGACGCTGACCGTCGTGGGCTTGTTCGGCATAAAAGTAAGCACGCCGAACTTGGTTGATCTGTTCGGGGTCGAGGTAGCTAGTAAGGCTTTGTGAAAGGGCTTGGATTGTTGGCATACAGACTGACTATAACAGCATCAAGGCTCAATACTCAGCAATTGAACTCCCCCTGCTGCTGCAGGGAGAGATAACGCTTGTTGCTTAGCTTTCAGCAACAACAACTGCGGGTGCATCGGCAAGCAGTTCTTCGACGTCAACAGGACGCTCTTCCAGAATGCTGGCATCGATCTCGCCGGCTGCGATTTCGCGCAGGGCAACGACGGTGCACTTGTCGTTTTCCCAAGGCACTTTGGCCTCTTTGCCGCCGGTAGCTAACTGGCGAGCACGCTTGGATGAAACCATAATTAGCTCGAAGCGGTTCTCAACATTTTCTAGGCAATCTTCAACAGTTACGCGGGCCATCACTTACCTCAAGCATTAATACGCAGGTTTCTAAAAAGAGCCGTGCAGTTTACAGAACGGGGGGCCTTGTTGGCAAGCATCGAGGCTTGCCTCACGGTTTTTAACCCAGCAGTTGCTCGATCATCTGCTGCTGGCGCTGTTTTTGCGGCTCGATCAATTGCCGTTTGCTCAGAAAAATCGCCTGCAGTTCGACCAGCGATTGATCGAATTTGTCATTGATCACCAAGTAATCGAATTCATGGTAATGCGACATCTCGCTGACCGCTTCGGCCATTCGCTGATCGATGATCTCGGCAGAGTCCTGGCCGCGGTTGTTCAGCCGCTGCTGTAGCGCCTCGCGCGAAGGCGGCAGAATAAAGATCGATACCGATTCGGGTATCAACATGCGAACTTGCTGGGCTCCCTGCCAGTCGATCTCCAGAATGACATCTTTACCCTCGGCCAAGGCAGCTTCTACCCAGCTGCGCGAGGTGCCGTATTTGTTGGTGAACACCTCGGCGTGCTCGAGGAAATCACCAGTGGCGATCATACGGTCGAACTCGGCGTGATCGGTAAAGTGATAATCCCAGCCATCGACCTCGCCCGGACGGGGCGAACGCGTAGTGTGTGAGACCGAAACACAGGCCAGCGTATCCTGACTGATTAACGCTTTGACCAAGCTGGTCTTTCCGGCGCCAGATGGGGCCGAGATGATATACAGAGTGCCTTTAGCCATGGTTTTTCCGGTTTTCTATATGCTTTTAGGTATGCGAACGGGTCGAATTGTACTGTAAAGAGGGTGGTTTCCATAACCATCAGAAGTAGCAATTGGTTGATATGATCGTGGTCGTCCCTATCCGGATCTGAGGCTGGCTCTGACCGCGCCAAATCGATTCATATCGCTACCTGCTAATGCTATGCTGGCCGCAGCTCATTGGAAGTAGTTTTGGTTAGGTTTTGCAAAGCTTGAGCTGTCCCGAATTCGCTCTGTTGTTAAGGATACGGATGTTTCGACTTCAACGCTTTTTCTCCACCAGCAGCTTAATCATTTTGCTGGTTACCGCAGTGCTGTTGGGTATCTTTTTTCGTACCCTGTCGATCAATCTGTTGCTCAATGATGGCGAGAACAAAAATGTCGCCACTACCCGAGTTTTGGCTAACAGCCTGTGGCCGCAGATTGAGCCTTTACTGGCCGAAACCCATGCGGCGACTCCGAGCAGCGAAACCGAACGGCTGCATGCCCAGATCGAGCAGTTGATTACGGGTTTGGCGGTGGTGAAGATCAAGATCTACCGACCTTCGGGCATGACGGTGTTTTCCACCGATGCGTCGCAGATCGGCGAAGACCGGCAAACCAACGCAGCGATCGGACTGGCTCGTCAGGGGCTGGTGTCCAATTCGTTCGTCAAACGCGATCAGTTCAATCCCTATGACCAGCACTATGAGTCACGCGACCTGTTGCAGACCTATCTGCCTTTATATGCTCCTGGCGGTCAGCAGATCGCCGGAGTCTTTGAGGTCTATAGCGACTACACCCCGCTGTTGGCTCGGATTGTTCAGGTGCAGTGGTGGGTCATCGGCGGTACCGGATTAATCCTGATGCTGCTGTATGTCGCCCTGCAACTAGTGGTGCGTCATGCCGAGGGCATTATTACCCGGCAAGAAGATCAGCTGCGTGACAGCGTTAGTGAGTTGGAGTCCGCCCGCGAGCTACTCGAGCAACGTGTCGACGAGCGCACCCAGACGCTGCAGGAGAGTAATCAGAAGCTGGAGATCGAAGTGCAGCAGCGTGAGCGGATGGAGCAGATCATCAGCGAGCGCGAACAGCGCTTACAGGCGGTGATGGATAATCTGCTAAACGCCATCGTGGTCAGCGATGCCAAGGGCACTATCGAATCGATCAATCCCAGCGCCGAAAAACTGTTTGGCTATACCAATTCTCAAATTAGCGGGCAAAACCTGCTGAGCTTGTTTGCTGCCAATCTTGCCTGCCCAACCGCGTTACTCCCGGCAACGGTCGAGAACTGGCTAACACCGTTGATTGAGACTCCGACCGAGCGCAAGTGTAGCCGTCGCGACGGTTCACTGCTGCCCGCTGAGGTGGCGGTGACTCGCTCTAGCCAAGGCGGCCAGCCTCGCTATATCGTTTCTTTTCGGGATCTTAGCGCCCAGGTCCAGGCGGAAAAAGAACTCGAAGAGAGCCGCCAAAAGCTGCTGCATCAGGAGAAGATGGCGGCGATCGGCTCGCTATCGGCGGGTATCGTCCACGAGATCGGTAACCCCATCGCAGCCATCGATGGTTTGCTGCAAGAGATCTGCAGTGGTTTTGAGTTGGCTCCCGCGATGCGGGCAGATTTAGAGATGATCCAGCAGCAGACCCAGCGTCTGATCAACATCAATCGCGATGTTTCCGAGTTCTCCAGCCCTGAGGGAGAGGCCAAGCAGTTGGTCGACTTTAACAGCCTAGTTGGTCGCACCTGCCGCTTGATGCGTTACGATGCGCGGATGAAAGAGGTGCAGTTAAGGCTAGATTTCGATCCCACGCTGCCCGCCGTGGAGCTCTACGGCGACCAGCTGATTCAGGTGCTGATGAACTTGATCTCCAATGCTGCTGACGCCGTTAACCGCTGCCGCGAGTTGGATGGTGAAATTGTGGCGCGGACCCGGCTAGACGGCGATCAGATCATCCTCAGTGTAGAAGACAACGGTTGTGGCATGGATTCGGACACTGCCGAACACGCGCTCGATGCGTTCTATACCTCCAAACCACCCGGCGAAGGCACCGGATTGGGGCTGTCGATCTGCCACTCCATCGTTGCCTTGCACCGAGGTGAGATCGAGATCGAGACCGCGTTGGGCCGCGGAACCTGTGTCAGGGTGGTCTTGCCGGTGGCGCAGGTGGATGACAATCCGCCAGCGCCGCAGTAGGGGGAACTATGCTGTACCTTATTCTGACCGTCCTGCTGTTCCTGTTGATCTACAGCCCGCAGTTCTGGGTACGCCACACCATGAAAAAATTTGGCGATGACCTGGAGGAGATGCCCGGTAGCGGCGGTGAGCTGGCCCAGCATCTGATCGAGCGCTTTAAACTCGATGGGATTGGCGTCGAACAGACCGATGAAGGCGCCGACCATTTCGACCCGAGCGACAAGATGGTCCGGCTTAGCCCCAGCAACTACGATGGTCGCTCGCTGAAGGCGGTAGCTGTCGCCGCTCACGAAGTCGGCCACGCGATCCAGTTTCACCGTCAGGAACGGATCTTCCTGCTGCGGCGTAAATACATTCCGCTGGCGATGGGGTTTCGCAAGGCCGGCGAGCTGATATTGCTGCTGGTGCCTATCGTCGCGCTGGTCGCCAAAGCCGCCCCGCTGATCGTTATCGCGGTAGTGGTCAGCATCGTGCTGCAGTTGATCGGGGCGATGGCCTACCTGATCATGCTGCCCGAAGAGTGGGACGCCAGCTTTAACAAGGCGTTGCCGATTCTGATCGAGGGTGAATATATCCCCGAGCAACATATCCCCGCGGTGCGAACACTACTCAAAGCCGCCGCGCTGACCTACCTGGCCTCGGCGCTGGCCAGTATCGTCCACTTAGGCCGTTGGGCCTTGCTACTGCGGCGTTAGTAGCTGCTCGGTTGCCCCACCAGCGCCGATGCGGCATGGTAGGGCGCTCACCACGGACTCCTCGATTTCAAGGAATGAATATGATCACGCGTTTTTTACCGTCTCTGTTTTTCGCTATTACGTTGGCGCTATCGTCTATCTCGACGGTGTCTGCCGAATCAGAAGAGGTGCTCAGCGAGGAGCAACAATACCTTCAATGGGCTAAGTCGATCTGGGATTCGCTGGATCGACAGACCGGCGAGATCGCTCTGGCCGACGGTGTCGCCACCCTCAGCGTGCCGGAAAACTTCTACTACCTGCCGCCAGCCGATGCCGAGAAAGTGTTGGTCGAGGTCTGGGGCAACCCGCCGGGTGGCACCACGCTGGGGATGTTGTTTCCGGAGCAATACACCCCGTTTGACGAGGATGCCTGGGGCGTGACGATCGGTTACGAAGAGGAGGGTTACGTCTCCGACGAAAACGCCGATAGCATCGACTACGACGAGCTATTGCAACAGATGAAAGACGATATTCGCGACGCCAGCGACGAGCGTGTGACGCAGGGCTACGAAAAGATCGCTCTGGTCGGCTGGGCTGAACGGCCGCATTACAACAGCGCCGCCAAGAAAATGTACTGGGCCAAAGAACTGGCGTTTGGTGATAGCCCCGACCACACCCTCAATTACAATATTCGCGTGCTGGGCCGCAAAGGCGTACTGGTGCTGAACTTTGTTGCATCGATGCCGCAGCTGCAAGAGATCAACGGCAACCTCGACCCGGTATTGAGCATGGCCAACTTCGACGCCGGTAACCGCTACCAGGATTTCGATCCCGATATCGATGAAGTCGCCGCCTACGGCCTCGGCGCACTGGTCGCCGGCAAGGTGCTGGCCAAAACCGGCTTTCTGGCGGTGTTGCTGCTGGGGTTGAAGAAGTTTTGGATTATCGGTGCGATAGCATTGTACGGAGGTTTTAAAGCGCTGTTTCGGCGTAAGAAGAAGATGACCGAAGAGTAGCGCTGATAGAGGGGGATCCTCACGGGAGCAGACGTCCCACGTAAGTGTTATTCTGGCCTGTGTCCGGTAGTGCTGCCCGCGTTGATCTTGGTGTGGGCGCTATCAGGGCCATAAAATAATAATAAAGACAGAGAGTCTCGCGCATGCAATTTGAAAAAGTCATTGTCGGTTTTTTCGTCATCCTCGGCCTGGCGCTGAATGTGGTTTTCGTCATCGGCGATATCAATAATCCCGCGCATCATAATGTCTGGATACTCACCCTGGCGATATTGGTCAATCTGATCGCTGCGGGTTTGATACTGGGCGATCGAACCCAGTTGGGGGCCATTTTGCTGGCCACCTCTCTGGTCGCTAACTTGCTGTTGGTTTCGGCTCGACTGATATGGGTGGTCAATGGTGATCAAGGGGTCAGTCCTGAGCAGATGGTGTTGATCGTATCGCTGGGTTACGGCGCGCTGATGTCTAACCTGATTTCGGTGTTTACGCTCTCTGTCGATACCATTATTTCGCGTCGTTAACTTCCGCTAACGGGGGGCTGCCGCTATGGCGACAACTTCGGATCTGGGACGGGTAACGTCCATTGTGCTGCGCTATATGCGCGGTCCAATTCTGCTGCTGGTGGTGGTGTACGGGGTCGGTATTATCGGTATGTCGCTGATACCGGGGCAGGGTGCGAACGGCAGTACCTCTCCGATGAGCCTGTTCCATTCGTTCTATTTCTTTACCTACACCGCGACAACGACCGGCTTTGGTGAGATTCCCTACGCCTTCACCGATCAGCAACGACTGTGGGCGATTTTGTGTCTGTATATGGGGGTGATCGCCTGGCTGTTCGCCATCGGATCCATTATTCAGCTGATACAAAATCCGCACTTTATTATAGCGGTAGCCGAACACCGTTTTGCCCGCACCGTTGCAGCCATTAAAGATCCCTTCGTTATTATTTGTGGTTTCGGCGACACCGGCAGCCTGCTGGCGCGGGGGCTCAGCGACAATCTGATGCATGCGGTGGTGATCGACGCCGACTCGGAGCGGATCAAGGCGCTGGCGATGCGTGACTACCGGGTCAAGATGCCGGGCCTGTGCGGCGATGCCAGTGTCCCCAAGCATCTGGTCGATGCCGGTATCAAGCATCCGATGTGCCGAGCCGTGGTCTCTCTGATACCCAATGAAGAGCTGGATCTTAAGATTGCGGTGATGACCAAATTTTTGAATCCAGATGTTCACATTATCTGCCGGGCGACAGAAACCCAACAGCAGGAACATCTACGTCATCTGGAATCGGTTTCGGTTATCGATCCGTTTGAGTTGTTTGGTGTCCAGCTGTGCACGGCGGTCACTAGCCCTAAGCTGCACCACCTCAGCCAATGGTTAGTGGGCGCTCACTCGGTCGACCTGGCTACGCATGTAACGATCCCTACCGGCAGTTGGATCATTTGCGGTTATGGCCGGATGGGTCGTTGGCTGCATAAATACTTGGATAACCATGGTGTCAGTACTGTTATTATCGATCCCGAACTGGCCGATTCGGAGATTTCAGAGCGGTCAATCAAAGGCCATGCCAACCATCAGACACTCAAACAAGCCGGGATCGAGCACGCCGTTGGACTGGTGGCAGGCACGGCCAGCGACTCCAGAAATCTGCAAATTCTGCTGAGTTCGGCCGAGCTCAATCCCGCTATCTCTTTGGTGGTCAGGCAGAACCATCACGAGAATGAGATGGTCTTTAAAGCCGCCAGGGTTAATCTGACCATGCAGCCCAGCCTGCTGACCGCGCGGACTATTTTATTGCAGTTGATCTCTCCGCTGATCCAGCAGTTTTTGGACCACCTGCGCAGTAGCGAGAATCTGTTGACCGATCGGGTTGTCGAACAATTGCACCTAACACTGGCTAAAAGCCCCCATTTATGGACCACTAAACTCTGTGGTGAAGACACCTCGGCGGTCCATGAGCAGATTGAAAATGGCAGGGTGTTGCGGCTTGAGGATCTGATCAGAAGCCCGGCCAAGCTGGATCAGTCGCTCTCCTGCGTGCCCCTTGTTCTCCATCGTCAGGGGAGCACGCTGATGTTGCCTAGCCTGCAAGAGATCGTAAAACCCGGGGACTTGATCCTGTTTTGCGGTGATAGCCGCAGTCAGCGATTGTTGGAAGCAACCCTGAACAACCCCTATACCCTCAACTATTTGATCACCGGCCTTCAGCCACCGAAAGGATACCTGCTGGGTTGGCTCTACCAAGCATGCCAACGCTAGCCGGCAAATTCGAGTCGACGTTAAGTGCCTATTAGACGCAGGCTTGCTATGCCGATAATTCAATTTTCTGATAGCGAGGTCCGGCAGCCGAAACGCCGACATTGATACCCAGGGTGGGAAGCGGTTAAATGAATCGGTTCGAATCAGAGGAGGTGACGGCAAATGGTGGGCAATTGCAAAGATTGTGGGTATTGGCAGTTTCAATCGATTCCAGAACTACAGACCCAGGATGAGCAGGACGGCTATGGTCTGTGTGGGCTGATCGAGGTGACCAAAGGCAGTCCGCAGATGGCTTTGGCTAGGTTGGATGATGACCTGACTCGCTTTCAGACACGGCATGAGTTTGGTTGCATCATGCATCAGAAAAACTGAGCCGCGGCTTAACCGATAAACGGTCCCTTTTAAGTTGTCATGACTTGGCCATAAAGGCCTGGATCTGCTGGGCCACCGGTGCGGGACTCTCCATATGCAGATGGTGCCCTCCGGGTAGCGTCTTGATACGTAGATCGGCCATGGCGGCATAGCGCTGTTCGATGCCCGGCCGTGAGGTGATATTACCCTGGTCGGCGTTTATCAGCAGGCTGGGAGCCTGAATCGCACCTAGGTGAGCGAAGACCTGCTGTTCGGTCAGATACAGCGGTGTGGCTACGGTTAAGCGCGGATCGGTGGTCCAGCTAAATCCCCCTTCGCAGCGGCGGCTGTTTCGCTCGACCAAGCGTTTAGCCGATGCGTGCCCCAGATCACCGACCTGCACACGTGCTTTGATCATCCTTTCCAAGTCGGGATAAATCGGGGTTCGTCTTGAGCCCAGTCGAGCCATCTGCTTAATCGAAGCCGCCAGTATCTCTGGAGCCTTGTTGGCTTCGGCAGCATAGGGGCCGATGCCCTCAATCATAACGAGCTGCTCAATACGCTCTGGCTGTATCGCACTGACAACACTGGAGACCCCGGCGCCCAATGAGTGGGAGATAAAAGAGAAGCGCTGCCAGCCCAAGCCGTCGGCGGCTGCGATCACATCGGCGACATAATCGACAAAATGGTAGGCCACACCGGCTGCGCGGTGCGAAGAGCGTCCGTGCCCCGGCATATCGATAGCCACTATTCGCAGGTCGGGCAGTAGCGGGGCGATCAGGTCAAAACTGGCCGCGTTGTCTAACCAGCCGTGGACGGCCAGCACCTTGCGGCCGGTCTCGGGTCCCCAGGCCCGAGCAGCAATTTGATGGTAAGGGGTTTGGATCGTAATCTCTTGCGGTTCAGTCACGCATCAGCTCCCAGCAGAATGACCGCCACTGTAGCAGCTAGGGAACCTGCGAATAAGTCCAAAGTGATTCTGCAAGACCTAAAATGTGCAGAATCTAGGCGTAGACTGACGTTAATGGCCGTAGTCCTTAGCAAAGGGTACAACAACGAGTCTGCACATTTTAGGCCTTGCCCTGCGGGGCTTTCAGCTTGATCCGCACTCTGCGTTGCAGCTTTTTGCAAGGTCTAGACATTACTACAAAGCTGCGCCTGGATTTCGGATCAAGCTGAAGGCCAGAATTCAACTGGGATTTGTTCGCAGGCTCCCTAGAGCAAAACCAAAACAAGCGTGCTGCCGTGGTAGGAGCGGGAAGGGGGCTGTTCGCAATTTCCCTGGCCATCCTCTATGATCGATGGCTTTCTATCAATGCCAATACAATTAGTGTGTGTTTTTTTCACATGATGCGACTTCGCCCTGGCTGGGCAAATCAGCGCTGATAAGGTCCTAACCAGTTGAGTGAGCTGGTGTTTAAAATTAGGTGTTACCGATATGGATATAAGTAAAATATCTCCCGCTTTTTCCGTTGCAGGCCAGTTATCTCTTAAAGAGCTCGGCCTTGCGTCCGCTCAGGGCTACAAGACCATCATCAACAACCGTCCTGACGGTGAATCGGATGATCAACCCACATCGGCTGAGTTTGCCCAGACCGCCAAAGAGCTAGGCCTGGAATACCGTTATGTGCCTGTCGTTTCTGGGCAGATTACCGACGACAACGTGGTCGATTTTAAAGCGGTACTCGATGATGTGATGGGGCCCGTACTGGCGTTCTGTCGCACCGGTAGCCGCTCTACCACGCTATGGGCTCTCTCGCAGGCTCAGGGCTTGTCTGCCGAGGCGATAGTCGCGGCCACCGAAGCAGCCGGTTACAACCTGACATCACTGATTCCGCGCCTTAACGCCCTGGCCTCCAGCGACAAAGGTGATAGCAGCAATAACAGCATGATTTTTGCCCGCCACTCGGTTGTTATCGTCGGCGGCGGTGCAGGGGGGATCTCAACGGCAGCCAGCCTGCTTAAACGTGACCCGAACTTAGATGTCGCAATCATCGAGCCAAGCGAGTCGCACTACTACCAGCCAGGTTGGACACTCGTCGGCGGCGGTGTATTCAACCGCGCACAAACCAAGCGCGCGATGGTGGACGTACTCCCTAAGCAGGTGAGCTGGATTCGCGCGGCGGTATCGAAGTTCAACCCGGACAGTAACGAAGTCACGCTGGAGAACGGTGAGCGTGTCAGTTATAAGGTGCTGGTCGCCGCCCCAGGTATAAAGCTGGACTGGGGCCAGGTCGAAGGGCTGGAGCAAACGCTAGGTAGAAACGGCGTCACCTCGAACTATAAGTTCGATATGGCGCCGTATACCTGGGAACTGATCCAGGACCTGAGAGGTGGTAAAGCATTGTTTACCCAACCACCGATCCCCATCAAATGCGCCGGTGCGCCGCAAAAGGCGATGTACCTGGCCTGTTCCTATTGGCTGAAAAAGCACGACTTGAAAAACATCGACGTTCAATTCCACAACGCCGGTGGTGTGCTGTTTGGCGTAGCGGACTACATTCCAGCGTTGATGGAGTACGTCAATAAATACCGCATAAAGCTGTGCTTCAACGAAAAACTGATCAAGGTCGACGGAGGCAAACGCATCGCCTACTTTGAGGTCACGACCGAAGAGGGCTCGAAGAAAATAGAGCAGCAGAGTTTTGATATGCTCCATGTCTGCCCAAACCAGACCGCCCCGGACTTCGTTCGCAACAGCCCGCTAGCCAACAACGAAGGCTGGATCGATGTCAGCCCGGAAACACTGCAACACAACAAGTTCGGCAATATCTTCGCCCTGGGTGACGCCACCTCAACTCCTAACGCCAAGACTGCCGCAGCGGTTCGCCTGCAGGCTCCCGTGGTTGCGGTTAACACGCTATTGGCGCTGCAGGGCAAGGCACCTCGCGCGGTTTACAACGGTTACGGCTCCTGCCCGCTGACGGTTGAACGTGGCAAGATTGTACTGGCCGAATTCGGTTACGGCGGCAAGCTGCTGCCCAGCTTCCCCAAGTTTATGGTTAACGGTCTCAAGGCTTCTCGCCGAGCTTGGTTCCTGAAAGAGAAGATTCTGCCCACCATCTACTTTGATTACATGCTCAAAGCCCGTGAATGGTTGGCTAAACCGGAAATGCTGCAACACACGCCAACGGATTATGAAGCGCGTACTTTTGATTCCAGTACCAAAAAGTAACTTTGTTGACAGCTGTTGCTAGCAGGCTGTCTGACTTCCCAGAAAGGTCCACCAGGGGCGGAGTGCCAAGCATCTCTACCTCTGGTCGCGCTGCAGTAGTGGTGGTTAGTTACGCCGAAGATTTTTGTTAACGCCTTACACCTTAAACTGCTTCACTAGCCCCAGTACCTTGTCTGCTAGCGTCGCCAGCTGTTGATTGGAGGCGACGGTTTGGCGCGAGCGTTCGGCGGTTTCCTGGGCGACCTGGTTGATCGCGACCACGTTGCGGTTGATCTCTTCCACCGTCTCCGACTGCTGGTCGGTGCCGCTGGCGATCTGCTGGTTCATTTCACTGATCATCGCCACCGCCTGGGTGATCGCTTCGAGCGCCTGCTGCGCTTCTTTGGCCTGATCGACGCTGGTTTTGGCTTGCTGGCCACCTTGTATTAGACCAACATCATCAAA
>JBALWS010000044.1:0-31033 GCA_036960405.1 Halopseudomonas sp. | reverse complement strand
CGAGCAAAGGCAAATAACTTGCACGAACCTTCGTTCTGGCCGGCTTCGTTTTCAACCCGATTGGGCGCTAAACCATTTCCAAATGCCGATGGCGTGTAGTTGTAATTTTCCACAATGACGCTCATCAGCTGATCAAATTGAATCGATTCCTGTGCCCGAGCCTGCTCCAGCAGTTTATCTAATGTCATCCAGCTGTCTCTTGTTAGTTCAAAAACTGAAAGCGCAAATTAACTATCTACCTCGCTCAATGCAACCCCTGACGTAGACCGGCTCAATAGATTTAGCAGCGCCCCGCCATGATGACATTTATCACCTAGACTACCTATTACTGTGGTTAGCCAGCAGCACGAGTATCCAGCTAACTGACGCTGATCATCTGCTCGATCGATAGGCAACTATCGCATGAGCCATAGCAGTACTCATCTACGCAGGAGTTTAGCTATGCCCGCGACCCTCTTTGAACGCCTAGGCGGCACCGATGTTATTTCCCGGATAGCCAACGATATCGTCGACCTGCATAAACAAAATCCGCGCATCGCTCCGCGCTTTCAAAGATCAGAGACCGAATCCCTCAAGCGTAGCGTCGCTGCTTTTTTCTGTGCCGGTTCGGGAGGACCCAACACCTATCAAGGCAAAGATATGCTCGCTACCCATGCAGGGATGAATATCGATGCATCGGAATTTATCGCAGTGTTGGATGACGTTCTCAAAGCGATGCAGCAAAACGCGGTTGGTCAACGCGAAGCAGAAGAGGTGCTGTATATCCTTTACAGCATGAAAGCCGACGTCGTGTTGGTGTAACAAAACCCCTGCCTTCAGCTAGGTTGGCATCGACTTTGGCCAGAGTCGATATCATCCCCAACTTACAGAGCGCATTAGGTACCAATAAGTCATGAATATCTATTGCAGCGACTGTGGTACAACCGCGAAACATACAACTCCAGAGTGCCACCGGTGTGGTTCGATGTTGGCGATGCCCTGCCCAGAATGTAGCTATCTCAACCCAAAATCCTGCCGTTTTTGTTGCCATTGCGGTCATGCTCTGTCCATTAGCAGCGATAGCCCTCACCACGATCAGGCCGAAAAACGCCAGTTAACGGTAATGTTTTGCGATCTGGTCGGTTCTACCCAGCTGTCCCAGCACCTAGACCCCGAGGATCTGCGCGATATCATCCTAGCCTTCCAACAACAGTGCGCCAGCGTTATCGATTCTTTTGGTGGCTACATTGCCCGCTATATGGGCGATGGCATGCTGGTCTACTTTGGTTATCCGGTGGCTAACGAACTGGATACCGAACGCGCAGTACGCGCGGGTTTGGCCATCGTCGAACAGATTCACAACATTGATACAGGTGAACATCCGCGTTTGCAGGTACGTATCGGCATTGAAACCGGTATCGTCATCGCTGGCGATATCATTGGCGAAGGTGGGTCATTGGAGCATTCGGTGCTGGGGGACACCCCCAATATCGCTGCAAGACTACAAGCTACAGCCTGCCCCGATACCGTTGTCATTGGGCCAGGAACATTTCAGATCATCAATCGCTACTTCGATTTCACCGGACTCGGCCTGCAAACTCTTAAAGGTATTTCCAAACCTCTGTATGCCTACCAAATCACTTCGGTACGTGACGATCACCGCCACGCCGCGGCATCGGCAATTTTGGGTAGAGATGAACAGCTGCACCGCATCGCTAAGCATTTGAATGGCGCCCGACAAGGTAGCGTGATTGTTATCGAGGGAGATTCCGGTTTTGGAAAAAGTCGATTACTCGATCACAGCATTGATCGCGTATCGGAGGTCTATCAAACTGCGCTATTGCGCTGCTCTCCCTTCTATTCCGATCGGCCACTTTACCCTGTCATCCGTCACTGGCTAGCCCTACTCGATGCCGAGCCGACGGACGACTACGCCAATATTGAGGATAAGCTGCTCCGTGTACTCGAAGGTATTGGTGTTATTGATCACAACATCGTTTCGCTGATCGGCGCCACCCTTTCTCATCACACCAAGGCCAACTCCAATTTATCAGCGCAAGAGCTGCGCAACGCTAAGCTCAACGCACTGATAGAGGCGGTAAAAGCCTTCAGCAAGCACAAACCTCTGCTGATTGCCGTCGAAGATGCGCACTGGATCGACTCATCGACTGCTGAATTTCTGATACGCCTTTCGGAGCAGATCGAATCACTACCGATGGTATTAATGATCACCTCGCGCGAACCGGTGGTTTGGTTGACTAAAGGCCTATCTAACTTTGAGCTGATTCGCTTAGTCCCCCTAACAGACAGCGTATCAAGCGAGCTGGTGCAGACCTTATGCGGTCAAAACAAGATCTCCGAAGCGGCCCGAGAGGAGATCATTCAACGCGCCGATGGTTCACCGCTTTATATCGAAGAACTGACCAAAACGGTATTGGAGCAAAAGCAGAGCCACGACAACCCCGTTCAGGTACCGGCCTCGCTGCAGGACTCGCTGAGGTCACGCTTAGACCGTTTAGGCCCAGCCAAAGCGATGGCCCAATTTGTCTCGGTACTAGGGCGGCGCTTTAGCCACCGATTGATTTTAGCCAGCACGCCCTACGACGAAGCCGCCAACGACAGTGCATTAGAGCAACTGATCAGGGCCGAGCTACTGGTAGAAACCGGCACAGGGCCACGCCGCGGCTACGCATTTCGCCACGCAATGGTCCAAGAGGTGGCTTACAACTCGTTGCTGAATAAAACCAAACGCTCCCACCACCTGCGTATAGCCGAAGCGATCAACCATCACTTTCCCGATATGGTCGATAGCGCACCTGAAGTGCTGGCCTCGCACTATGAATACGCAGGCGATATTAAGACTGCGATCCAATATTGGCACCAAGCCGGCCAACACGCCTCCCAAGCATGGGCACACAGCGAGGCCGAAAACCACTTTATTCGGGCTATCACGCTGCTGGGATCGCTACCTCAAACGTCTGAACTAGCGGCGTTGGAGCTGGCGCTAAGAATCGATCTGGTCCGGTCACTGAGAATCCTGGAACGCGGCAATGAGGGCGTTGCTCATCTCGATCGCGCTAAAGCGATCGCGGATGATTTACAACAAGATCGTGAACTGGCCGTTATATACAATCTCTATGGCAACATCCTATTCGCCAACGGTGATATTGAAGGTTGCTTGAGTAACCACCGAGCTGCGATTTACAGCGCCCAAGCTTCATCCTCGATCACCGATGAGATTCAAGCGCTCAGTGGGCTGGGAGATGCCAACTTGCTGAAAGGGTTGGCGGTTTCGGCAGAAAAAGCTTACGGCGATTGCTTGGCGCTTTGTCGAGCGCACCAGCATAACCGTTTTATCCCGCCGAATTTGTCATTGCGCGGCCACATGCGCCTTTATCTCAATCAGATACAGCAATCCGAACAGGATGTCCGTGAAGCGATCCGCTTAGCGCAGCAACAAAATGACCCGCGCACCGAGATGGTTGCTCGAGGAAGCTGCTTGGCCAAAACACTCTGCGAGCAAGCCAATTACAGTCAAGCTAGAGTCGAACTTGAACAAGCATTAGCGATGGCACGAACCGTTAACGGGCTACGTTTCGAAGCCCTGTATCTGCTGTTTTTGGCACAAACCGAGTATCGTGACGGTCAATTAGCTAACGCAGCGAAATGGGCCGATCAAGCGATCGAGATCGCCGCTAACACCGAGTTTCGCTACGTCGGTGCTATCGCCTTTGGTGCCAAGGCGTTGGTGACCGAATCCCAATCTCAACGGCTGGAGATTCTTACCCAAGGAGAACAACTGTTGAGCGCCAATACACCGAGTCAAAATTACCTGTGGTTTCTACGCGATGCGATGGAAGTGTCACTGACTGACGGCCGTTGGGATAGCGCCGAGCACTTCGCCAATATCCTTGTCCGCTATACCGCCCAACAACCTCTGGCCTGGTGCAATCTCTATATCAACCTGACTCGATGCTGTGCCGCCTACGGGCGCCGCGAGCACAGTGCCGAAAACGACGCCCAGATCTGCCAACTACGAAGCTATTGCCAACAAACAGGGTTATACGCAGCACAGCGATTATTGGAGTGTCTGGTAGCCGGGGATGCAACCAGAGCATCTAGCCTGGGCATTTATTCACGTCCGTAGCATGAGTTAACTCACCACCTGGAAGGCTCACCCACCACTGAACCCGGTCATGCGGTGGCTATTCGCTTGTTAGTGGGTAACCTTTTTCCTGCCAAGCGTTGAGCCCGCCATCCAGAGCCACAGCCCGGTCAAAACCCAACTCCTTCAACGTCGCGGCGGCCAAGGTCGAGATTTTGCCGAATTGACAATAGACCACAATCCGCTGAGTCGGATCCGCCAACTGGTCGTTGACCCTTAACTCCAGCTGCCCGCGAGGAATATGCAGCGCCGTGGGGATATGACTTTTTTTGTACGCCTCGGTCTCGCGCACATCCAACAGCAGAATATCCGGCACAGCCTTTCGAGTCCGCTGCAGCACCTGCTCCAACGACATAAAAGGGACTTTTCCTGCCGCCTCGGCGATCAGTTGAGACACCGCTTTACCGCCGCTCAGGTTGGTCCGTAGCGCCTCGGTGAGGTGGGTCGGCATCTCCAGGTTAAGACTGTTCATCTGTTCGACAAACGCGCCCCGCTCCCGCTTCTGCAGCCGTGGGTTGTTGGCGATCTCGTGCGCCAAGGTGGAGTGACTGCGTTCGCTGTAGATATGGGCGGGAAACACCTTGGTGGCGGGATCTAGCCGTAGCAAGCGATCGAACAGGCTATCGTACAACTGGTTGGGATCACCACTCGGCAGGTCGGTACGCCCGGTCCCGCCCAACAACAGAGTATCACCGGTCAGCAGCCGATCTTCGACTTTGACGCAGATCGAATCGGCGGTATGGCCGGGGGTATGCAGAATCTCTAGCCTCAAAGTGCCGACGATCAGCATCTCGCCATCATCGACATGCATCGTAACAAACGGTGCAGGACTGGCACGGTGCATGATCACCGGAACCTGCAGCTGGGTGGCCAATGCTTGGGTTGCCGAAAAGTGATCCGCGTGGGTATGGGTATCCAGGGCGTAGTGAATCCGCAGCCCCTCCTTAGCGGCCAACGCTTGGTAGCTCTCAAGCAGGCTCAACTCAGGATCGACGACGATGGCGGTGCAACTCGAGCGACAACCGATCAAGTAGGACTGACAACCTCGCTGGGTGGCAATCTGGTGGAAGATCATATCCATAATAGTGCCTCCCCCATGACCCGACAGCCTCAGAATGAGACACACGGGCCGTGTTGAATGATGATTATCAGTGTAGCAGTGAGGGAAACCGAGCCATCAAGGGAAATCAATACCGACGAGCAGGTGTAAAACTCTGATCATTTCTGCCAGAAATCTTCGCAAACTATTTACACATAGCTTGTCCAATCAACTATCACCAGAGCAATTATTTGCTCCGTTCGCTGATAGCTACACTTACGGAAAAATGGAGGCTTTATGACAACGCCAACCCAACTCAGCAGACGAGCCCTATTGCAGGCCGGACTGTGCAGCGCTGCCGGGGCGGTAAGCGGCAATCTGTTTGCTCAAACCAGCGCCGATACAGTCAGAGTGACTCCCACACAAACAGCGGGACCATTCTTTCCCAAGCACCAGCAGGTTGACAAAGATCTGGACCTCACCCGCATCAAGGGTCATACCCAGCGCGCCGAAGGCGAGCTGATCTACCTCAGTGGTCAGGTTCTGGACGACCACAACAGGCCCATTAGCGGCGCGTTAATCGACATTTGGCAAGCCAACACATATGGCCGTTATCACCACGAAGACGATCCAAACCCCGCTCCTTTAGACGAAAACTTCCAAGGCTGGGGGCAGTTCAAAACCGATCAACGCGGTTATTATCGTTTCAAAACGATTATCCCCGGTGCTTATCCGGTCAGTAACACTTGGTGGCGCCCACCCCACATTCACTTCAAGGTCGCCAAACGGGGATACCATCAATTGACCACCCAGATGTATTTCGCCGGTAATGAATTGAACAACAAGGACCGGTTACTGCTAGAGCTCCCCGTATCCAAGCAAGAGAAGCTGATCGTTAAATTTAGCTTGGATGCGGCAGCGGTTGAGCCCGGTGCCAAGCGCGGGCTGTTCAACATGGTGCTTCGACAGGTAGAAGACAGCTCAGCTTAAGCAACCAGCGCTACTTCCCCTACAATCAGAGTTACTGTATCGCTGATCGGCAATGAAGATATCAGCGACTAGGAACGTAACGGTCTGCATTGCCGTCCCCAGCATCATTCGGACAAGGAGGAGGATCAAGGCCAATGACGAATGAACCTATTCACTAGAACCTGAAACCCTAATCAAGAACTTTTCAGCGCCTCTGCAATCGATACCAATTCAGCAATACTGTCGGCGCCCATCCGTTCCATCATTCGAGCACGATGGACCTCCACGGTGCGAAGCGAGATGCACAGGGTCGCGGCGATTTGCTTATTGATCCGACCCTGAACCACCAGCTCAAACAGCTGCCGTTCGCGCTCGGTCAACTCGGCAAACTGCAGCGCGTACCGGTAACGACGGTGACGCACTAGGCTGCCCTGCTGCGCCCGCTTGATACTGGGTACCAACTCGGCCGCGCCGATCGGTTTTTGATGAAAGTCGCAGGCGCCGTCCCGAAAGGCTTTAACCGCCATCGGTAAGTCGCCATGACTGGTCAGGAACATCACTTCGAGACAAGAGTCGAGCTGATTGAGCCTCTCGTGCACCTGCTGACCACTCAAACCCGGCATGCGGCTGTCGAGGACCAGGCAGCCTGGTGCATCAAGGGGTACCTGCTGAAGGAAACCGTCGCCACTGTCGAACGTCTCCACCCTGAATCCATAGCCTTGAAGCACATAGCTAATTGCCTCGCGTACTGAAGCGTCGTCATCAACGATATAAATGGGGACCGCTAACACATCATCCATGACTGCCTCCCGCTAGCATACAGACCAACCGAGTACCGCCTTCAGCCCCGGGGGTCATCTCTATCCTGCCATCATGGGCCTCGACTATCCGCCGGCAGATTGACATACCCAGCCCTAGCCCATCCGGTTTGGTCGAATAAAATGATTTAGACAAAGTCTCCAGGCTTGCCTCCCCTACCCCCTTACCGGAGTCTTCGACCCACAGCATTATGTTACTGGACGACTCTGCTCTCGCCCCGACCCTTAATCGATGAGGTCCGGGCACTTGGCTCATAGCTTCGATACCGTTGCGTACCAGATTGACCAGCAATTGCTGGATCTCCACCGGATCAACGGAAGCCATCAGCGGCGCCTGCTGCAACTCGAGTTGCAGCTCAAGCTGATACTTTTTAAGTTCGTAATCCAACAGTTTCAACGTCTCTGCGACCAACACAACTAGGTCGACCCATTCGCGCTTAGCCTCGCCATTGAGGACGAACCCTCTGACACGCTCGATAATATGCCCGCCCCGCTGAGCCTCGGCACTGATTTTTGCCAACAGCCCCGACACGTCAAGCTCGGCTGCGCCTGTTTGCTGGCGAATAATACCGCCTTCGGCATAACTGTTGATCGCTGCCAGCGGTTGATTGAGTTCGTGTGCCAGGTTGGACGATAGTTCGCCGAGAATTGCGACCCGCTGTGCATGCTCCAGCTGTTGCTGCTGGTGCATCAGCTCATCATGCATTGTTTGCAATTCCCGGGTGCGCTTTTGCATCATTAGCTGTACCCATAAATGGTGACAGAATCCCAGTATCATCAGCACCAGCAAGGTTAGGCTCCATTGCCAGTTACGCAACAGCCAGGCCCGCATCTCCAGCCACCAGGGTTGTTGCCAGGGGTGGATATCTAATCGTTGGTATAGCTGATGAATGTCATAACTACTGACTGGCGCGGTCCAGCCCAATGAACCAGAATCAACAGCCGCTGACGCGTCGACGGGCAGCAGTAGCAGCACCTGAGCCACCTGCTCAGCAACAGTAGGAGGAGTCGATTTAAGGGTGGAAAATGACCAATTGGGGTACAGCTGGCTGCTAGTCAGACAGTCGAACCCGACGATCGATTTGGCACCGATCACGCGGTAAGCAGAAAAATCAATCAACCCCTCCTCGGCCAGAGTCTCCAGCATGCAGGCCGGTACTACCGCGGCATCGACCAATCCATCCCTTACCCAGAAAGCCAGCGCCCCGACCGGAAAATCGGAGAATTTGATCTCGCCAAAAAACTGTTCGGGGCGATAACCCTGGCTGGCCATCTCTCCCCAATAAATCTGGAAGCCACCAAAGGCCAATGGGCTCACGGCGCCCAGCCGGGTGTGTTGCAAATCCTCGAGGCTGTGATAATTCGAGTCAGCCCGTACCAGCAGCGCCGAGCCGATGACCGGTCCGCGTCCCTTGTGGCGGCGTGACTTTAATGTCGCCAGCCAACTCATCCCCTGCTTTGAACCGAGCCGGACGAACTGACCGGCGTTAGTGATGGCAAAATCGATGCTGGCATCTAATACAGCTTGATCGAGCTGGGCTAGGTTCATCGGCATAGCCTTAAAATGGTAGCCAGGGATATGTTCGTTCAAGTAGGCCATGGTTGACGCCCAGCGGTTCAAGGCGCGCTCGGAACCGCGGTAGGCCAACACCGCCACCTTTAGCTCGCGATCAGTAACAGCGTCAGCCAGCGAAGTTTTATCGGTTATCAGGATAGTGTCAGCGGCAGCCATCGTTATCTTAACCAGTGATAAACAACTTAACAGAGCGACTACGCCGACACACTTAAACCTAAATCGATTCCATTCCATCCCTGCATTCCTGATAAAACAATAAATCCATTAAAAATATGTGGTTTACCACAATACCGCCTCGTACTCGGCCGCTCTAAACTTTTAATCAACAACGCGCTCCAGCGGCCCAAGAATACAGCAGGGGCTTGATACGGGCGCTAATAGTGGCGATTTAGGTAATGAAAATCAATGATCTAGACGTCATAGGTGGTAACGGATCTATTCACTGTTAGGGAAGGCATACATCATGAAAATCACCAACGCACTACTCTGTTCGCTGCCCTATTTGGTCAGTTTTGGCGCCATGGCTGTCGAGCTACCCAACATACCCGACGCGCCAACCGACTACCCGAAGGGGGAGTTGGGAAGGATGGTCAAACTGGGCGAAGAGATTATCTTCAATACCAACACACACGAACTGACCAAGGATCTGGTCGGCAACGATCTTAAATGTAGCAACTGCCATCTTCAAGGAGGCAAAGCCAAGAGCCTAGGTACCTTTATCGGTACTGCTACAGCCTTTCCCGCCTATTCGGCTAGGGAGAAAAGCGTCCAGACCCTGCAAAACCGGATCAACAACTGTTTTATGCGAAGCCAGAACGGCAAGCGGCCAATCATCGATACCGAGGCCTCGGTGGCTATGGCCACCTACGTGACTTGGCTGTCTTCAGGGCTACCGATCACGATGAACAGTAAAAAGCCGGTCAACCCGTTCTACACCGACAGTTGGTGGGGGAAAAAGTGGGTGTTGCCGATGCTCAAGTCAGTCGATCACAGCAACTATAACAATGGCCAGAAACTCTACACCGACAAGTGCGCCTCCTGTCACCAAGACGACGGCCAGGGGTTGGCGGCGGCCAACTTTCCACCGGTGTGGGGAGAACGTTCCTTTAATACCGGCGCCGGTCTGAGCAAACCCGAGAAACTGCCCACCTACTTGCTGCACAACATGCCCTTGGGCAATCCTAATCTCACCAAGCAGGAAGCGGTGGATATCGCGGTCTACGTTAATGCCCAGCCTCGTCCCGACTTCGATCTGAGTAGATCCTTATTACCGAGGGAGGAGATGGGCCACTACAACTCCAAAGTGTTAACCGAGACCCATTCGGTGCGGAGCAACTTTGCTAAATGGGGACTCGATGTCGATAAACTGCGAGGGGACAAACTGATTCCGGTCAGCTAAACCGGCTGCATACGCCGAACTGCTGCGCTGAATTCAAGGGATTTTCATCGCTCCGACGTGGTCTAACCGCATAACTCTCTCGACACAGCGGGCAGACCATGACGGACGACCATCGTCCTTTGATCCATCGCAGTGAGTTTCGCTTCTATGGCCAACTCAATGACTTCTTACCCGCGGCTCGACGCCAGCGATGCTTCAGTTTTGGCTACAGCCGCACCCCATCGGTACGCGATACGATTCAAGCTCAGGGAGTCCCGCATCCCGAGGTGAAACTGATATTGGTCGATGGCTGCAGCGTGCCTTTCGACCGATGCCTGAACGGCGGAGAACGTGTCAGTGTCTACCCGCACTTCCTGGCAGCAGCGTTTGCCGGAGCTGACAAGCTAGGAGCCCCTGCGCTGCCAAGCCCACGTTTTATCCTCGATGTGCACCTGGGCAAGCTGTGTCGTCAACTGCGACTGCTCGGCTTTGATACGATTTACGGCAATGATTTCGAGGACAGCTATATCATCGATCGAGCGCAGGACGAACAGCGCACGATCCTGACCCGGGACCTGGGCATTCTCAAACAAGGCCGGGTCCGCCATGGCTATTTTGTCCGCTCCACCGACCCCAACCAACAGGTCGAAGAGCTATTACACATCTTTGACCTGCCTCGCCATTACCGACCGCTGAGCCGCTGTATCAGGTGTAATGGCGGATTACGGTCGGTCACCAAAGACGCCATCAAACACCTGCTACCAGCAGGAACTCGCCGCAGTTATAACAAGTTTTACCAATGCCAGCTGTGCCGGCAGGTATATTGGAGCGGTGCCCACTACAGCGGCTTGATGGAAAAACTAAGCCGCTGCGGCTTACACCAAACAAAGAGGACGACGACCTCCGCTTAAATCGCAGTGGGCCGCGCGATAAAAGCGCCCAACAACTGATCGGGGCTCAAGAATCACTGGCCGGAGCAATCTAGCCCGCACTCAGGGTTGATTAAAAATTAGCTTGGTCGCAAACAGATAAGCCGTGATCCAGCCAAGCTGAAGCATGCTACAAGAAGGGTTAGTGCTGGCACGCCATTGACGCGCCAGCGCTAAATGATCACACCTTGAAAAGTTGGTAGCCCTGCTGAGCCATACTATCGGCTTGCTGCGGATCAGTGATCACCGCCACACTGGCTGGCTGGTCTTTAAGGTAGCTGCGGGCTACCCGCTGCAGATCATCAAGACCAACACTTAACACCCTAGAACGGAAGTGTTGCCGTTGTGCCGGAGTGCGACCGAATAAAATACCGTGGTAAGCCTGCTTGGCTTCCCCTGCTGGCGATGCCGGTTTATCGATACTACTTACCACCCCTAGGACAGCTTCTTCGAGACGATTCGGAGCATGCTCTGACTCCAGCAACCAATCAACCGAGCGGTCGAAGTCGGCCAAAGTTTCGTCAATGCGCGGGTCGCGATAAGAGAAAAAACGGAAACAGGCGCTGGATGAATCCTGACTCGCGCCAGAACCGTAGGCCCCGCCCTGTTCACGAATTGCTCGATGCAAAAAACCATTACGCAGGAACTCACCCAGTACCGTCAGTGCGGCCGAATCCTGGTGCTCAACCGCTACCGTCGCGAAAGCCTTGGCGCAAAAGTTCACCTGGGTATTGGTTCCCCAGACCTGCTTAACTGACTCTCGAATCGCAGCAAGCGTAAAAGGACTGAACGCCGCATTCGCTGCAACGGGTTGCCAATTTTTTTCTAACGTCTTATCGAGTTCCTCACGTCGAGCAGCTTCAGCCACCGTCAAGTAATGACGCGGAGCCTTGAGTATTAATTGATGGATCTCGGCCAACTGTTGGGCAAACTGTTGCAACGTCTGATCGTCGTTGAGGGAGGCATCGAGCTCCTTTAACGCACTGATGCTTTCCAATCCTTGGTGACGATTGGTGAGATTGGCAGCAGGGCTGTAACGACTCGATGCCGCGATCATGGCTAAGCCGTGGCCACTGCCGGTAATGCTCTGTTGCTTACGCGCAAGCTTCTGCGCCATCAATTCACGAATCTTTCCATACTCATCGAATCGCAACTGGTTGAACGTCGTACTCATCAACTCGGCGAGGTGATCGGCGTTATGCACCAAGGCTTTACCCGACAAAGTGAAATAAGCCTTAACCTGCTGCTCATCATCGATCGCACCGCGCACCGAGGTGTAAGCATTGATGCCACCGGAGACACTGGCTTGCCAGGCCTGAGCCTGCGGATAGTCCATCTCGCCGCAACCCAACTCGGTCAAACAGCTAGTGTAGTAAGGCAGCAGTTGTAGCTGGGCATCGCTGAACTGAGGCAGTTCAACCAACAGCTGCTGATAGACTAGGCCGTTGGTTCCGGCAGCGTAGAACACCCGCTCTCCGATGCTCAACGACTCGGTTTCACCCTCTGGAATTTTTACCTCGTTGGGTACATCTTCTAGCCCAACACAAGGCAGTATCGACTCGTCGTCGGCTTGGTTTTGTCGCACCTTTAACGCCGCGGCTTGATCGACCAACCACTGCGTTTGCTCGGCGCTTAGATCAGCCTTGATCGCAGCCAACCGATCGGCTTCTGCCTGATCACGACGCTTGGCCAGTTCGGTATCTGGGCGCAATGTCAGACGGACTCGATGCTGATTATCGAGCAGCCACTGTTTAACCAGTTGCTGGATATAATCGGGCTGCTTGATTTTCTGGTGTAGCGATTCCAATACCGGATCTAGGTTGATCGCGGAGACCGGGTCACCCCGGTGAATTGCAGCTCCCAAGCCGCTAAGGATCAATTGCAAACCGTAGGGGTAGCCGTCACCGCCAATCTCGCGCTGGCTCAACTCAAGTTGGTGCAGCGCGGCTTCGATTTGCGACTGAGGAACACCCTGCTCGGCCACTTGCTCGAGCACCTGGATTACCATCGCCTCGATCGCATCGGCCTGCTCCGGCTCCGTGCCTTCCAGGCCGCACATGAAGCTCATCTCGCGGTTCGAATCTTCCAAACCACATAACGGCGACGGTGCAACACCCAGATCAGAAGATTCCAGCGCATAGCGCAGTGGCGAGGCGCTGTTGTCGAGCAGAACGCGCGATAACAGATGGGCTTCGAGCTGCTGCTCTAGGTCAACGCTGTTACCCAACAACCAACCCAGAACCACATGTGTTTTAGCGCTGGCGTCATCATCCTCGAGCGGATAAGCCTCTTCAACGCGAAGCGGAGAATAGTAACGTTGCTCGTCGGGAACCGAAATTTTCTGAGGTTGAACCTTAAAGCGGCTCAACGCCTCGGTTTCAAATCGCTGCTGCAACTCGCTGGCAGGCAGATCGCCAAAGGTCATAAATACCGCATTACTGGGGTGGTAGTGACTCTGGTAAAACTCCTTAAGCTGCTCATAGGACAAACTAGGAATCACTTCCGGATCACCGCCGCTGTTGTGATGATAAGTGGTGTTCTGGAACAGGTGCTTGGTCAGGGTCTGCCACAACAAGCTGACCGGTGAGCTCATCGCCCCTTTCATCTCGTTGTACACCACGCCTTTATAGACCAACGCAGAATCGGTGTTGTCCTCTTCGGAAAACTCAATACGGTGCCCTTCCTGAGCAAAATCGAGTTTATCCAAGCGGGTAAAAAATACCGCATCGAGGTATACATCCAACAGGTTATAAAAGTCTTTAGTGTTCTGACTGGCAAACGGATATGCAGTCCAGTCCGAGCTGGTAAAGGCGTTCATAAAGGTGTTGAGCGAACGCCGAGTCATCATAAAGAACGGATCGCGTACCGGGTATTTTTCACTGCCGCATAAACTGGTGTGTTCGAGAATATGCGCCACGCCGGTGGAGTCGTGCGGAATGGTTCGCAAGGCAACCAGAAAAACATTCTCGGTATTATCAGAAGCGATATGGTAGTGCTTGGCACCGGTGACTTTATGGCGATATTCGGCCACTTCCACCCCCAGAGAGTCGATCATCTGGCGGCGTTCAAATTCGAAACTGGCGAAAGGTGTAAGGGCGGTATTCAGGGTGTCGGTCGATGGTGTAGAGTGACTGCTCATCAGTTAAGGGGTGTCCTTGTCGTGTATCGTTATTATCATTGATCAACCTCGGGCAAAACACGATAAAACGGCGCCGTCGGTAAAACCCGTTTAGCAAATTTAAACGAGTGTCGATGGCGACATAGTAGCGTGTTTTGGGGTGTAGTGCTGCATCTGGTTAGCCAACGTTGACCGTATTACTGACAAACTAAAGTAATAACAAAATCGCCCCCGAACGATGACCAGATAGCAGCGTTCAGGTATCTAACAGGACGACGCTTCGTCGCCATCGTGACCACTTAAAAACCGATACGACAACACAACTGTGAAACTGCAAAACAGCCCCTTCAACAACCCCCAGTCACGGCTTAATCTCCACCGCCATCTTACGGCTGGTTTTATAACCAACCTTAGTAAGTCAGGTTACTATTTGAGACGCCAATAACGTTGACATCGCGGGTTGCTCAATTTATAGTCAGCGCATATTTTTGTTGCATCGCAACACGTCCGAGATTTATAACTTAAATTTGCCTGATGATGGAGCACGTCCATGTACGAATCAACTTTGGAAAACGTTAAATCCAGCTTCCAGCCGCTGATCGAACTGGCTGAACTGAACCGTAAAACATTGGAGAAGATGACCTCTGTTCAAACCAGCTATCTGACTGACTGCATCAGCACCAGCATCAAGCAGGTTAAAACTCTGGCCGAATCAGGCAGCCCGCAGCGCGCTACTCAACTATCGTTTGAAATGATCAAAGATTTTGAAACCAAACTTTCTGGCGCAACCGAGCAAAATCTTGCGGCACTAGCCGAGCTACGCGATGCCTATAGTTCACTGGTTAACGGCTCTTGTACAGACAACTACAGCCGCATTGTTGAGCTGTGCAACCTGAAAGATAAGTTTACCATTGCTCCCCTGGAAACCACTGTTGCACCAGCTGCAAAGGTTGCGGCACCTGCCAAGAAAGCAACGGTCAAAAAGACCCCAGCTAAAGTCGCAGTCAAAAAGGACGTAGCTGAAAAGGCCGAAGCTAAGCCTGCTGTCGCCGCTAAGCCTGTCGTTGCTGTTAAGCCTACCGTTGCCGATAAGCCTGCCGTTGCTGCTAAGAAAGTTGAAGAGCAGCCTAAGCCAGCCGTCAAGGTTGCCGCTAAAGCTGCACCTAAGACCGACGCAGCTCCAGCCAAGAAAGCCCCCGTTAAGCGCGCAGCTGCCAAGCCAGCCGTTAAAAAAGCGGCCGCCAAGCCTGCTGCAAAGAAAGCAACTGCCAAGCCTGCTGCCGAAGAAGCCAAGCCAGCCGCTAAAGCAGCACCAGCCAGCTCCGCTGCTCGCCCGGTAGCTAAGGCCAAGCCTGCATCAGTATCATCTGTTCGCGCTCCGGCTGCCAAGACCCACTAATAGCGAGACAATCTGACCCGTCTCAGCGGGTATGAAAACGGCGAACCCGCTAAAAGGTTCGCCGTTTTTTTATGCCCCCCGAGAATGCGGGGCTGTTCTGTATCAAAACAATCAAAGGCTGTTATTTACTCTGAGGGCTGCACCAGTCGTGGCAGATCACCGCTAAGTCCCATCGCCAACTTCATCGCCGTTTTTCTTGCTGGTGATATCCGCTGTACCAGCTCTAACGCGACATTACGCACCAGCTTTAGCGGCCCGCTGTCGTTACTAAAACCTCGACAGAGAAGATCCATCCCCCCCATCATCATTAAATTATGCTGTTGCCGGGTCTGCTGATAACGCTGCAACAGCTCAATTGCCGCCCAGTCTTCGCCAGCCGCTACCGCCTGGCTGATATTCTCTGCCAATTGCGCCGCATCCAACAGCCCGATATTGACACCTTGGCCTGCCAGCGGATGAATCATGTGTGCAGCATCACCCACCAACGCAACGCCTGGCTTGACATATTGCAGCGCGTATTGGCTGCGCAACGGAAAACTGGCACGCCCTAGTACCGCCTCGATATCACCCAGCTCTGTGGGAAAAGTACGCTGTAGTTCTGCCAAAAAATCCGTCCCTGAGAGACCGCTCAAACGCCGAACCTGATCTGGAGTGTTGTACCAAACCACCGAGCCGTAATGTCCGCTCAACGGTAAAAACGCCTGCGGCCCGCTGGGTACAAAACGCTGCCAGGTGATATCCTGTTGAGGGTAGGCGGTACGAACGTAAGCGACTAAAGCCTGCTGCGGGTAAGACCAGTTATGCACCCCAATCCCCACTTGCTGACGCACCCAGGACTGGCCACCATCGGCGGCTACCAACAATTTAGATTGAAACCTTGAACCGTCCTGACAAATCAGCTGCGATCCGCTGGGTCGATAATCCAACTGCTCGATAATGCCGGGACAGTGAATGCGAATATTGTCGCACTGCGCTATCTGCTGCCACAGTGCCAGTTGCAAAATCCGGTTCTCGACGATATGCCCCAACACCGGCTGATCTATGTCCGCCGCATCGAACAGCGTATCGCCGCGCCCCGACGTCTCCCAGACGCGCATTCTACGGTATGGGCATAGGCGTCGTTGTTCGACCCCATGCCACGCGCCAATCTTCTGCAGCAAGGTCTGCGAGGCGGGGCTCAATGCCGAGACGCGTAGATCATGAGGCTGTTCTGCAGCAAAAGGCAGCGGAGCTTGAGCCTCTAACAACAGGATCTGCAGTCCGCTGTCGGCTAACGCACAGGCCAACGTCGCACCCACCATGCCTCCGCCAACGATAGCGATATCGTACTCTTCAACGGTGTCTGCTTGTGCTGGGTTCATTTAACCACTCTCAAATAAATAACGCGTAATTATAGCTCCAGAAGGTGATATATCGCACCTCAAATAGCTGGCACCCAAGGTTTTACAGCAACCGTTTCAAAAACACCTGCATCTCCTTCTCTGCTTGCTTGTCGCCTTGTTGCTGGGCGACTTCGATACCTTGCCGATAAGTCTCGATAGCCGCTTCCGTCTGGTCTGTTGCCTGTTGAGCCTTGGCTAACAGTTTCCAGGCCGCCGAGTAATTCGGTTTTTGAGCCAGGCAGGATTGCAGGTGCTCGATTGCCTGCTCGGTGTTACCGCTTGCCAGATAGGCATTGCCTAAACCAAAGCGTAATTCAGCGCTGTCTTTTCCCTGCGCCAACATTTTCTCTAGACCTTCAATCATCGATTTCGCTTCCACAATGAGTACAAATCAAGCAGCGGGGCCTCTGAGTGCACTATAAAACACAACACAGCATCCAAGTGTCGATCACAACCGCCACACCAATAGAACAGTTTGATAGCAACAGTGATAGCTCAATTCAGCGTAAATCGTCTAGAAGGAGATGCATCATGAGCATGCCGATCCCCATCAGTCAGTACCTCAGCCATCACCGGGTTGATTACGCCATCCTCAAGCACAAGCCGACTCCGGGCGCTTGGGAAACCGCGCAAGCGGCTGCTATCCCGCTCGAACAGTTGGTGCATTCGATCGTATTGCAACAACAGCAACACCAGGAAAATCTATTAATGGTGCTGATTCCCGCTTCACACCAGTTAGATATCGCCAAAGTGAGGCGAGCAACGGGCGAGCCATATCGACTACTTGAGCGACCTAGTATCAAGGCGATTTTTCAAGACTGTCAGCCTGGTGTCATTCCCGGATTAGGGCAGCCGTTCGATTTAGAGATGCTCACCGATATCCGCCTATTTCAAGTACCACAAGTCTACTTAGAGGATGGCGATGCCACCGAACTGATCAAGCTGCAGCACCCCCAATTCCTAACCCTGATGTCTAGCGCCCCCAGACACGACCTTTGCCACACAACATAAAAGCTCTTTTATCAGCTAGTTAACAACATCTCAGATCAGAAGTGATTTAGATCAAGGCCTAATCGAACTCAATAGCGATAATCAGTAGCTATCATCCACTGCTGTCAAAAGGCCCACTATGAGTTCAATCACCGAGTATATGACTGACGATCACCGTCGTTGCGATGAGATGTTCACAGAAACCGAGACAGCCGCCAGCATTGGCGATTGGACTGCCGCCGAGAGCCATTGGGCTACCTTCCACAGCAGTATCGAGCAGCACCTCGGCAAAGAAGAAGAGGTGTTGTTTCCGGCCTTTGAACAGGCAACGGGCAACACCGCAGGCCCGACTGCCGTGATGAAGATGGAACACCAGCAGATGCGCCAGCTGTTCGAACAGATCCATCAGTCTCTGCAAGGCAAGGATGAAGAGACCCTGCTCGGCCTGACCGAAACGCTGATGATCCTGATGCAGCAACACAATATGAAAGAGGAGCAGATCCTCTACCCGATGTCACAACAGATGCTGCCTAATCCGGCTAACACGCTAGCAGCGATACAAGCGTGTTGAGATCCGACTCGATCGGCACAATCGAACTTGACGTTAGCGAGCTGGAGCCACCCCAACCGCTAGTGGCAATTTTTGCAGCGCTGGTCGAACTCCCTCCCGAGCATCTGCTCAATGTCAGACATCGACGCCAGCCCTTTCCACTGTATGACCTGCTGGCGCAAACCGGCTTCCAATACCACTGCCAAGCCGTCGAAGACTATTTTCAGATTCAAATCTGGCCCACCGAGCAGGCCAACGTTGAGGCGCTAACCAAACTCGTCAAACAGGCGCCTAATTGCTCATGAATACCGCAGGATTAAGCTTCGATAACATACCCCCGCTACGAATACCTTTCGGTTTTTTTAACACCGCCCCTTTGTTTGGCATACTAGCCGGAGCGGTATTACTGGTTGAACCCGCAGCGCTGGAGTCTCGCTGGCACCCCGCCATGCTGGCAATCGTTCATCTACTGACGCTAGGGTTTGCCGCCAACATCATGCTGGGAGCGCTATGCCAAGTGATGCCGGTTGTCGGCTCGAAAGCGATTCCAATTAATTATCGCCAAGCACTGATAGTCAGGATTGGCGTTGGCGCAGGGGCACTATTACTGGCGGGATTTTTTGTTTTTTATCTGCCGTTACTGGCTTACGGCGCTGTACTAATGTTGACATTAGGGCTCGGGCTGTTTGTCTCGCTGTTAGCGCTAGCCCTGATCAAAGCAAGACCCGCTGGGGTTACCATCGTGGCGATTCGCTTTGCCGCCCTCAGTGTTCTGATCACCCTGATAGCTGGCGGTTTATTGTTGTGGTGGCGGGTTAGTCCTGGCTCGGCACCGGCGCTGCTGATCAATACCGATCAACACGCTATCTGGGGAACACTGGGCTGGGGCATGCTGCTGGTAATTGGCGTCAGCTTCCAGGTTATCCCGATGTTTCACGTCGCCCCGGATTTTCCTCGCTGGGCAACTCGTGGACTACCCATCTTGCTTTTCAGTTTGCTGCTGATCAACAACCTGACTCAAGGATCCATCGCGGCAGCTAGCGCTATCGGAATCAACATTGTCATCATCATTTTCTGCGCAATCGCCGCGTTAACACTGCGACGGCGCAAGCGTAAACTGGTCGATTACACCGTTCGGTTCTGGCAATTGGGACTCGGCTGTATTGCGCTGACAATGCTAATAGCGATTATTAGCAAGGTAGTACCGACATTGTCTGCGCAGCTCCCGTTGACTCGCTTGCTGGGGGTTCTGTTCGGCATGGGCGGTATCATCTCTATCATTTTGGGCATGTTACAAAAAATCATTCCTTTTCTTATCTACCTGCATTTGCAACGCGCCTGCCTGACACGGCCCGAGATGCTGTTACAACTGCCAAACATGAAACAGCTGGTGCCGACTGTACGATCTCGGAAGCAGTGGCAGCTACACCTAGGCTGCCTAACCGGCCTATTGGCTGCATTGTGGTTACCGGTACTGACGCCGCTAGCCGCGTTACTGATGCTGGCTGATTTCGGTTGGCTCTGGTGGACGCTACGGTGTGCATACCAACGCTATTTTTCAGCCCTGCCGGCCAGCACCGAACCCGCCACTCCGGCTTAAACGCTTAAGCTCTACTCAGTCTGGGTATCTAAGTGCTCGCTAGCAGCAAGCCTGCACGCTCAACAAAGCTTCGCAGTCTGTTCGCCCCGACAACAGTCGGTTCGGTTTCCACTATCTCGACTCTATCCCGCACAACAAAAACTCGATAGTTGACTGTTTTTCCACTAATTTAATATAAATAGTGTAACGTCCACAGCTATCGACCGTCTGAAGTATTCCATATTCCACGCTGACAAAAGTTGTTACTTTATGAGCCCCAAAAAAGCCCTGCTGTTAGGTTTGTTGATCGCATTAGCAGCACTGTTTTTCCTGTTTGATCTGCACCAAATGCTCAGCTTAAATAACCTTAAGCAGCATCAAGCAGACTTTCAGCACTCCTTTCACAACAACCCCCTGTTAACCGGTGGCGGTTTCTTTCTACTTTATGTTGTGATCACCGCATTATCACTGCCGGGCGCAGCGGTTATGACTCTGGCTGCGGGGGCGTTATTCGGCTTTAGCTGGGGATTGATACTGGTGTCATTTGCCAGCTCGATTGGCGCGACGCTAGCGTTTTTGGTTTCGCGTTATCTATTCCGTAACATGTTAGAACAGCGTTTTGGCACTCAACTGCAATCGATCAACGCCGGTATTGAGCGCGATGGAGCCTTCTACTTATTTACGTTACGTTTGGTGCCGCTATTCCCATTTTTCGTTATCAATTTGGTCATGGGACTAACCCATCTTCGCACCCTCACCTTCTATTGGGTCAGCCAGATAGGCATGTTGGCCGGAACGATGGTGTTCATCAATGCAGGGACGCAACTGGGGCAGATTGACTCGTTATCGGGAATCCTATCCCCTGGCTTGATTATCTCTTTCTGTTTACTCGGCGTATTCCCACTACTGGCCAAAAAAATCATCGCGGTATTGCGTGGCCGCCAGGTCTACCAAGGGATAGAAAAACCAACCCGCTTCGACACCAATCTAGTGGTGATCGGTGCCGGCTCTGCAGGGCTGGTTAGCGCTTATATCGCCGCAGCCGCTAAAGCCAAGGTCACTCTGATCGAAAAACACAGGATGGGGGGCGACTGCTTGAATACCGGCTGCGTTCCCTCCAAGGCGCTACTGCGATCGGCAAAATTCATCGCCGAGGCGCGCAAGTCAAAGCAGTTGGGGATAGAACACGTTGAAGTGCGCTACGATTTTGCCGAGATCATGGAGCGAGTGCAGCGGGTAATCAAAACGGTCGAGCCGCATGATTCGGTCGAGCGGTATACCGGCCTGGGTGTCGACTGTGTCCAAGGCGAAGCGACCATCGTGTCGCCCTATCGGGTCGAGGTGGGCGGCAAGGTTATCACTACTCGCAATATCGTGATTGCCACAGGGGCACGCCCTGCGATGCCGGCCATTGCCAATATTGAGGCGATGGAACCGCTGACGTCGGACACCCTCTGGTCAATTCGGCAGCAACCCAAACGGTTACTGGTACTCGGGGGTGGGCCGATCGGCTGCGAGCTGACCCAAGCCTTCCAACGGCTAGGCACTCAGGTGATCCAAGTCCTGCGCGGACCACGCTTATTACCCAAAGAAGATGTTGAAATCGCCGAGTACGTGCAGCAAAAGTTTATCGCCGAAGGCGTCGACCTACGCCTCAACCATAAGATGCTTGAGTTCATCACCGTCGAAGGTGAAAAACGGCTTCGCTGCCAATTCAACGGTCAGATTGTCGAGATCGGTTTTGACCAGTTACTGGTCGCCACCGGGCGCAAGGCTAATGTAACAGGCTTCGGTTTAGATCAGCTTGATATTCCGCTCACTGCCGATGGGCGCATCGAAGTGAACGAGTTTCTGCAGACCCGCTTCTCCAATATTTACGCTTGCGGCGATGTCTGCAGCCCCTACCAGTTCACCCATAGCGCAGCTCACCAAGCCTGGTACGCGGTGGTTAACGCCCTGCTTGGTGGTTTGAAGCGATTCAAGGTCGATTATTCGATCATTCCAGCAGCCACCTTCACCGATCCGGAGCTGGCGCGGGTTGGGCTTAACGAGCAAGAAGCGCAAGCCCAGGGAATCGCCTACGAGGTGACCCACTTCGATCTGGAAGAACTCGACCGTGCTATCGCCGATGAAAACGCCTCGGGGTTGGTCAAGGTACTCACCGTCCCAGGTAAAGACAAAATTATTGGGGCCACCATTGTCGGCCCCTTGGCTGGCGAACTGATCAGCGAGTTCACCCTGGCGATGCGGCACGGGTTGGGTTTGAACAAGATCCTGGGGACCATTCATATCTACCCAACATTAAGCGAAGCGAATAAATACGCCGCCGGACAGTGGAAGCGCGAGCACATCCCGCATCGACTACTGGCCTATGTCGAGCGATACCATCGCTGGCGTCGAGGAGAAAAATAGGGATTAAGGTGATGAAGCGCCAATTTCCTTAGCGGCCAACAAGCAGTGCCCAGGCTTGCGGCAATGCTTGTTTAAGCCACATCCATTGATAACGTAACGTTAGCGCTCCCCATCCGTTATTACGGTATTTGCGGGCGCTGGTGCTGATTACCGCAGGACAAAAATTCAGTGCAATGCCCGCCCTACGTACCTGCCAAACCAACAAGTGATCCTCACCATAAGCTGCTTGCTCATCGTAACCACCTATGCGTTGAAACAGCGCTGCTGACAGGCAAAACCCCTGATCGCCAAAGGGTACGCCCAGCCAGCCCGAACGCCAGTTAGCCCCGCTGGCATTAATTGCCATCGGCCCTGAGCCATCTGAGTAAAAAGCCAGTCGAAAGAAATGCAACGAATCCGAGTGATCGCGTATCGAGGCTAACAGCTGATCGATGACCCAAGGAGTCAAGCCACTGTCGGCGTGAACAAACCATAGATGCTGGCCGCAAGCCGCACGCGCACCGGCGTTGAGCTGGCTGGCCCGACCCGTGGGGGCGTCGAGCCAACGCAGCCTTTGTCGCTGAGATAAAGACGGAGGTAATGACAGCTGCGAGCGCAGGGCCATCGTTGCCGGACAGCAGACCAGTAGAATTTCATTCCCTGGCGGCAACAGCAGCAGATCGGCCGCCAACCGCCCCAGCCCCGTTTCGCCAGGCCCCAGCGGCACAATCACCGACACGAGTGGAGCCCCGCTGGAAGCCTGTTGCGCGGCGTATCCGGTTGACGTCAACGCTTAAGCAGCTCCAGCAGTGCCCGTTTGTCATCGTTGAGATGGTCATGACTGGTCAACACCGCACTCTCTAGCGCGTGTCGGCACCCACAACTGCTCGCGTCATCGGCCTTTGCTTGATCACGAATCAGCTGGTGCAGCACCGTTTTAGCCCGTTCCAGGCTCGCACCGTAACGCGCAAACACCTGCTCCACGCTGACATGCTGAGCCGGATCGTCGAGCCAGCAGTCATAATCGGTGGCGATGGTCAGCGTGCAGTAACAGATCTGCGCTTCGCGGGCCAAAAACACTTCAGGGACATTGGTCATGCCGACCAGATCACAACCGGCGGCACCCCGTAGAAAAAAGCTTTCGGCACGGGTGCCTAACCGCGGCCCATCGACGCAGCCGTATGTTTTACCGGTGTGAAGCGGAGTATCCAGCTCCGCCGCCGCCTGGGATAAGCGCTGAGTCAAACTAGGACAAGTGGGCTCGGCGGTCGAAACATGTGCCGCCAGACCATCGCCAAAGAAGCTACGATCACGATCGCCTTTAACAAAGTCGAAATACTGATCGGGCACCGACAGATCACCCGGGGCAATCTCTTCGCGCAAACTGCCCACGGCAGACACCGCAACAATTCGCGTAACACCGACCGACTTCAACGCCCAGATATTAGCCCGGTAGTTGACCTCCGATGGCAACAGTTGGTGAGCTTGGCCGTGGCGCGCCAAAAAACAGACCGGCTGCGCCGACAGTTGCCCTCGAATCACCGGTCCTGAAGTGGGCCCATACGGGGTTTTGATATGATGCTGTTCGATTATTTCCAGACCATCCAACGCGTAGATGCCGGTACCACCGATAATCCCTAACACGGTTTTTCCTTATAAATAAATTTTCAATGACAGAGTGGCTATTTTAACTCTCACTACACGATGAACCGAAGGCAAAACAGCTATAGCAGCGGTGGTGCTTCATACTGATCCGATGCTGAATCGCTTCACGCAGGCTGCCGCCCAGATCATAATCGGCATCATCATCAACCAAGGTACAGGCATAAACCCGCATCCGCCCCTGCTGCTTGATCACCATCTTGCTATAGGCACACATAAACTCCCGCCGACTCACTTCCGTCTGGTAGGTGGTCATGCACTGTTCGGTGACCTGCGGTACCTGCGGGTGGCTCCCCGGGACCGCAAAATCAGGAAAGGCGACGATATTCAGATCCTCAGGCAGATCGTATTGACGCAGCAACTGGCGGTAACTCGCATCGACCGCAGAGTGGTCTTCGTCTTGATCCATATGGCGAGCGAGCGACACCGCAAAACCGGCTTGGTGAAGTTGTTTCAATCCCTGCAACGCTTTGTCAAAACTGCCCTCGCCCCGGTCTTTGTCATTCCGTATGGAATCGGGATAATCCAGACTGATCCGAAACTTGATCGGGTGCGCAGCACGACGTAGCGGTTCGAGTTGGTGCATACGTCGCAACAAGGGGTCGGTACCGTTGGTCAGTACCAAACAGGGACGGCGCTGTGCGGCGTAGTCGAGAATCTTAACGATATCTTTGGCCAGAAAAGGTTCACCACCGGTAAACGAAAACTGCTCGACACCCAGTTCGACCGCTTCATCGATAAAAGGGCTAACATCGGCAAGCTTGACCAGTTCCAGCCGTTTATCGGCTGGCCCCGAACCTTCAAGACAAAACGGACAAGCCAGGTTACAAGCGGTGCCGGTGTGAAACCAAAGCTCTTTAATCGTGTGCGGGTCAATATAACCACGCCGCTTGTTATCGGGGGTCAGGTACCAATCCTGCGAACGGGTCGGTATCAGTTGCTGGGTATTGATGCTCAAATCATTCAATCGAATACTCTCCAAACGGCGTTAGTTAGAAGCGCGATTAGCATAGCAATCGGCTGGCATCAGCGCCTTTAGCAACATCGATAGTTGTTGCCGAGCAGGTCGAGTGTCATCGGCTAGATCATCGACTAAACGTGCCAGATCCTGCTCAAAATCGATATCGTAACTCGGCTCCATATAACTGACCCCCAACCCTTGCTGTTGGCAACAACTGGCTAGCGCCTCCCCCAGCTGTTCGGTACTCCAGGGTAGCTCGATCAAACGCTCAGGCCAGGGCTCGCGGCTGGCCATGATGGTCACGCCGCCGTCATCGGCAGCGCTTAAGACCACGTCCGTTTGTGTCAAATGATTAGCCACAGAGCGGTAATGACTCGGGGTTAATGCCGGTGCGTCGCTGCCAATATAGACAAGCTGCTGATGCCCCAAGCTTCGCAGCTGTCGATCAAGGTCGATAATCCGCTGTCCCAGATTACCCTCGCCTTGCGGCACCACATCGGCCCGGTTCAATAGCTGCTTGGCCCAAAGCCGGTCGCTGGCTTGTGCGGGTGCCAGCACAACCCGCCCCGGCCATGCGGTTAAATCTTCGATGGCACAGTGCAAAAAGGTTTCAGCCAGCCGCCGGGTAGGTTCGCGACCAAAGCTGGCAGCCAATCGCTGCTTGCCTTGCCCCGCTAGCGGACGTTTAAAAAGTAAAACCAGAGTAGATTGAGCTGCTGCCGGGTTGACCTGGCTAGGATACAAAGAGGGTTCAACAACACTGTCTGACACAAAAAATCCTTATCACAATAGGGTTTAGTCACCCATAGACGCCTCGCAGGGCAACTCGTTACAACTGGAAACTATCACAACCTTGGCGACCAAAAAGCCTCACGCAATACAATAACGATAATGACCCAAGGCATAATCAGCTCGCTATAACAAAGGATCACCATGAGCTACCGATGCGGCCACATAACGGGGTGGATGCTAGCGCTATCTGCAACCCTAATCCAGCCCTACGTGCACGCCGCTAAAGAGCCTTAAGAATTAGTCTCCGTCTCCCAAGCTTACCCTCCTTCTGCGATGACTCAGTCATCTGCACTACAAGAAGACCATCCGGGTGTGCGACCTCAGATAATTTCTAAGGCCGTTGCAACAATCGGTCATAGCGCTGCAACCAGCTTATGACTCCCACTACTGGCATCTAATGTTGCGCCGTCGATTCTATGATCAATATCCTCTACTCGCAGAAAGCATCTGGGATCAAATTAGCGTTGAGCGGAAAACCAACTATTCGTCGCTGATTGATGATTACCACAGCAGAATCAGCGCTCGAGCTGAATTAACACCCCCGCTGAATCGAATACTTTTTAAACAGTGCGCTAGCAAAAAACTGACCTGTCGCCACAACAACCTTATAAAACAGATTATAAATAGACGCTATATTATTGATTTTACATATCATTAAATCCACTCATGTTCTCGTGAGAAGATTTCCGTATATAACCAATATGTAACAACACGCTTCATGGTTATAATCTTCAGCCATTAGCAATCGACTTGGACCCCGTCATGACTCTCGCGCTGCAGCAACAATTTAACGACCCCAATCAGGGTGTCTATTTCTTTGGTACCACCCCACCCAAGGGCAGTACCGAAGATATGCAGATGGACGAGATCGCGACCAAACTGCTACAACGCTTAAAAAGCGTCGACTATGACGGATTGATCGTCTACGACATTCAAGACGAGAGCAGCCGCACCGACAAGCCCCGCCCGTTCCCGTTTATCGGAACACGTGATCCGCGCGAGTATTCCGCGCTATTGGCTCAAAAAAGTGGCCAACCTATCATCACCTACAAAAGCGTTTCACAACGTGACCGCGCCAGCTTCGAACAATGGCTCGATCAAGCTTGGAACGAATACGGGGTACGGAATCTGGTGTTAGTGGGTAGTCCATCAGCCGACGCCAATATCAAACTGTCTCTAAGCGATGCCTATCAAGCGCTGGCCGAACACGACAATAAGTTTAGTCTTGGCGGCGTTACCATCGCCGAGCGTCATGCCTGTAAAGGCAACGAGCACCAACGCCTAGTCGACAAAACAACCAACGGTTGCAACTTCTTTGTTTCGCAGGCGGTTTATGACGCCGACGCTACCGTTAAGCTATTGCAACAATACGGCGAATTTTGTCGCCAGCAAGGCCAGCAACCTAACCGGGTGATTCTGACCTTTACCCCTTGTGGTAGCGCCAAGACGCTTGAGTTTATGAGTTGGCTCGGCATCTCCGTTCCACCAAAAACTGCCGATGAGATACTCGAGTCGGACAACCCGCTGATGCAATCGACGCGTATCTGCCAGCGGAACTTGAATCAGATCTTAGACGCCTGTCTGCCTCTGGGCATTCCAGTGGGTCTTAACATCGAAAGCCTGACCAACCGTAAAGAGGAGATCGACGCCTCGATCCGGTTATTCAAGCTGCTTAAAGGCAGTTTGGATGAGCGCCTAACAAGCCGCTAATCATATTCAGTAGCGTTTCGGCAAGACCTGAAATGGGTAGAATCCAGGTTCAGGCTGCAGCTAACCACGGCAGCCCTAATGCGACATACCTGTCCACGTCAGGCCTCGCTCCTCGCCTTCGGCTGAGGGGCCGTCTCGACTCGGGTTTCCTCCCCCTCCTCTAGGGCTCTATACTAATAGTTCCATCGCTATTGGCGCTTAATATGAGCCACCGAAAAGATCCCAAAACCCTTCCTGGCGATCAAGCCGTTGAGCGTTTTTTGACGCAGGTTGAGCGCAATCCGGCCATACACAAGTCGAACTCTACGGGTAGGTTAATCTTTGCTCTGGACGCCACTGCCAGCCGCCAACCGACTTGGGATATAGCCTGCCAGCTGCAAGCCGATATGTTTACCCAGACTCGCGAACTGGGTCAGCTCGAAGTCAAACTCTGTTTCTATCGCGGTTACGACGAATTGCGTTCAAGCGCTTGGCATCAGGGCGCTGACAAGCTGGTTAAAGCGATGTCAGCCGTACGCTGCCTGGGTGGAAGAACGCAGATAACCCGTCTGCTCAATCACGCACTCGAGGTACACCGACAACAGCCAATCCAAGCCCTGGTATTTATCGGTGACTGCATCGAAGAACCGATTGATGAACTGTGTCAGCTGGCCGGTGAATGTGGTTTACGCGGGCTGCCACTATTCCTGTTTCAAGAGGGGTCGGATACTACCGCCAACAACGGTTTCGACCAAATGGCTCGACTTAGCCATGGCGCCCATTGTCGCTTCGACCTCAATAGTCCAAAATTATTAAGCGAATTGCTCCGGGCCATCGCGGTCTATGCCACCGCAGGGCGAGCCGCTCTGACCGACTTCAGCCGGAACGGTTCACTCGCTCTGCAGCACCTGAGCCAACAACTTGAGAAACGCCCTTTTTGAGCATCCTGATTGTAGCGCTAACGTTTATTGTTTTGATTGTCGGTATTCGTTGGTTTTTGCGACGCGCCCCGCAACGAGGCAAACACTTTCTGTTACAACTGCTGCTGGTGATGCTTGCACTGTTAGGCCTGTGGCTGGCGCTGACCGGACGACTGCATTGGCTATTCGCTCTATTTAGTTCGTTGCTTCCATTCGGGCGTCGGTTGCTTCCTCTTTTGCTGCCTCTACTACGTTGGTTACCTCAGCTAAAACGTTCTCGCCAACGCAGCCGAACAAAACACAGCAAAACGGACCAGCAATCGCAAGTCTCGACACGCTGGTTAGCGATGACCCTCGACCATGATAGCGGTGCAATAACCGGCCAGATCATCGATGGCCCTTTCACCGGCAGATACCTCAACGAGCTCAGCGACGCCGAGCTCGTTCGGTTATACCAAGATTGTCTCAAGCATGATCCAGAGGGGGTAAAACTGTTAGACAGCTATATAACCCGCCACCGGCCTGAGCTACAAACGTCTGGGGATCAACAAAGCAGTGAGGGCCAACAGCGCGTTGACAACCCAACCGATATCAGTACCGATGAGGCGTATCGCATCCTCGGACTAGAACCTGGTGCCAGTGCGGAGGAGATCACCCAAGCTCACAAACGGATGATGCAGAAGATGCATCCAGATCGGGGCGGTAGCAACTACCTAGCAGCTAAGATCAACCAAGCCAAACAACGTTTGCTAGGTTGAATTAGTGATTTCATAACGCGTATATTAAAAAACCTACGAACAAGTCCCAGTTGAACTCTGGCCTTCAGCTTGGTTCGCAATCCAGGCGTAGCTTTGCTGCAATGTCTGGACCTTGCAAAAAGCTGCCGCGCTGAGTGCGTATCAAACTGAAGGCCCCGCAGAGCAAAGCCTAAAGTGTGCAGGCTCGTTGTTGTAGTCTTTGCTAAGGACAGGGCCATTAACAGCAGCCTACGCCTAGATTCTGCACACTTTAGATCTTGCAGAATCACTTTGGACTGATGCGTAAGTTCCTTTTACCGATAATTGAGAAGGCGTCCACTATGCATGTCATGATCGATCTATGTGTTGTCCCACTCGGCGTTGGGGTTTCCGTATCCAGCTACGTTGCAGCCTGCCAAACAATCCTCGAAGAAGCGGGGTTAGAACACCGCATGCACGCGTACGGAACCAATATTGAAGGTGAGTGGGAGGCGGTATTTGCCGCGGTAAAACGATGCCATGAAACCGTACACGCGATGGGGGCGCCTCGTATTACCAGTACAATGCGAGTCGGTACCCGCACCGACCGTCACCAAACCATGGATGACAAAATCAATAGCGTGGTCGAAACCCTGAGCCAGTCTGCGAACTAGAACCGGCCCGACGCGCGACGGCTTGATCGTCGCGCTTCACCTCTATCCCGCTCTCGCCTTATCGCACCGCAACATTTTTGTATTAGTTGCCGCCCCGCTACGGTAAAATCATCACTTTTTTGAGTCATCATGACGCTCCGATTTGGCAACTGCCCGCAATCGCTCAACGCTCTCAGGCAGGCACTGTCAACATCACCAGTCGTCTAACACTGAGGTAGAGTTTTGACACATGCACTGATGCTGGTTCCCACCGGCCAAGGAACCGGCCTGACCACCGCCGTACTCGGCGTTTTTCATGCCCTTGAGCGCCAGGGAATCAAAGTCCACTTCTTCAAACCTATCGCCCAGAATGCCGATGGCGATACCAGCAGAGACAGTTCTGTCGAGATCCTGCGCAGCTCGTGCCTGCATGATATTGCCGAGCCGATGAGCATTCGTAAGGTCGAACATTTTGTCAGAACCGATCGCGGTGACGAGGTGCTGGAAGAGCTGGTCAAACGCTACGAAAGCAATCGGGCCGGTGATGAGGAGATCGTCATTATCGAAGGGATGGTTCCGACCCGCTCCCAACCCTACGCAACCCGTATTAATCAAGAAGTCGCCAAAGCTTTGGATGCCGAGGTTATTCTGGTGGCGGCGCCTGGCAACGACACCCTAGAAGAGTTCCAAGATCATATCGATATCACCGCTCGAGCTTACGGCGGCATCACCAATCCCAAGGTAGTTGGCTGTATCCTCAACATGCTCGGTGCACCATTAGACAAGGACGGCAAACTCTGTGTCGATGCACTGCCTACCAGTGCGGTCAGCCACAACCTGAATCAGGATCAGATTCTGCAGAACGCCACGCTGTTTAACGACGGCTTTAAGTTACTGGCTTGTATCCCCTGGCGTGAGCGAATGATGGCTCCTAGGGTTAGCGACATGTGCCAATTTCTCAATGCAGAGGTGATCAGCCACGGTCAGATCGATAGCCGTCGGGTTCACCGAATCACCCTTTGTGCTCAGACCGTCAAACATATCGTCAACGAGTTAACCCCAGGTACGCTGGTCTTCGCTCCTGGAGACCGTGATGACATCATCATGGCCGTCTGCCTGGCCGCGCTAAACGGTATCGACTTGGCAGCACTGGTTCTAACCGGCGGCACCAAACCCGATCCGGCAGTGCTCAAACTCTGCCATGATGCGATTGCCACCGGCTTACCCCTGCTCAGTATCGAAGCTGATATTTGGCAAACGGCCCTTAGCATCCCGCGTTTCAACAGTGAAGTGCCGTCCGATGACATCGAACGGATCGAAAAAATCAAAGGGATCACCGCTTCGTTTATCGATCCAAACTGGCTCGCAAACCTGACAG
>JBALWS010000043.1:0-31048 GCA_036960405.1 Halopseudomonas sp. | reverse complement strand
GATCTCCATGCAACGTGTCGAAATCACCCGCCCCGACGACTGGCATGTTCACCTGCGCGATGGCGCAGTACTTAAAAACACCGTTGCGGACATGGCCCGCTATTTCGGCCGCGCCATAGTGATGCCGAATCTGATCCCGCCGGTCACCACCACCGAACAAGCGCTTGCCTACCAGCAGCGGATCCTGGCCAACATGCCGGCCACCCGGGGTTTTGATCCATTAATGACGCTGTACTTGACCGACACCACCACTAGCGACGAGCTCATAACAGCTCAACAATCGGGTCAGGTGTTTGCGGTCAAACTGTATCCGGCAGGGGCAACCACCAACTCCGATGCAGGCGTTACTGCACTGGAGAACATCTACGACGCACTCGCCACGATGGAAGAGATAGGCTTACCACTGCTGGTCCATGGTGAAGTCACCCATGCCGACATCGATATATTTGAACGCGAAAAGCTCTTTATCGAACGTCAGCTACAGCCGATTGTCGAACGCTTCCCCCAGCTCAAAGTGGTAATGGAGCATATCACCACCCGCGATGCCGCCCAATTTGTCACCGGCGCAGCCAGCAACTTGGCAGCCACGATCACTCCGCAGCATCTACTCTACAACCGTAACGATATGTTGGTCGGCGGCATCAAGCCTCACCTATACTGCCTGCCCATCCTAAAACGCAACATCCACCAACAAGCACTGCTGGAAGCCGCCACCTCGGGTAGCCAGAAGTTCTTCCTCGGTACCGATTCAGCCCCTCACGCTCAATCGGCCAAGGAAAACGCCTGTGGTTGCGCCGGCTGTTACAGCGCAACTTCAGCTATCGAACTCTACGCCGAAGCTTTTGAAACCATGGGCGCACTGGACAAACTCGAAGCGTTTGCCTCATTCAATGGCCCCGATTTCTATGGTCTACCCCGCCACTCGGATACTATCGTGCTCGAGAAGCGATCTTGGACCCAGCAATCACAGCTCGACTTTGGCGACCAGCCGATCGTCCCGCTGCGCGCCGGAGAGATCATCAACTGGCAAGTAGTCAGTGCTTAATTCTTTCCTAACAAGGAACCTGTAGTGTCCAATCACCTATCCCCCATCGCTCAACTGATGTCCGAGCGTTTTCGCGGTTACCTACCGGTCGTAATCGATGTCGAAACCGCGGGCTTCAACCCTAAAACCGATGCATTGCTTGAGGTGGCAGCTTCGCTGTTAACCATGGATGATGATGGTCAGCTAGTCTCTGATCAAACAATCGAATGCAATGTTGCACCGTTTGAAGGGGCCAACTTGGAAAAAGCGGCACTGGAGTTTACCGGCATCGACCCCTTTAGTCCGCTACGCCAAGCCGAAGATGAAATGGTCGCACTCGAACGAATCTTCAAACCGGTACGCAAAGCGATCAAAGCACACGGCTGCAAACGCGCCATCCTGGTCGGCCACAATGCTTCATTTGATCTGAGCTTTATCAACGCAGCCTGTGAGCGGACTGGAATCAAGCGCAACCCGTTCCACCCCTTTTCCTGCTTCGATACCGCCACCCTAGCCGGCCTGGCCTTTGGTCAAACGGTATTAGCGCGTGCGTGTGAAGTGGCCAATATCGATTTTGACAATCGCCAGGCCCACTCGGCCGCTTATGATACCGAACGCACGGCCGAACTGTTCAGCCTGATTGTTAACCGCTGGAAAGAGCTCGGTGGCTGGGATATGGTTATCAGAGATCAGCAGCACCACGACTGATCACCAAGAAACTTGCGTACAAGATATTCAAGACACAAAAAAGCCCGCAATTGCGGGCTTTTTATTTAGACGCTAAAGCCTTACAGTTTGTCGGCGTTATCGCTTAGATATTGCGCCACACCGTCTGGAGAAGCGTTCATACCCTTGTCGCCTTTCTGCCAACCGGCCGGGCAGACTTCGCCATGCTCTTCGTGGAACTGCAGCGCGTCAACCAGACGCAACAACTCTTCCATATTACGACCCAGCGGTAGATCGTTAACGATCTGCGAACGAACCACACCCTTATCATCGATCAAGAAAGCGCCACGGAACGCCACGCCACCAGCCGACTCAACATCATAAGCCTTGCAGATATCATGGTTCATATCGGCAGCCATGGTGTATTTGACCGCTCCGATACCACCTTGATTGATCGGAGTATTACGCCATGCATTGTGAGTAAAGTGAGAATCGATCGATACCGCAATCACTTCAACATTACGCTCTTCAAAGGCTTCAACACGGTGATCCAGCGCAATCAGCTCTGATGGGCAGACAAAGGTGAAATCCAACGGATAAAAGAACACCAAGCCGTACTTACCCTTGATCGCTTCCTTGAGATTAAATTCACCAACAATAGAACCATCACCCAGCACTGCTGGAACGGTAAAATCGGGTGCTTCCTTTCCTACGAGTACACTCATTATTCATCTCTCCAAATATCATCAAGTTGAATGTATATAGACAAGTCCCTCCGCGCTGTCCAGAAACAGCACGGGGAGACGGATAAAAATCTGAATTATTCGCTCTGCTCAACCTTTGCAGCGGCAGCTTTAATTAAGGTTTCCAGTTCGCCGTTCTGAGCCATCTCCACAACGAAGTCACAACCACCAACCAGCTCACCCTCAACCCACAACTGTGGAAATGTCGGCCAGTTAGCGTACTTGGGTAGTTCGGCCCGGATATCCGGGTTTTCCAAAATATTGACGAAAGCAAAGCGCTCGCCGCATCCCATCACCGCCTCTACGGTTTGAGAAGAAAAGCCACACTGAGGAAACTTAGGCGTACCCTTCATATAAAGCAGGATAGTGTTAGATTCAATTTGCTCTTTAATGGTATCGACAACAGTGGTCATTCGTTCACCTATTGGATGGTTAGAAGCGGCAGCGGAACAGCCCCATCATCTCTGAAAGACCGCCCCGACTTCGAATATCAGGATTATATCCAAACCCGAGTGTTTTTGTCAGGCTATATCATCGATTTTTTTTCAAATTGGCAGGACGATACATCCCGTGTCTATACTGAACCCGAAATTAGATTTCTCAATTAGCTTGCCTGAATTAACACCTGTTTGACAACTATTGACGGCGTTTGCCTGTCGTGGATCTCACAGTTAGAATTAGCCCTTTTTTTTCGCACAGATCGCCCCCCTTAACCGGTTGTATGGGAGTTACAAATATGGCTACTAAGCCGCTGATGGATAATTACGCCAGACTTTCAGTCGCGTTTGATCGTGGAGAGGGGTCATGGCTGTACGATCAGCAGGGAAATAAATTTCTCGATGCTTTGAGCGGCATTGCAGTCTGCGGACTCGGTCACGCCCATCCAAAGGTTACCCAAGCCATTACCGAGCAAGCCGCTAAACTGATCCATACCTCCAACCTTTATACGATTCCGCTTCAAACTCAGCTAGCAGAAAAACTTACTGCGCTATCTGGGATGGATAATGCTTTCTTCTGCAACTCGGGCGCCGAAGCTAACGAGGCGGCCATTAAACTGGCCCGCCTCTACGGCCATAAACGCGGCATTAGCTCCCCATCAATTATCGTGATGGAGCAATCATTTCACGGCCGCACCCTGGCTACCCTGACTGCAACCGGCAGCCGCAAGGCCCAAGCGGGGTTCGAGCCGCTGGTTGCGGGCTTTATTCGCGCCCCGTTTGACGATATCAGTGCAATCCAGGCCATCGCCAAGAATAACACCGATGTCGTGGCCATTCTGGTCGAGCCAATCCAAGGTGAAAGCGGCGTCCAGGTTCCCAGCGACGACTACCTGAATCAGCTTCGGCAGGTCTGTGATCAGCAGGGTTGGTTGCTGATGCTAGACGAAGTCCAAACCGGCAACGGTCGTACCGGCAGCTACTTTGCCTATCAGCAACACAACATCCTGCCTGACGTAGTGACCACCGCCAAAGGGCTCGGTAACGGCGTACCTATCGGAGCTTGTCTGGCTCGAGGCCCTGCTGCCGAGGTGATCCAACCCGGCAACCACGGTTCGACCTTCGGCGGCAACCCGCTAGCCTGTGCCGCAGCACTAGCCGTCATTGACACCATCGAAACCGAGAATCTATGCGGACGCGCGGCCGAGCTGGGCGACTGGATGCGCGATGCCTTTAAGCAAGAGTTCGACGGTGCCGGCTATATTCGCGATATTCGTGGTAAAGGCCTGATGATCGGCATTGAGCTTGACCAGCCTTGCACCGAGCTGACCGTTCTGGCTAAGGTTAAAGGGATTTTGATCAACGTCACCGGAGAAGGTAGGATAGTTCGCTTACTGCCTCCCTTGACGCTGACTGATAACGAAGCAAGTCTGATCGTCGGAGTCATCTCTAAATTGATTAAGATTCTCGTCTCAGACGAATAAATCCAACACCATTCAACCTGCTCAGCTGCGGCAGGAACTTAACCCCAAATAGGATTTTCCCTTTGTCATGACAAGGGGGCGTAAGGTATTTTTTTATGATGGACCAACCAAGACATTTTCTGACTCTCAAAGACCTCTCTCCAAAAGAGCTCACAGGACTGATCGCCCGTGCAATCCAGCTTAAAGCGATCCGTAATAACAAAGAGATCTACGAGCCATTTAAGAGCCAAGTTTTGGGGATGATTTTTGAGAAATCCTCGACTCGGACCCGCGTATCATTTGAAGCGGGCATGACGCAATTCGGCGGAAGCGCCATCTTCCTGTCGCCTCGCGACACTCAGCTGGGCCGAGGTGAACCGATTGAAGACAGTGCCAGAGTGATCTCTCGGATGGTCGATATCATCATGATCCGCACCTTCGATCACCAACAGCTTCAGCGCTTTGCCGAGTACTCCAAGGTTCCAGTCATCAACGCACTGACCGATGATTATCACCCCTGCCAACTGCTGGCTGATGTGCAGACCTACGTCGAGCACAGAGGCTCGATTCAGGGCAAGACCGTAACCTGGGTCGGCGATGGCAACAACATGTGTAACTCCTACATCAATGCTGCAGCGCAGTTTGATTTTAAACTCAATATCGCCTGCCCCGAAGGCTATGAGCCGCCGCAAGCTCTGGTCGAGCAACACGCAGATCGCGTTAACATCATCCGCGACCCTGCCGACGCGGTTACCGGTTCTGACCTGGTTACCACCGATGTTTGGGCCTCAATGGGCCAAGAGCAGGAACAAGCTGCCCGCGAGAAAAGCTTTGCAGACTACCAAGTCAGCCCAGCATTGATGGATAAAGCCAACCCTGATGCATTGTTCCTACACTGCCTTCCCGCTCATCGCGGCGAAGAGGTCAGTATCGACATGCTCGATGACCCTCGCTCGGTGGTGTTCGATCAGGCTGAGAACCGCTTGCACGCTCAAAAAGCATTGATGGAATTTTTGGTCTTCGGCGCTAAGTAAACCAAACGCCCACCAGCCGCGGTTTTCCCCAACACCGCACAGCCGTACTATACTTGAATTTCGCTCATAGCCATTGGTGGTCCATCACCAATGGCAATAACTGTTAGAGGCGCAAGCATGGTCGAACTGAGGCACCTCAAAACGCTATCCGCACTGCGGGACACCGGAAGCCTAGTCGAAGCCGCCGAGCGGGTTTTTCTGACCCAGTCGGCGCTATCACATCAGATAAAAGATCTCGAAGAGCGTCTCAACTGTTCGTTATTTATCCGTAAAACCAAACCGATCTGTTTTACCAGCGCAGGGCAACGTTTGTTGGCACTGGCCGACGATGCACTGCCGATGATTCGTAACGCAGAGCGTGATATTGCTCGGCTGGCGGGTGGCGAAACCGGTCGACTGAATATGTCGATAGAGTGTCATAGCTGCTTTCAGTGGCTGATGCCGACCATCGATAGGTTTCGAGAAAACTGGCCCGAAGTCGAAATGGATATGGCCAGCGGTTTTAACTTCTCCCCTCTCCCTGCGTTAGCCCGCGGTGAGCTCGATCTGGTCATCACCTCCGATCCACAACCGATCAACGGCATTTTGTACGAACCGCTGTTCGCATACGAGATTTTATTGGCAGTAGCCAACCAGCACCCTCTGTCACGCAAGTCCCATATAGACCCACAAGACATGGAGCAGGAGACGCTGATCTGCTACCCGGTTGATCGCAATCGACTCGACGTCTTTACCCGTTTCTTGGACCCTGCCGACATCGAACCTCCTATTAGAACCGCCGAAATGACCGTGATGATGATGCAACTGGTAGCCAGTGGGCGCGGCGTCTGCGCACTGCCCAACTGGGCGTTAAGCGAGTATCTCGAACGCAAATACGTTACCGCCCGCCAACTGGGCAACAAAGGCGTTTGGTCGACGCTTTACATCGCCATTCGCGAAGATCAAAAAGACGCCGAATTTATGCGTGACTTCCTCGACACCGCGCGCGACACCTCTTTTAAAACCCTGCAAGGTATTCGCGCCACAGCGAAAAACTAGCCCGTTCCAGGTTAGCACCTCAGTCCCTAGTCATGGCTTTATTCAGGGCGTACACTTACGCCCTGTTTTTTCTTGCACATAGTCGTTAAGCGCAACGACAGATGCACCGTTTGATAAGGCCTGAACATGGAACTCTGGACTCCCGAAAGCTGGCGCACCAAGCCAATCCTGCAACAACCCAACTACACCGATAGCCACGCTTTGGCGAGCGTTGAAGATACGCTCGCCAGCCGCCCACCGCTTGTGTTTGCAGGTGAAGTGCGGGCGCTGCGCCATCAGCTTGCAGAAGCCACCGAAGGTCGTGCTTTTTTACTGCAAGGCGGGGATTGCGCCGAGAGTTTTGCCGAGTTTCACGCCGACAACATCCGTGACACCTTCAAGGTGCTGCTACAGATGGCGGTGGTATTGACCTTTGCTGGCAGCTGCCCAGTGGTCAAAGTCGGTCGTATGGCGGGTCAATTTGCCAAGCCACGTTCGGCCGATACCGAAAGCATCGATGGACAAGAACTGCCCAGCTATCGCGGAGATATCGTTAACGATATCGCCTTCACCAGCGAATCCCGGTCGCCCGACCCACAACGACTACTGCAAGCCTACAACCAGGCTGCCGCCACCCAAAACCTGCTGCGCGCGTTCGCCCAGGGTGGATTTGCCGACCTACGCCAGGTTCACGAATGGAATCAGAGCTTCGTTGCAAAGAGCCCGCTAGGTGAGAAATACCAGGACCTGGCCAGTCAGATTGATCAAGCTTTGTCATTTATGAAAGCCTGCGGCATCAGCGGCGCCAACACCCCGCAGATCCACGAAACCTCGCTTTACACCTCGCACGAAGCACTGCTGCTCAACTACGAGCAGGCACTGACTCGGCGCGACAGCCTGACCAACAACTGGTACGACTGCTCGGCGCACATGCTGTGGATCGGTGACCGTACTCGCCAGCTTGACGGTGCCCATATCGAATTCATGCGCGGCATCCATAATCCGATCGGCGTTAAGGTTGGCCCGAGTATCAGCAGCGATGAGCTACTGCGTCTGGTCGAAGTGCTCAACCCCAACAACGAGCCGGGTCGACTCAACCTGATTTCTCGGATGGGCGCAGAGCAAGTCGAAGAGAAACTGTCGCCACTGGTACGCGCGGTCGCCAACGAAGGCCGTAAAGTGTTGTGGAGCTGTGATCCAATGCACGGCAATACCATCAAAGCCTCTACCGGCTTCAAGACCCGTGCCGTCGATAGTATCTTGAAAGAGATGAAGGGCTTCTTTGAAGTTCACCGCGCTGAGGGCACCTGTGCTGGTGGCGTTCACTTCGAGATGACCGGCCAAAACGTTACCGAATGCATCGGTGGTGCGTACCAGATTACCGAGGAGAAGCTGGCCGATCGCTATAATACTTACTGCGATCCACGCCTTAACGCCGACCAAGCACTGGAGCTGGCTTTCTTAATCGCCGACACGCTCAAAGCCGCTCGCAGGGGCTAATGGATCAGCATCGACAGGTTGCTATCTTGCTGACAGAGATCGAATCAGAACTCCGTCAGCAGGATCTGTGGACCTCTATGCCCCCTCCACCCGAAGCACTGCAGAGTATTGAACCGTTCAGCGTTGACACCCTGATGCTGAATGAATGGCTGCAATGGATCTGTATACCCAGGATGAAAGCTTTGCTTGATGCAAGACGGCCTTTGCCGGGTAACTGCCAGATTCTGCCTATCGCAGAGGAGAGTTTTAACGGATTGGTGCAGGACTGCAGCGCACTGCTGAAAGCGATAGAAGCATTTGACAAGGCATTAAGCTGAGCGCCAACGCCCTGACAAACACAGATACGAACGGGATTACTAGCCCCCCGCCCGCTCAGCGACCAAGCCATCCAGTACGATATCGTTATAGCTTACAATCCCTTTCACAATACCGTTTTCCATCACCGGTGCCAAAGAGATACCTACGTTATCAAACAGGCGAGCGCAGTAACGCACGTCCATCTCGGTCGACACGCCGATCACCGGCTTGGCCATGATCTCGTAGACATTGACGCGCTCTGGAGAGCGATCCAACGCGATAACCTGCTTGGCGATATCAGATAACAACACCAAACCGTACTCATCGTCTTGATCACGCTTTTTGACGATAAGAACCCGGGTACGACTCTGACGAGCTACATCCATCGCTTGGGCAACAGTCATCAGGCCGTCGACTTCGGCAAAGTCTGACTTCATCACGTCTTTGGCACGTACAATCTTCTTATCGCTCATAGCGAATCCTCAATCATTCCAGACAGTTCTTTCACCTGATGTGCGACACCGACCGCATCTTCCACATCCAGTTGCACCGCAATGCCGGTCCCCGGCTTGGTATCAAAACACCCCACCTCGGAGATCGTCTCCAATATGTGGCGACTTAGATGCTCCTCAACAATAAAGATGATCACATCACGCTGCGATTCCAGCGATAGCCCCATAAAGGTTTTGGTTTTGTTCAACCCCTCACCCCGGGCATTATTGATCACCGTCGCGCCGGTGGCGCCCGCCTCGCGAGCCGCCTCCATGACCGACTTGGTTTCCGTATCCTCAACAAAGGCAAGGATCAGTTTAAAATGCATAGGTTATCCCCCAATGCGGTCATAATTCATCCAGAGCGCGCTGCTTCTCGCGTCGCACACGGGCTCGTTTTTCTTTAAATTCGGTAATCTGGGCATAGCCCATCACGGTAATCATCGGAAACAAACTGGCAAAGGCGATCAAACCAAAGCCGTCCAGCAAAGCACTGCGCCCCGGTACCGTTTCGGCCAGGCCCAGCCCCAACGCAGCCACCAGCGGTACGGTAACCGTTGAGGTGGTCACACCACCCGAATCATAGGCAAGGGGAACGATAAGCTTGGGTGCGAAGAAAGTCTGAATGACCACGAAAACATAACCGGTAATGATGAAATAATGGATCGGCACGCCACTCACAATCCGGTATGTGCCCAGCGCAATGCCGATCGCCACACCCAATGCCACGGCCAGACGCAACCCCCAAACACCAATGGTGCCACCCGAAACCTCATTAGCCTTGATCGCCACCGCAATCAGCGAGGGCTCGGCAATAGTGGTACTAGCGCCGATGGAAAAAGCAAAGATATAGACCCAGTAATAATCGTCCCAGTGCAACACATCGGAGGCGCTGCTCAGTCCCTGGCGAATAAACTCAGGATTGGTCAACTGCTCGGCCATCAACCTTCCTAGCGGGAACAGTGCTTTTTCCAACCCCAACAAAAAGAAGGCCAAGCCGACGATGACGTAGCCGAAACCAAACAGTACGCGGCGCAAATTTGGAATCGGCCGACGGATAACAAAGATCTGAAAACCAAAAATTATCGCCGCAATCGGGATCACGTCTTTGATGGTGGAGAACAGGATCGAGAACAGACTCTCTAACAGTTCCATTACACGATCATCCCGTAAGCCATCACAAAAATCATCGGCGTGAGCGATGCAAAGGCAATCAAACCAAAGCCGTCAATCATCGGATTACGCCCTTCAATCGACGAGGCCAACCCAACGCCCAATGCGGTCACCAACGGAACGGTGATGGTCGAGGTGGTGACACCACCCGAATCGTAAGCGATACCGATAATCCACTGCGGAGCCAACCCAGTCATGATCACAACGAGCATATAGCCACCCATGATCATGTACTGAATCGACCAGCCCTTTAGAATCCGTAACACACCCAACACAATAGCCAACCCCACCGACAGTGCGACGGTAAAACGCAGGCCGTTGGCGTAGACGGAGCGGGCATCGGGGTTGTTTTCGATCATGCCGCCAGTAGCCGCAACCTGGGCGGCCTCGGCGGCGACCGCAATGAGTGCAGGCTCGGCTACCGTGGTACCGAACCCCAACGCAAAGGCAAAGGTGATCAGCCAACTTACGCTGCCTTTACGGGCAAATGCATGGGCCATCGACTCGCCAATGGGGAACAAGCCCATCTCGAGTCCGTAGATAAAAAAGGTCAGTCCCAGCACCACAAACACCACACCGGTCATCACACCGATCAGATCTGGTAACGGCTGCTGCAATACCACCAACTGGAAAAAAGCGATGACGACAATGATCGGCGCTAAATCTCTTAAGCTACCCATCATCGACTGCATCAACGCAAATAACGACTTCTGCAAGCCTGAACCCCTTTCATTTTTAATAGCCAGATTATAAAGATGACTAAGCCATAATCTATAGATCCAGCTCAATATCTAACGGGTTTAGCTTAATTAACTCTATTTTTTGCTGGCGACTGAGCTGTTTTATTCGATATTCCTCTTTTGACGCACTGGCACGGTCGTTGAAAACCAGCCGCATTCGCAACCGCTTAGGCGGATCAGAGCGAAAAAACTTAGCGCCTCCCCGGCCACTTTGATGTTGTTGAAGCCGCCTGGTGACATCGGTGGTAATGCCGGTATACAACTTCCCCTTAACGGTTTCGACAATATACAGATACCAACAAGAGACCGAGTCGACCGTAACCAGTGGAGAAGATGTTGCTGCGGTTTGCTGCTCGGCCAAAGTAGAGTGCCTCGGAAACGACTAATCGGTGTTAGAATGCGCACCAGTTTAGCGGTTCAACTGCCGCGACCCAACCACCTTTTCGACAGCCTAGAGCCATGCAACCACTTCAGACCCTGACCGAATTCATCCGTTCGACCAATGTCAGCTTTCGCCTATTTGATATGGGTCGTCGTGTCTCCAAGCTCAGCAGTGATAGTTTTCACAGCTTTGAACTTGGCCGCACCCCCTACCCGCTACCCTATATGCAACAAGCTTGGATCGGGGTATTACTGTGGAATCCAAAACAAACCGAACAGCAGGTCATCTGGTTCCTAAAGCTGCCGCTGGATGAACAGGGTCTGCTGGTCCAGGCTGCCCGCGATGACTTCCTGCGCAGACTGGCGCGCTGTGTCGGTAATCAACTGTTAGACAAATCAGCCGAGCAGGACCCGCTCAAAGACAACCCCTTTGCCTTCACCCCCGACCCAGAGAAGATGGCCGCATTTCATGCCAAAGCCGGGTTGATTTTACGCCAGCCTCCCTCCTCATTTTACCAGCCAAGCCGCGACTACTTATCCGGTTTACGGGGTTACGACGACTGGCAAGCATTAGGACTGCAAGGCATTGCCGATGTCTGCTGCCGTTTAGATCAAAACAGTAATGAGGCGGTGCTCTGCCGCGCCATCGAACAGTTGCCACTGCAACCACTGGATGCGCTCAGCGCTCAACTTGAGCACCAGGTACCCAGCAGCACGCTAAGTCAGGCGTTATCGAGACGCTTGCACCGTGAACTGGAGACCGATAACTGCAGCCCCAATACTATTGCAGCGCTGCTTCGTGGGCTATCTCAAAGCCACAGCGATGAGCAACGACAGCAGGCACTGGACGCAGCTTTAACGTCTCGCTATGGGGTTGAAGTCGAAGTCTTGGCAGCCATCGCTAGCCGCTGCTGGCAGGATCTAACAACCCCTGAATTGTGTCATCTTTTTCTTGAAGCCCTATCACGCAACCCTGCCGGACAAGACTGCTTTAACCGACTCATCGCTGACCTGGTCTTTATTCCCGGCATGCGTCCTCACGTCATGGACGGATTACGCAACCCCGATCGCAGCGACAGCTTAGCGCAAGCCTTGGGAGGTTTTTTTGGGCAAGCGAGGCGTTAACGATTAGGCCTGGTAGGTCGTTCTAAGCCCATCTATGAAAAAGGTGGCCAACCTAATCATCATATTTTCAGATTCGACTGGCCGGCGCTACTCAGGTAAACCCAGTCGTTTGGTCATCAACACCCAGTCTCCGTCATGCGCACAGCCGAGCCAAACCTGCAGCGCCCGACGAGCTTGCGGCTGAAAACCCAACTGACGGTATAACCTCATCGCGGTAGCATTGTCACTGGCAACGATCAGACTTAACTCGGTGGCGCCACTCTGCCGCCCTAGCTGATCAGCGAGTGCCATCAATTCGGTGGCCACCCCGCAACCCCGAAAAGACTCTCCGGTAGCAATGGCGTTGATATACCAGCTTCCCGGCACTTCGGCTTCGAGCTCCAGCAACGGCCTAACCTGCGCAGGGGATTGCTCCAACCCTGCTAGGGGTTCGGGGTCGTCCAATCGATACCCCAACAACATTCCGGCCAGCTGATGATCAATTTCAACAACATGGGCATTGTTGTAACTAAAACCACCGCTTGCTCGACCTGCTCGCTCAACACCGATCAAGATAGGCTCCCCACCTGGCTCACACTGCAGCGACCAGAGGTAATGCGGCAAGCCTTCCCCGGCCAGGTCTATCAACAGTGCCAAGTCGGCGGCGTCGGCGGGCGTCGCCCTGCGTAAATGAAACATCTTCGCCTCCTTAGATCACCACCACAACAAAACGCCATTTTGATGCCAACAACATCTGTACGAGCTGCACCGGTTGCAGGTGTTCGGTCAGGTGCAGATAACATTTAACCGCAAATTTGGTCAGCGCCATCGCCATATAGATATCACTGATAACATCATCACGCCGCCAAGGGTCGACATCGGCAAAGCCTATAATTTGTCGCCGACGCGATTCTGGCAACACCGCTAACTGAGCAGCATGGGCAAGATACTCCTGGGCAGTGTGATTCAGATCCGCCACGTATTGTTGAACCACGGCATGGGTCACTTCGTGGGCAATAACCCCTCGATAATGATCGCTCTCAAAGGGTTGACCATACATCAGCGCCGAGGTGTCCTGTTCCATAATCGCAGCCTGCGACATCACTGTAATGCGATCGGTTACGGCATCATAACTGCCAAAGATGGCATGCCCCTGTTCCACCAGCGGTCGCTGAACCACCTCTATGTATAGCGTTTTGGTTACAACGAGCTGCAATGGTTTGAGAAATATTAACGTCGCCGCTACCGAGTCGCACAATGCAGAATGTGCTTTGGGTGACAGAGGCGATAGAATTTCAACCCCGAGTCCCGAGCATGACTCAGCGCGCAGAGTTCCGGATGACAACATTGCACTCAACAGCACTCCCAATCCGAGCTTTACCGTTATCCTCACCTCAACCTCCCGCACCAATACGACAATTACAGTGAAGTATAGGAGGCGGCTAAATGGGGCAACATATTGATCAAATATTTTGCGTTTCGAAGATGACTAACTGATTGACTGGTATAGTCTATCCTTAGCTAGGGAATGTACGAATGCCCCTATAATACAGGTGACAATTCGAGAGTAGTCGATGACAAAACTGTCCCAACGCATCCGGGAACTGCACCAAGCTGTAAGAACCTTGCAGCCCAATTTAACCCGCATCGCAGTGGCTCTCTACGATGCCGAATCAGACCTACTCAGCACCTATGCATACAGCAGTGACATCGATAGCCCGCTGCTACGCTACAGTTTCTCTCTTCAACAAAGTCCATCGTTACAACAAATGGCCCGCTCGGGTCAGTCTCGAATCATCAACGATATGCGCAAGCTGACCGACAGCCCCAAAACGCATACCCGCGCGCTGCTTAATGCCGGCTACCTATCCAGCTTTACCCTACCTATTCGTATAGAGGATCAATTACTCGGATTTATATTTTTCAACTCAAGCCAGGTCGATGATTTCAGCCACCATTTAATCCCACAACTCGAGATAGCCGCATTTGCCATCTCCTTGCTGGTCAGCCAAGAACGCTCGCAGATGCGTACCCTACAAGCGACAATGAAAACAGCGGTATCGGTGACCCACGAACGAGATCCTGAAACCGGAGAACACCTGCGCAGGATGGCCGACTACAGCCGCTTCGCTAGCAAAGTACTTGGCCCTAAACTCAATTTTAGCGATGAGTTTAGCTCGCATCTGGTGCTATTCTCCTCACTGCACGACATTGGAAAAATCAGCATTCCTGATCATATTTTATTAAAACCAGGCAAGCTGATGCACGATGAGTTCGAGATCATGAAAAGCCATACTACCAGTGGCCGAAAGATCATCGACGACCTGATCAACAACCATGCATTAGACAGCCTTGATCATATCGAAATGCTACGAAACATCGTCGAACTTCACCATGAAAACTGGGATGGAAGCGGCTATCCGCACGGCTTGGCAGGCGATCAAATACCGATAGCCGCGCGCATTATTGCCGCCTGCGATGCATTCGATGCAATCACCACCGAGCGCCCTTACAAAAAACCAATTCCCACCGACCATGCACTAGAGATTATCCAATCCATGCGCGAGAAAAAGCTCGATCCGGTCTGTGCTGATATCTTCTTGCAGCACCCCGAAGAGGTCGATGCGATACGCCGCCAGCACCTTATCGATGGCGTCGTTTAAAACGCCTCAACCTTCGATATCAATTTTATCGGAAATAAAAAAGGCAGCTCAAGGGCTGCCTTTTTCGACCCGACGTTGACGCCCGATCAGAACTGATCTTCAGCCAGTGCCATTGTTGTAGCGCTACCCGAACGAATCGCAGCCAAACAAGCCCCTGTCCGTGGCAGTAACTGCTCGCAATAAAACCGAACGGTAATCAGCTTGGCATTAAGAAATGCTGCTTCGCCGCTACCGGCCTCAAGCATCGCCTTAGCCTGCATCGCACTGCGCGCCATCAGCCAGCCACCGCTTAAATAGCCAAACAGCATCATAAAGCTGACACTGACACTGCCCGGAACATTACGGTCATTGGGGCCATTGTCCAACAACCACTGCTGTGCCGCTCGACCATCGCTTAAAGCCTTACGCAGACCTTCGGCGACGACTGTCAATGACTCGCCCATAGCATCTGCATCGGTCAAGGTCGCATCCATTTCGTCCAGCAATTGGGTCATCCATTGGCCGCCGTTGAACAGATTCTTACGGCCGACCAGGTCCAGTGCTTGAATACCGGTAGTACCTTCATAGATGGGTAGAATTCGAGCGTCGCGATAATGCTGGGCAGCGCCGGTTTCTTCGATATAGCCCATCCCCCCATGAACCTGAACCCCAAGGCTTGTAACCTCCTGTGCCAGCTCGGTGATCCAGCCTTTGACGATAGGCGTCAACAGCTCTACTCGCCCCTGATGCAGGCTGGCCTGCTCGGGGTCAGACAGATGGCGAGCCTGATCAATCTCGGCCGAGGCGACATAAGACAAGGCTCGCATCGCTTCGATCGAGGCCCGCATCTGCATCAGCATCCGACGCACATCGGGGTGCTTGATGATCGGTAGCTGAGTGCCGTCTTTTTGGGTTCCCTGAAGCCGCTCTTTGGCATACTCCACGGCATGCTGATAAGCACGCTCAGAGATAGCCAACCCCTGCAGACCAACACCTTGGCGCGCATGGTTCATCATGGTGAACATGTAAGGCAGGCCTTTGTTCGCCTCGCCGACCAGATAACCTACAGCGCCGCCTTCGTCACCAAAACTCATGACGCAGGTAGGGCTGCCATGAATGCCCAGTTTATGCTCCAACGACACCGCTTTGACATCGTTACGCTGAGCCGGATTGCCTTGCTCATCGAGGATGAATTTAGGCACGATAAACAGCGAGATACCTTTCACACCCGCCGGTGCATCGGGCACCCGCGCCAATACCAGATGGACGATATTATCGGTCATCTGGTGGTCGCCCCAGGTGATGAAGATCTTCTGCCCGGTGATCAGAAAATGGTCGCCTTCGGGCACCGCCCGGGTTTTAACCGCAGCCAGATCAGAACCGGCACTCGGTTCGGTCAGGTTCATGGTACCGGTCCACTCACCGCTGACCATCTTCGGCAAGAACTGCTGCTGCAACGCCTCGCTACCGTGATGGGTGATCGATTCGATCGCCCCCTGCCCCAACATCGGGCACAAACCGAAGGCCATATTGGCTGACTGCCAAATCTCCATCACCGAGGTACCCAACAGGTTCGGCAGCGCCTGGCCGCCAAACTCTTCTGCCGCTGTTAACGATCCCCAGCCACTCTCAAAGTACTGCTGGTAGGCTTCTGCAAAACCCGGTGTCTGCTGCACGCCTTGCTCGTTGAGCGTCGGTGGCTGCTGGTCGCCTATCTGGTTCAACGGCGACAGCACCTCACTACCCAAGCGCCCTGCTTCATCAAGCACCGCGTTAGCAAGCTCTGAGTTAACCTCATCAAGACCAAGAGTCTGACATAAATTATCAAAACCGATCAAATCGTTAATGACGAACTGCATATCACGGTATGGATGGCGGTATTCACTCATAACAATATCCCAAATTCACGTTCCGGCGAGCTAAGTGTTCGAGCCAGTCGGGTAAGCTAATGTTGATTCAAACAGGCCGCAATTGCTGCTACATCGCACCCTGTTCCCTTGGACGAAGCAGCAGCCTTGCCATAGATGGTAGTAATATTAAAGCACCAAGCATATTCCATAAAAACATAAAAGTTAATAGAACCCCGAGGTCTGCCTGAAATTTAATCGGTGACCAGGCCCAAGTGCCCACCCCGATCGCCAGCGTCACACCGGTAAATGCTACCGCTTTACCGGTACTGCGTAATGTCAGCAGATAAGCATTGGTTAAGGGTTCGCCAGCCTTCATATATCCCTCCAGCTTGGTGTAAATATAGATCCCATAATCCACCCCGATACCCACCCCCAAGGCGATCACCGGCAGCGTCGCAACCTTGACCCCTATGCCCATGTAAGCCATTAGCGCCTGGCACAACACCGATGTCATGGCCAACGGCACCAGAATACAGATCACGGTCTTCAATGATTTAAACGTCAAAAAGACCAGCAGCCCCACCACACCGTAAACCCAGGCCAACATCTGATATTGAGCCGTCTCGATAACCATATTAGTGGCCGCTTCAATACCCGCATTACCCGCGGCTAGTTCAAACTGCAGCTGATCATCATTATGTTCTGCGGCAAACGCTGCCGCCGCGTCTGCAACGCGGGTCAGAGTCTCGGCCTTGTGATCATTTAGATAGATCACCACCGGAATAAAATTACAGTCGCTATTCACCATCCCAGGCGGAACGTGTTTACCACTGGTGGCCGAATTCATCACAAACTGGTTGCGCGACAACTCCGCCCACTTAAAACTGCCCTCATTCATCCCGACCAGACCGCGCTTGGCGACATCAACCATCGAGAACGAAGACTGTACCCCCGCTTTCGATTCGATCATGACCTGGAAGTCTTCCACCAGAGCCAGCGTATCGTAACTGACACAAGCCGCATCAGCGGTCTTGACCATCACCACGAACAGGTCAGCACTGGTGGCAAAATTACTCGTGATAAAGGCAATATCTTGGTTATAACGCGAATCGGGGCGAAGCTCCGGTGCACCGGCATCAAGATCACCAATCTTCAAATCACGACTCGCTTCCACTCCCCATACCACCAACATCGCGGCGACCAATACTGTCAGCATTGCCGGGACAGGTCGGGTAAAAATCGTCAAACCGTTCCAGAGCTTTTCCAATACATTAAAGTGATCACCCGCAGCACGGACACCGGTGTAGGACAGAATAATCGGCAGTAGCACCAAGTTGGTCACAATGATGGTAGCGATTCCCAAACTGGCAGTGATCGCCAAGTCTTTAATCACCGCTATATCGATCACCATCAGGGTGATAAAACCGATGCCATCGCTTAACAGGGCGATAAACCCCGGGATGTACAACATTTTGAACGCTGTGCGGGCGGCGCTAAATTTATCCACCCCCTTGCCAACCTCGATGGCCGTGCTATTAACGATCTGCACGCCATGCGAAATGGCGATGGCAAACACCAAAAACGGTACCAACATCGAGTAAGGGTCTAGCTCAAAACCCAGCATCCGCAGTAGGCCGAGCTGCCAGATTACCGCGACTAGCGAGCAGGCTAACGGTACCAGCGTGCCGGTCCAGCAGCGCGAATAGACATACAACAGCACCAGTGTGATCACGATGGCAGCAGCAAAGAACAGGACCACCTTCGAGGCCCCTTCGATCAGGTCACCCACCACCTTGGCAAAACCCGTGATATGGATCTTGACCGTATCAGACTGGTACTTTTGACGTACTAGCTGCTCCAATCGCCGAGATAGCTGGTCGTAATCCAGCGGCTCGCCGGTTGCTGGGTTGATATCGTACAGCGGCGCTAGAATTGTTGCCGATCTGGCATTATTGGCCACTAACGAGCCAATGCTGCCCGACTTGGAAACGTTGTCACGCAGCTTGTCTAGCTCGCCAGCAGAGCCATCGTAGTCCGCCGGTATCACCGGTCCGCCAACAAAGCCCTCTTCGGTGACTTCCGTCCAGCGCACTTCGGGCATCCAGATCGACTTCAACCCCGAGCGGTCCACTCCAGGAATAAAAAAAACCTCATCGCTGATCTGCTTTAAAACTTCTTGAAACTCGGCGGTATAGATATCCCCCTGAGTGGTTTCCACGGCGATCCGCACCGTATTACCCAGCCCGGCCAACTGCTCTTTGTTATCCAGGTAATTGGCGATATACGGGTGCGAGGTGGGAATCATTTTTTCAAAACTGGCCCCCATGTTTATTTGCGATGCGTAGTAAGCAAACAGCCCGGTCAACGCCAGACAGATCAATAGCAATAATGGGCGATGACCAAACAGTAGTCGCTCTACTGCGGCCTCGGAATCTTCCAGAGGATGCATCAAGTGATGATCGTGTTCTTTGCTGTACTTCAACATCATCAGTGTCCTTGGGTTTCGGTGATCGGTGACGTCGATAGCGTGATGCTTTGCATCCCCGCCAGACCAACAACTAAGACGCGCTCATTCGCCACTGGAATGACCGACATACTGGGTGCAGGGATCGGTAGTTTTTGTACCCTAAACGTCTCCCCTGGGCGCTTGATCAACACCGCGCCGAAGCTTCCGACCAGCACCAACGTGCCATCGCTAAGCTGGGCGGAACCGGTCAAGGTACGATTGATAGGTAATGAAAGTTGCTGCCAACTATCGCCATTGTCCAAACTCTCGAAAGCGTTACCGCGCAGCCCATACGCCACCAAGTGCTGATCACCCAAATATTGAATGCCAAAAAACGAGCCGTCGTAGGGCGAATCCAACGCCTGCCAGCTACTGCCTAGATCCTGGCTTCTGAATAACACCCCTGCTTCACCTGCGATAAAAACGCTGCTATCAGCAAAGGTGATGGCATTAAGATGAAAGCCATCTAAGTTACCAAGCTCTTCGATCATCGGCTGCCAGCTCTGGCCGCCATCGCGGGTTACCAGCAGCAGGCCGTATCCTCCCAATACAAAGCCACGGTTCTGATCGATAAAAGCTACATCGAGCAGCGTCCGTAGCACCCGGTCCTGTTGAGCTAGCAGGGCATCTTCGGCACGAAACAGCAATTCATCGAGTTCATCTTCAGGAAAATCAGGGTCGGCCTCGGCGGTCACAACCAGTGCCTGATAATAATCAACCAACAGCTGGTTTATCCCCGCGCCATCGAGCACTTTGTTCCAGCTATTACCTTGATCATCGCTCTTGATCACAATGCCATCATGCCCCACCGCCCAAGCGGTATCGTCGGACGCCGCATCTACAGCGGTCAACAGCACCGATACCGGCACCTGAGCTTGCTTCCAACTCGTTCCCTGGTCCGCAGAGAAAAAAATTCGACCACGCTCGCCCACACTCAGCAAGCGATCGCCCACCTTGGTGATATCGATTAGAGCGTGACGCCGTCCAGGGTCGACTTGGGCCGCCGGGCGCTCGGTTCGATCGATCATCGCCGCTTGCGCCAACGGAGCCAAGCCCAACCACAACGCCAGCAGCACAAAGCAGTTGCCCAGCCGTCCGCTAACAGCCGAACGATAGGAGAAGCACTGATAGACATTGCTAAAAGTATAAAGCGGCACCAGATCGATGCGCGGGAATAACAGAGAATGACTAGCCATAACAGCTCAACCCAGTACGTTATTGTAATTATTAAGTGTTCCAAACCGAACTGACATGCATAACGCCAACCGTTTAGTCCCTGAAAGCAACAGGGTTCCGCGCTGCGCGTATTCACAAATACTCGGTGTTACTCGATCAGCCTCCTAATCGGGCACGAAGATAGTGCATGACTACAGAATATTAGGCTATATAAGTAGTTGTGTTAACTTATTGATATTGGTACCGACATCAATCTTTGTGCGACAAGAGATACCAAGTTGGCGCTTTTGGATAACTCGTAATTCAGATCTTGACATAGGATGGCCCCAGCACAGCGAAAGGTTCTCGCCAATTAAGGTGCGCTGCCACTAACCGTTCGTTACTACCAATAACAGATAACCATAAAAATAAGATAGAAGGTGGAATCATGAAAACTACGGACTTGAAAAAGCCTGTACCGTTGCTTGGGCGCAGCTTTGCGCTCGCCCCTCTAACTGCTGCAGTCCTGCTATCAACCCTCAACGCCCAACCCATCCATGCTCTAGAGTTCACTCTGGGGGACGAGGTCGAAGGCAACTTCGATTCGTCACTGTCGATCGGTGCTAGCTGGCGTGCTGCCGGCCGCGATAAAGATTACTACTCGATCGGCAACGGCGGCGCAGCCTCCTCCAACACCATGGATGACGGCACGCTGAACTTTGATAAGCACGATACCTTTACCAAGACCTTTAAAGGCGTTCATGATCTGTCTCTGCGCTATAAGAACATGGGCGCATTCGTGCGGGGTAAGTATTGGTACGACTTTAAGCTAAAAGACGAAAATGTCTCGCACGGCAACGAGATCAATAGCTACACCCCCGGTAAGCTCAGCGACGACGGTTTCGACGATCTGGCACAGTTCTCCGGTGCCGAAATCCTCGATGCCTATATCTACGGCGAATTCGAGCTGGGCAACACCCCGATTGACCTTCGTTTGGGTAAACAGGTCGTTAGCTGGGGCGAGTCCACCTTCATTCAAGGCGGCATCAACGTCATCAACCCGGTCGACGTCTCGGCGTTCCGACGTCCCGGCGCCGAGATCAAAGAGGGCCTACTTCCGGTCAATATGCTGTTCGGCTCGGCCGGTCTGACCGATAACCTGACCGTCGAAGGTTTTTACCAGCTGGAGTGGGAGAAGACGGTGATCGATGGCTGTGGTACCTACTTCTCGGGGGCCGACTGGGCGGCTAGCGGTTGTGACCGGTTGGCTTTCGTAGGTGACACACCTGGAGTGAGCGATGCAGTGAACCTGGCTTTAGGTACCTTCGTAAATCGCTCTGCAGACCAATCACCTGACGATAGTGGTCAGTTTGGTCTTGCTGGTAGATATTACGTCGAGAATATCGATACCGAGTTCGGCGCTTACTATATGAATTACCACAGCCGACTCCCCTACGTCAGCGCCTTCCGCTCTAGCCTAGGGGCACATCCTGCTATACCAGGGCTGGGTACAGCTGGATTTGATGGAACCTACACGGTGGCGTTTCCCGAAGATCTCGAGCTGTTCGGCCTGAGTTACCAGACTAGCGTCGGTACCTGGGCACTGTCGGGCGAAGTCAGCTACCGTCCAGACTCTCCGATTCAGATCAACGGCAACGACCTACTTAGTGCGTTCTTAACCGATGGTCATCCGGCCAGTGGCAGCCCCGTTGCCTCACGGCTCAGCACAACCACGCCAGGTTCTTTGGTTAACGGTTTCGACGAGTTCGACGTGTATCAGATCCAAAGCACCGCAATCCAGTTCTTCGATCGAGTACTCGGTGCCAGCCGCTTAGCCTTGGCTGCCGAAGTCGGCGCCACCTATGTCGATGGCCTGCCCGATGCGACCAGCGCAGGCAACGTCCGTTACGGTCGTGCCACGGTATTCGGCTCTGGAGCGGCAGGTGAAGATGGCTACGTCACCAAGTTTGCCTGGGGTTACCGCGCTAGAGCATCGCTGAGTTACAACGATGTCGTCGCCGGGATTAACCTGACACCATCGCTATCCTGGGCGCACGATGTTGACGGTAATTCACCTTCACCCGGACAACAGTTTAACGAGGGCAGCAAAGCGATCGGTATCGGGCTGGGTGCCGATTACCTGAACATGTACACCGCCAATATCTCTTACACCAATTTCTTCGGCGGCGACTACAACTTCCTGACCGACAAAGATTACCTATCTCTGAGCCTGGGTGTGTCGTTCTAAAGACGCTTTAAAGCATTTTGTAAGGATAATAACAATGATCAAAATACTCGCAAACAAGCACGCACTCAGCGCAGCGATTATCGCTGCGGCAACGCTGCTAAGCGGCCCATCGTTGGCGGCAGTTAGCACCGAGGAGGCTGCCAAACTAGGCGATACCCTAACCCCCATCGGCGCAGAAAAAGCCGGCAATGCAGACGGGTCAATCCCAGCCTGGACCGGAGGCCTTACCGATAAGGTGGCTCGCGGCGACAACCCTTTCGCCGATGACAAACCGCTGTTAACGATTACAGCCAGTAACGCTAACGAGCACGCCGCGATGCTCTCCCCCGGACAATTAGCGCTGTTTAAAGCCTACCCTGATAGCTACCAGATCCCGGTTTACCCGACCCGTCGTACCGGTGCTTATCCACAAAGCATCTACGACAAAGCGATCAAAAACGCCACCACCGCGCAGCTTACCGACAGCGGTCTGGGTAACTACGATGAATCCATACCCTTTGCGATCCCGCAAAACGGGCTGGAAGTGATCTGGAACCATATCACCCGCTACCGTGGCGGCTCAGCCAGACGTAATCTGATGCAGGCACCGGTCCATCGCAACGGTAACTATACCCCGGTAAAACTAACCGATGAGCTGATGTACCCCTGGTATCTCTCCGACGGTTTTGACGAGTCTAAAGATGCCAACGTGCAGTTTTACTTCAAGCAGGTCATCACCGCCCCCTCTCGCTTAGTGGGCAATACCTTGCTGGTTCATGAAACCATCGATCAGGTCGCTCAGCCACGCCTGGCCTGGGTTTACAACTCAGGGCAGCGCCGGGTGCGTCGGGCGCCGCAGGTGGCCTACGACGGCCCTGGCACCGCAGCGGATGGTCTGCGCACCTCGGATAACTTCGATATGTTCAACGGGGCGCCGGATAAGTACGACTGGAAGCTAGTCGGCAAACAGGAGATGTACATCCCTTACAACTCATTCGAAATGGGCTCTCCGCGCCATCAGTACAGCGATATCATCCAGCCCGGTCACGTTAACCCCCAACTGACCCGTTATGAAAAGCACCGGGTCTGGGTGGTTGAAGCCACCTTGAAAGAGGGTGAGCGCCACATCTACGCCAAACGTACCCTGTATGTTGATGAAGATACCTGGCAGATCGGCGTGGCGGATCACTATGATGGCCGCGGCGAACTATGGCGTGTTGGCGAGGCCCATGCGATGCAGTATACCGATGCCACGGTACCCTGGTACTCGGCAGAAATTCTGCATGACTTGCAGTCGGGTCGCTACCTGGCCCTGGGTTTAACCAACGAGGAGAAAGACGGCGTGACGTTCGGCTTTGAGGCACGCCATAAAGACTTTACCCCCGCAGCACTGCGCCGCGCCAGTAAGCGCTAAACCAGACGCTGTTTCTATACTCTGCCCCGCCGGTTCGCCTGCGGGGCTTTTTTTGTTCTGACAGACTGATGTACTCTCCTTGCAGGCCTAACAAGCGAGAGCAGGCAGAAACAATGATCCATGAAGCAACAACACAGGCAAGCTGGGCGGTAGCGATCAAACGTACCCTGGAAAGCTACCGCTGTGATCCGACAGCCATTTTTGAGGCAGCCAAGATCCGCTTGGAAGATTTAGGCGACCCCAACGCGCGCTTCCCGACCACCAAAACCTCGGAACTGATGCGTCAAGCGGTAGTGGCAACGCAAGATCCCGGCTTCGGTCTAGCCGTCGGCCGCCACATGCGCCCCACCTCGGCACACGCGATGGGATTTGCCATGTGGGCCTCGAACAACCTGCGTGAAGCGATCGAGCGGGTGCAAAAATTCTTTAAGATTTTCACCACCAGCTGTTACTGCAATATCGAAAAACAGGGGGACAAATACCTGATCAGTTCGCACGCCTACCCCGCCTACCAATCGGTCATTAGCTCTGAGGATCAGGAGGCGATGTTCTCGACCATTCTGCAAACCTTTCGCCACTTGCTACCAGGGCGCTTGGACGTCTATCGGGTTGGTCTATCACGCCCTGGACCGCCAAAGAATATTGCCGACTTCGAACGCTTCTTTAAGTGCCCGATCGAATGGGGATACGACGGTATTTATGTTCTGCTCAGTGCCGAGCAGGTCGAAGCCCAACTACCTACCGCCAATGCAGAACTGGCGCTGCAGAGCGATAAGCTGTGTCAGGATTACATCGTCAGGTTTGACCGCCAGGATATTATCAATCAGGTGTCTAACAAGCTGGTGGAGATGCTGCCGCAGGGTGAGCCGGCGATGGCTGATATCGCCTCCAAGCTGATGCTCAGCAGCCGTACGCTGCAGCGTAAACTCAAAAGCCAGAATACCTGCTTCAAACAGCTACTCGAAAATGTTCGCAAAGAGATGGCGATCCAGTATATCCGCCAAACCCATGTGCCCATCGGCGAAATCAGCTATCGACTTGGCTTCGCCCACATCAATAACTTCTCCCGTGCCTTTAAACGCTGGACCGGAAAAACGCCGATCGACTACCGCCAAGGTCAATACTGAGATCTGGCTCTTATAACCCCAATCTATCAAACGCTTTTCAAAAACCGGTTACGGCGATTAAAGCGGTTGACCGGGACCCCCATACGCTCGACCCAGTATTGCCGATCAGCCATCAATAACTTGAGCTGGGCTAAATCATTGGCAACGATGATCGGCTGTATTCGCTGTCGAGTTGCCGCGGTGTAATCGCCGCGATAGCGTAGGTCTACCACCGTGTCACGGATCGCCTGATCCAACGTGTCCCACTCGGTACGGCCATACTTGTGCTCCACATCCAGCTTGGTACAGATACGGATCACGTCGCCCTCTAGCTCCTGATAGGTCTGAATAAACAACTGTTTTTGTTGCTGCGGCGTTATCGTGATCGCCTCTACGCCATGAGCCGCGATAAAATCCCGCGCCTTAGCCCCCTTCAACCCGCAACAGGCTGCAAGCTGGCTGGCCATGTCAGCAGCCACCCCGGCACGGCTTAGGTCTGTGCAGATCTCATTTTCAGAGCGCAATTTAAGATCATAGCCGCGACCGATCGTCACCCCCGACCAGGCACCCGGGACATGAGGCGTGCGGCTAAAATAGCGGCCGGGCTGTTCCAACCCTTCCGCATCGAAGGTCAACTGGCCGCAGGGAACCGTAAACGGGTCATCGTTGACATCGACGGGATTGAGTTCTTCAACCAATTCCGTCGAGTCAGAGTTATCGCTACCCGACCCAGGAATCGTGACCCGATCGCCCACCGAAATTTGATTGGGGTTCGACTTATAACGCGGGTTGGCCGCCAGAATCTGCATCAACGATAGCTGATGCTGTTTGGCAACCTTAGACAGACTGTCACCGCGTTGAATGATATACACCATGCTGCAATCTCCTCTCTAGGAGCTGCTATTCAGGTAGCGCCAATACCTGAGGCAGAATCCGTTCAATAATCTGTGCAGTCTGTTCAATATCGGCTTGGCTATGATCACGATGGACCACCAAGCGCAACCGCTGAGCAGGACTAATTTTAATTCCTAATTGCTCTAGCTGCGCAGCCAACTCGGCAGCAACGGCTTCATTAGGCAACTGAAGATAGATCATATTGGTCTGGACCGGCTCCAATGATAGACCATCAAGGGTAGCCAAGCGTTGCCCTAACCATTGCGCATGTTGATGATCCTGCAAAAGATCCGGCAGATGATGATCCAACGCATAATCTGCCGCCGCAGCCAATATACCCACCTGACGCATTCCACCACCGAGCATCTTACGCCAGCGCCGAGCAGCCTGAATAAAGTCAACCGAGCCAATCAATACCGAACCCGCAGGGGCACCCAAGCCTTTTGAGAAACAGATAGAGGTGCTATCAAAATGCTGACAAACCCTGGCAACATCAACCTCCAGCGCCGCAGCGGCATTAAACACTCGGGCACCATCGAGATGCATCGCTAAACCGGAACGGTTAGCCAATGCTCGAGCGCGATCGAAATAATCCAACCCGATCACCTTTCCGTGATGCGTATTCTCCAGCGCCAGTAATCGAGTCCGAGCAAAATGCAGGTCATCGGGTTTGATCAACGACTCCACCAAACCCAGATCAAGGCTGCCATCTTCTGCCACTGCCATCGGTTGCGGTTGAATCCCACCCAGCACCGCCGCGCCGCCCGCTTCGTGTAAGTAGCTGTGGTAGGCCTGCCCTACCAGGTACTCTTCACCACGTTGGCAGTGCACCAACAATGCGATTAAGTTGCTTTGTGTTCCCGAGCTAACAAACAGCGCCGCGTCCTTTCCCGCTAACGCTGCTACTCGCTGTTCGAGAGCATTGACGGTTGGGTCCTCACCGTAAACATCATCCCCCACCGACGCGTCGATCATCGCTTCGCGCATCCCCAAGCTGGGTTGGGTAACGGTATCGCTGCGATAATCAATCATAGAAGGCTCCAAAGATAAGCGATTAAATACGGTCTTAGAATATTGAGAATAGTGAAAATGCCTCGAGTTCACTTTAAAAATCCAAAAGCATTATTCACATTTATCACCACTGAGGACGCGTTATGATGGGGGTAAATAGGCAGGATAATCCAATGGCAAACGACCCGCAGCGCCAACAACACTATGACCAACTGTTTCAACGACTCGATGCCCTGTGCCAGGGCGAAACGGATACCATTGCACTGATGGCCACGATCAGCTGTGAGTTAAAACTCGCTTTTACTCATTTTGACTGGGTCGGGTTCTACCGACATATTGGTAATCAAACGCTCAAGATTGGTCCCTACCAAGGCGGCCACGGTTGCTTAAGCATTCCATTTGAGCGAGGTATTTGCGGCCTGGCTGCCCGTGAGCGAAAGCTACTGAACATTGCTGATGTCAACGCCGTCCCCCACCATATCGCCTGCGCCAGCTCGACCCGATCCGAATTGGTACTGCCGATCATCAATACAGCAGGAGAACTGCTGGCGGTACTCGATATTGACTCCGACACGGCTGCCGCATTTGACCAATGCGATGTCGATAACATAGCCAAGATCAATGGCTATTTTGGTGATTCAACCTTGTTGATCTAAGCAGCGCCCGGTCTGGTCTAATAACAATGTTGCCAGCAATGTCAGAGTTCTTGATCTAAGAACTGATCAGGGGCTCCCTTCTACCTCATCGACACCGCATCATTAACAAATTGATTACTGCGCCCCACATACTCGGTCTCGGTTAACTCCTGCCAGTAGAGTTCCGCCTCAGCCATCGTGGTGTAATGCCAGCATTGCTCATTGCGCATCAATTCTCGCAGTAACTGATTATTCAGCGCATGGCCGGTTCGATGGCCGGTGAACTTGCCGATTATCGGGCAACCCGCCAAGGCGATATCGCCGATCACATCGAGTACTTTATGGCGCACAAATTCATCGTCATAGCGCAGACCTTCGGGGTTGATCACCCCGCTTTCATCGAGCAAAACGGCATTGTTCAGATTACCGCCTTTGGCCAACCCCAGTTTTCGCAGCGTGTCGAGCTGGTCCTTAAAACCAAACGTTCTGGCACCGGCGTAGTGCTCGGCGAAACTGTTTTTTTCGATCAACGTAAACTTACGCTGCTGGCCGATGCTGGGATTATCAAAATCGATACTCAGCTCGATGCTAGGTTGAGCGGCGGGGCTTAACCGGGCGGTTGACTCGCCATGCTCTACCGAAATCGATTTGGTTAGCAAAATGGCCATCCGTAGCTGGGATTGCTGTTTGACCCCCGTCTGCTCGATCATATTGATAAACGGCGCTGCGCTACCGTCCATGATCGGGACTTCCGGACCGTCCAGGGTGATCCGTGCATTATCGATATCACAGGCACGCAAAGCCGCCAGCAGGTGTTCGATCGTGCTCACCTTGGCTCCCATCGCATTACTGATAGTGGTCGACAGGCGGGTATCGGTCACCGCATTAAAGCGTGCCGGAACTATGGCTCGATCCGATGGCAGGTCACGTCGCACAAAGGTATAGCCGCTGTGCGCTTCTGCCGGCATCACCGACATAAAAACTTTTTGTCCCGAGTGCAGCCCCTGGCCGATACAACTGAAGCTGCCTTTGAGGGTATGTTGGAAATATTTTGCCGCGGTATGGTTTGTCATGGCTCTTACCTGTTGGAAAGTTGCCCAGCCAGTCTATGCTTGTGCTAAATCAGGTAATGGTCATTGGCTGCCACACTGTGGTCATATACTTATCTTTTGGCGCCAATGACTTAATCGGGACAATACCGAGTGAACCTTAATGGATGGCGACCCATCCGTGACAACCGCTATAACGGTGATTTGGAACAGCTATGGCAGCCACTGTATTAAGCGCTACCGGTGCCCTCATCTGGCAGGCGCTGCAGCACGAGGGATTAGATGCTAGCGCGATCTTTACCGAGGCGGGGTTAGACCCGGATCTACTTGTCGACGGTAACGCTCGCTACCCACTAACCGGTGTCACAAAGCTGTGGGCGTTAGCCGAGCAGGCCTCGACTGATCCCTGCTTTGGTTTGAGTGTGGGTAAATGCTGGTCGGCAAAAAACTTCCATGCGCTGGGATTTGCCTGGCTAGCCAGCGGCAACGCATTTGACGCCCTGCAACGGCTGCAGCGTTACGGCAAGCTGATCAACGATGCCCTGGTCAGCAAAATTTGGGTTTCCGGCAAGTATTGCCACCTCCAAATAGGTGTAGAAAGTCCAGACGCGTCCCCGCTGGATTGCGCGCGCATCGCAGCCATCTCAACCTTGACCGTCATGTTGCGGCAACTGCTCGGCGAAAATTTCATCGCCGAAAGGATAGAGTTACCGATTGCCCGTCCAGCCAACGCACTGTTACTGGAAAATTTTGTCGGTTGCCCGGTTTATTATCAAACCGAAACCATGGCAATCGTGCTGTCTCTGAGCGACTGCGAAAAGCCGATCATGGGAGCCAGCCCGGAACTGCTCCGAGCCAATGAGGAGGTGGCGGAAGCCTATTTAGCCCGCTTGGATAAGGCCGATATCAAGACCCGAGTCGAGCGCCAAATCATCTCGCTGCTGCCGAGTGGGAAAGTCGATGAAAGCATCGTCGCCGAATCGCTAACCGTCAGCGTACGAACGCTGCAGCGCCAGCTCAAGGAAAGCGGAGCCAGCTTTACCGGCCTGCTGCAAAGTATTCGCAAAGAGCTGGCCAAAACCTACGTGCAGGATTCGCGTTTATCGCTAACCGAGGTCACCTACCTGCTCGGCTTTTCTGATCCGGCTAACTTTTCCCGCGCCTTTAAACGCTGGTTTAACTGTGCGCCGACAACATTTCGAAAACAGCGGATTCGGTTGAGTGCCTGAGCTTAGGCTACAGTCAAAATAGCTAGCAACGTCTATCAGCGATAAATGCAGAGTCATTTATGAACCGATTTATCCAAGCACTCCCCAAGGTCGAACTGCACCTTCATATTGAAGGTACGCTTGAGCCCGAACTGATGTTTACCTTGGCCAAGCGTAACAATATTGCGATTCCGTTTAACACGCCCGAAGAGGTTCGCGCGGCTTATCAATTCGAAGACCTGCAATCGTTTCTGGATATCTACTACCAAGCTGCCAATGTACTGACTCAAGAGCAGGATTTTTTTGATCTGACCTGGGCATATTTATTACGCTGCCAGCAGGACCACGTGTTACATAGCGAGGTTTTCTTTGACCCTCAAGTACATACCAACCGAGGCGTGGGGTTTGAAACGGTCGTCGCGGGTATCGACCGTGCGCTTAAGCAAGGTTGGCAACAGTTAGGGATAAGCAGCAAGTTGATCATGTGTTTTCTACGTCATCTCGATCAACAATCCGCATTCAAAACACTGCAACAGGCGCTACCCTACCGGGACAAAATTGCAGCCGTCGGTCTGGACTCTTCCGAAGCGGGCCATCCTCCAGAGAAGTTTCAGGATGTTTTCATGCTAGCGATCGAGCACGGATTTTTAACCGTCGCCCATGCCGGAGAGGAAGGGCCATCTAGCAACATCAACAATGCACTGGAGCTATTAAAAGTGAGCCGTATCGATCACGGCGTGCGCTGCACCGAAGACCCCAAATTAATTAACCAACTGATCCAGCAACGCATCCCGCTAACCGTATGCCCATTATCGAACGTCAAATTGAAAGTTTTTGATTCCATCGAGCAACACAACATTACCGAGCTATTACGGCAGGGGTTACAGGTCACCATCAATTCAGACGATCCCGCCTACTTTGGCGGCTATATGACGGCTAACTTTATAGCCGTTGCCGACGCCCACTCATTAAGCAAACAGGAAGTGGCCCAGTTTACCTTCAATGCCATCGACGCCAGTTTCCTGTCAGACGACCAAAAACATCCACTGCGCTCCCAAACCCAAGCCTATTTAGACCGCTACAGTCTGGATTGACCTGGCTCCGGGGTTACAGCATTGGTTGCGGTTTATGGCAAGACGTCTTCAGCACCTCCATCAACGACTGCGCCGCGACCGACAGGGTGTAGCGACGACGGGTAATGACGCCGACCTGACGTACGATGGGCGGATCGGCCAACACTCGACATTCGCCCCCCAGCTCCTGCATCTGCTGGATACAGAG
>JBALWS010000042.1:19939-31367 GCA_036960405.1 Halopseudomonas sp. | reverse complement strand
TTGTTAGAGGCAACCGGTCGAGTGCCGCAACAACTAATTGGGACATAGCCTTTTTTTTGGCTAACTCTGAGCTAGTTGCTGATATAGCGATTATCGCTACCTAGTTATCCTTGAATACCGCACTTACAAGATGTTTGCAGTGCCGTAGGAGCCTGCCAGCAGGCGAGCCATTAACTGTTGCTACGCAAAAAAGATGACAAGATCGCCGGGATCCCGACTCCTACAGCAATACATCAAAAGCCTTTCAACTCGACCGAGTAATCGGCGCCGCAATCACTTCACCCAGTCGAAAATCACGCAATGAGCAGTCCAATTGCATATCGGTTCGCAACCGCACTAAACGCCGTGCCTGGTCGACCTGCTGCCAACGCCCTTGCAACTTAACCGCCTGTTTCCGGGCAACTCAGCAAGATGCACGTAAATCCCCTCAAGGTCTTGGTATTCAGCCCGCAGCTTGGCCGAGGCCTTGGCTCCGGCGCCTTTGTTAATGACCATCGCCCTTAACAAAGGCTACAACAACGAGTCTGTGCACTTTAGACCTTGCCCTGTGGGGCCATCAGCTGGGACTTATTCGTAGGTTCCTTAGTTATTTTTCGGAATTCGAAAGGACTTATTGTAGCCGCCAAGCGTGACAGAGTATCGATACCTGGTGCCAGCAAAGGAGCACCAACAGTCAACCGATCATGTCAACCGACCACGCCAGCCGGAACCCAACCGCTGAGACGAAACTGCTGTGGGGGCTGGCCGTTCCAGCGTCGGAACGCGCGGATAAAGGTGCTTGACTCGGAGTAACCCAACATAAAAGCAACTTCGGTCAGCGTATAGTTACTCGATTGCAGATACCGTTGCGCCAGTTGTTTTCGCGTCTGCTCAAGCAAGCCGTAGAAGGTGTCGCCGCATTCGCCTAGCCGACATTGCAATGAGCGCCGACTCAAGCCCAGCTTATCTGCCACCGTATCGATCGAAAGGGTCCTTGGTGCAGCATCGTCGTAACGACCTGTTGGACCTGCAGGGCTATCTCGTTCGCGCCGTTACCATCCAACTCGGTCTGGATAGTCGCTTGGAGCCGCTGCAGATCGGCGTCGAGAATAGAAAATAGTCGACCATCGCGCGCTCTCACAGGCATCTGCGCCATCTTGACACCTAGGCATCTAGGCATCGATCACAAACTGGCAGCGCGGGGCATCAAAGCTAACCGGGCAGTCCAAGAGTGTTCGGTAACCGCTCAGATCCAGCGGTGCAGAATGGGTCAAGTACAGCGCTTTCGGGGTCCGCTAAAATCGCGCAGGGCAAAGATCAAACCGGCGCAGGTAGCATCATTGTCATAGCGACTGACCGGCAGGCGGGATCGAGCAACGCGAAGCTATAGCGCAGTGAGCCGTCAGGCTGAGACACCAAAACACCTCGGTCTGATCCTGCATCAAACCGTAGTCGCAACACACCACCGCCATCGCGTCACCAACGATTTGGGAATGCGCGGATTCCATCAGGGCCAGAGGTGCTTAGCAACCTCACCCCAAGGCCGGATATATGGGAGCAATACTCTTCTAGCCACCAGTAACGTTGCCTTACATCGCATTACGGGGCGGACCATATATGCCCCCTTTTTTTCTCCAGACTCGCGTTATGCCGCAGTCTATGCCGCGTTGCTGGCCTTGGTTCAACATTACTGCGAGAATCACCCTGACCTGCAAACCAGTGCGAATAAAGGCCAAATAAACTATTCAGGGCCACAGGCATTAAGCTATCAAATTGAGCAGCTAGGTAATGATGAATTAACTCTGCTCATCAGAAAGTGAGAACAGCAGCGCTTTGGTCAGCCTCACAAGACGACCCTGTATTGACGCTATGACGGGTACTGCAAACGCAGCTCAAAAAATCACAGGGGTTAAACTCTCATCAGCGAAGAGCAACGATTACCACCGCTTTATGACTAAATCCACTCCCACCATCCATCCTGAGCAACAGCTACGAGGCCTGTTGCTATTCTGCGGTTCGATGCTGCTGCTGGTCTACGCCCAATGGATAACATTAGATGCTTTAACGCCCGCGCTAGAACAACTACTACTGCCATCACAGTGGCAAAATTTTTGTGCCAGCTTCGTCATAACCGCAATAGGACTAGCAATCAGTCAGCCTCCAAAAATAACACTGGGGCAGCAAAATCTCGGCACGGCTAAAACACCACCTCGAGCCTGGCTACTGCCCTTAGTGTTCATCTTCTGGGGCGGTTATATCAGTGTTGATTTAACCGCTCAGAGCTTTTTCAACACTCACCTGCCGTTAGCTAGCTGGAATGAACTCTCGCAAATTAAATTTTTAACCAGCTCGGTGACGACCTATATCAACCAAACGGTGATTTTAACCCTAACTTACACCTTGCTGATCAGTCTTCTACTGCTACCACCAGTAGTGAATTATTTAGCCAAACTCGCCCCAATACGACTCTACCCTATTGGTAAAAAACCACTCTATCTAGTACCTGCCTATATAATAATCAGTCTTTTCATCTCCACTAAGCTGACCGATCCCATTGCAGAAAACGCCTACGGTGCAATAGTTCGCCAGCTCTATCAAGCTCAATTAAAACAACCACAAGAAGACCCCAGTATTGATTTATACAGCCCTCTGTATGTCGATCAAAATCAACAACCTAAAACCAACACCGGTATAAACCAACAGATAAACGATCTTGCTGAGCGTTTGCGCAGTCAAGCACAAAATCCCAATCAACCACTCAATATCGTCTTAGTGGTACTCGAATCGGTAGGCGCTGAAGATTTAATGCCTCAAGGAAACCTCTCCGCAACACTAACCCCAAATATTTACCAGCTCAGCCAACAAGGACTGCTGTTTGATTCTCTTTACATCAATGTAAATAGAAGTGAGCATCAAAATCTGGCGATGATGACTGGTGGTTTCCAGCCCACTTGGGAGCAGCCTGCTGATCTACTGCCGCAGCCTTACCAAGGCTCCGTGCTGGCTCGGGAATTGCAGCGGCATGATTATCAAACGGCTCTGTTTGCCGCTACTGACCTCAACTACCGTCATATGCGTGAGTTTATTAACCGTGCTGGTTACGATTTTAGCTATGATTTCGGCAAGATAGCTATTGAGTCGCAGGACAAGTATCGCATCAACAGTTGGGGCGGTGATGATCGGCACTTCATCGCCCAAGCCGGACAGTGGCTAAAGCAAGTCGGCCAAAAGCATCAACCATTTTTTTTGCATTACCTCAGCAATGCGCCACACCACCCTTATAATCTTCCCGAAGACGTCGCCCTGCTCTACCCTTCAAACCACGGCGAAGGTGTCAGTTCACGAATCAATCATATGAATTCGCTGCACTATATAGATCAGGCTCTAGGCACCCTTATCGACCAACTCAAAGCGGACCAACAACTTAACAACACACTATTAATTATCACCGGCGACCATCCAGCAGAACGCAGAGGACTCTCTGAGCAGGCTCTTAAATCATTCTTACTGCTGGCCGCACCGGGTCATATCGAACAGCCCTTGCGCAGCCACCGCCCTATCAGTCATGGGGATGTAATGCCCAGTTTATTAGCGCTACTGGCTCCTAAACAATCTACGAATAACCTTAATAAGGCAGGCAGCCAAAACCTGTTCAGTAGCCAATACCAGCCGACCATTCGCTATTTTCATAATGGCTACCAACCCTATCATTGGGGGTTAATCGACGGGTCATGGAAGTATATGGCTCAAGGGGTCAACCAGCCTGCGCTACTGTTTAATCTTGAGCAGTCAGACACGACGCCGTTAGAGGCTCCCGATAACGCCCAGATGGCCGATTATAAAACGCTGGTAGAGAACTGGTATCTACGCAATAACCGCCACTTTCATGAGCAGCTGGCAAATTATCAGCCCATTGATCCGCTGATTATTAACCCTGAAAATTTACAACATTCTGGCCCCAGTCAAATACGCTTTGGATTGTTAACGCAATCTTCGCCCCAAATGGACAGCCCTATTCGACTACAGCAGCAACAAGAATTTCACCCACAGGCCAAGGTGGCCGCCTGGATATCCTGGCTAAATCCGGCAGCACAACAACTCGTTAAGTTGCGCTGGATTAATCCTGCTGGTCAACAATATACCCAGCGCACGCTGATCAACCCTAAATCTTCAATTATCCACGCAAAGCTAGACTTAGCCACACCTCTACTTGAAGGCCAATGGCAATTACAGCTAGTGAGGGGGCAACAGATATTACTCAGTGATAGCTTTACTGTTAGCACTCAAACTGAGCAGCCTAAAACCTCTTTGATCAACTCTCTAAAAGCTATTGAAGTGGGTCAGATTAAGCGACATCTTAAAAATTTCTTACCAAAATACCAACTTCTAGCCGACCAGACTTTTAGCATCTATAGCCGATGGTTTCGTCAGGACTTAGCCCAGCAGTATCGGCTGCAACTACTATCACCTGAGGGAAAAAGTATTAACTTTTTTATCAAACTACAACCGGGCAGGATTGAACATTTTCAAACTCTCAACCCACCAGTACCACTATCGGTGGGTATATGGCAAGTTATTGTTTATGCTGAACAACAGCGCCTAGGCAGCACCAAATTTCAAGTCATTGCACCCAAATCTGACTCTAACCCTGATACTCAGAATCAACCTTGATGAAAATACGCTACTGATTTGCCTACCTGCTGCTTGGTTTACTACTGGTCACTTTGGTGCAGGAGCTGGCGAAAAACGGGGGCGGGTCTTTCTTTTTGCCTCCGCCTGCTTTCTCACTATCCGGCTTATTCTTGAGTAGTGCAATCCAAAATGCTCGGCTAATTCTGCCTGTGTATAACAGCCACTTCGATAGGCATGGCAGATGCTTACATCGCGTTCAGGGTATTTCTCAGCATAATAGTTAATCGGTTTAGTCAACTGGCTGCGCTGAGTTTGGGGAACTTCTCAGAGCTTGGTTTTTGGTGACATACGGCATCGCATATCTTCCACAAACTGATCCGAGCCGATATAGATCTGCCCTTTCAATAGCAACTTGCGCGGCTGGATTGAACCCCCAACCTAGATCACCGAAGGCTCCTCAGCCCATGACAGCGACACCGACGGCATCGAAGATGAGATGGATAACTGCCGTTCATCGCCAACCCAGAGCAACTAAATTTTGACAATGACGGCATGAACTATCTTTGCGATAACGATCAGGTAACCGACAGCGCCGACCTTTGCCCCACCGTTAGCGCACTAGGCATAGATGCATCGACAGCACCGCTGACCTGCTAAGCATCCTCGACAATTTGGACAGTTCTCAGATCCCAGAAAAGCTGCAAAATAAACTTGAGCGCAAACTGGAAAAAGCAGTCAGGGCAATTGAACGACGCGATCAACATCAAGCCAACATCGCAGGTAAACTTGATCAAGCCCAGCAAAAAATTGACGCAGGCAAAGCCAAAGCAGCAACCCGGATCAAAAAGCTTCAAGCACGCCGGTTAACCGTGCAAGAGAAAACTAAAGCCCGCTACGACAGCCGCCTGAGCGACATGATCACGTTGCTAAATAACCAGAACGGTAACACCGTCGATACCGCAACCATAGAAATGCTGATCAACTATATCAGCAACCTGCAAATCTAATATCAACAACACCCAAGGCGGTAATCTTTACCGCCTCGACACCTCCCGCTGTATTAGCTTTAGACTCCCCGCCAGCCCCCTCCCCTAAGATTTTGGATCAAAGAGATCGCATAAGAGGTGCCGCAATTACCTCACCCAAGCGAAAATCACGCAGTGAGCAGTCGAGCTGCATATCGGTGCGTAATCGAACCAGGCGTCGCGCCTGATCAACCTGGTCCCAGCGCCCTTGCAACTTAGCCGCCTGTTTTTCGGGCAACTTATCGAGATGCGCGTAAATACCCTCTAGGTCTTGATATTGAGCCAGCAGCTTAGCCGAGGTTTTGGCACCGATGCCATCGACACCGCGTATATGGTTGGTGGTGTCCCCGCACATCGCCAAATAATCACACAGCTGTTCAGGACGCACGTCGAAACGCTGCTTCACGAAAGCCTCGTCGATCTGCTGGCGGGCGAAGTGGTCCCACAACACCAGCCGATCAGAATCAAGTTCCAGAAGCTGCGCAAAGCCCTTGTCGGTAGAGACCAACACTACTTCGCCACCAGCGCTCAAGGTCTTGGTCGCCAGCGTGGTGAGGATATCGTCGGCTTCCAGATTGGTGTAGGTCAGACTGATCAAGCCTTTATAACGAAACAGTTCGTGAAAGCGCTCCAACCCGTCTTTCAGGGTATCTGGCATCGGCTTGCGACCGGCCTTGTACTCGGGGTACTCGACATGCCGCCAACTTTTCTCCCAGCCATCGAACGCACAAACACCATGGGTCGGCGCAAAGCGGTTCAACAACCGCCCCACCACCTGCCCCGACGTCGTCAGCGCCGCTTCCATCGCCGCCTCACCCTCACCGGGCACAGCTGCATGAATGCGCCGAATCAGATTCATCGCATCGATCAACAACAGCTTTGACGTCGCCATAACACACCGAAACTAAAGAAATTTGAGCGGTATTATAACCATGGAAACAGTTATCCCTGTGCAAAACCGATGATTCAATCACTTTTGCGTCCATATCAATTCAACAACAGGATAAAAAGAGATTATCATGGGCGCGCGAATGAACGTTCAACCCAACAACCCAAGGAGTAAAGGGGTACCTGCCAGCACGGCCACCCCCAGCAAAATGTTCGAACTTGTGCGAGAGCTCTGGTCCTTTATCGTCCACGGAAAGCGTTACTGGATGCTGCCCATCCTGTTTATTCTACTGCTGTTAGGCGGACTCATCGTCGCCACCGAGGGCTCAACTCTGCTGCCGTTTATCTATGCTCTCTTCTAAACCTAAATCATTTTCCTATAGTCACCGCTGGCTGTATGCCTGCATTGTATCGCTGCTTTTTTTGGCCCTGTCAGAACTCGCGCTGATGGTTGCCGGCGTTCAGTCTCTGCTCGTCGCTGAAGATCCCTATGTGGGTTTTTCCAACAGATTAGATCGATTCGAACGCCAGCCCTCCCAGGCTGGCGATCAAATGGTTCTAAAGCACTATAAGGGCGCCATCTTCAACAATCAGCAATTCCCTGCCGACAAAAGCCCGAACAGCTATCGAATATTCTGCCTTGGAGGCTCAACAACCCATGGCCGCCCCTACGACTACCGAACAGCATTTTGTGGCTGGTTAGAAGCATTCTTACAATCAGCAGACCCCAGCAAAGACTGGCAGGTGATCAACGTCGGCGGCATCAGCTATGCCAGCTATCGAGTTGCCGCGATGATGACCGAGCTCAACAACTACCAACCCGACATGTACATCGTCTATTCGGGGCACAACGAATTCCTCGAGGAGCGCACCTATCGCGAGATCGTCAACATGCCGGAATGGATGCGCGATCTGAGCACCGAACTGAGCCGGTCACGTATCTATAGCGTGATGAAACGCAGCATCAGATCATTCCGCTCCACCTCCGAATCGGCCGACGCAGTGGCATTGCAAGGCGAAGTCGACGAAATCCTGACCCACTCGGTGGGGCCCAAATCCTATCAACGGGACGAGAACAACAGCCAAGCAATCCAAAGCCATTATCGCTACAACATGGAACGCATGATTCGACTGGCAGAGTCCAGCAACAGCGAGATCCTGTTTATTCAGCCCGCCGCCAAGCTGCACCAAGAATCACCCTTTAAAAGCAGCCATCGCGACGGCATAAGCCAAACCGACCTCGAACGCTGGCAGATGCTGTTTAACCAGGCAAAAGATCAATATCAGAAACACGCCTATGCTGGGGCTCTGGCTAGCATCGACAAAGCACTGACACTGGATGACCGCCACGCCGAGTCACACTACTGGCGTGGCAAGATATTATTCTCGATGGGAAACTATGCCCAGGCACGGATCGCCTACCAGCGCAGCTCTGATGAAGATATCGCACCACTGCGTATCCTCAGCAGCATGCAGCAAGCGCTGCACCAAATCGCAACAGAAAACCGGGCAACCCTGATCGACTTCCCGGCAATCATCGCTGATATTTCTCGCCAACGTTTTGGTCATGACCTACCCGGGGAAAAGTTGTTTCTGGACCACGTCCACCCCACCATTGAGATGCACAAAGAGCTTGGGCTAGCACTGTTCGATCAGCTCAAACAACAAGGTCTTGCTACTGCCAAAGCAGAGTGGAATGCCGAAAGCATCGCTAACATCACCGACTCACAACTGTCTTTGGTTGATCAGGAGCGGCAACGCAGCGCCTTGCATAATTTGGCATCGGTCACCCTTTGGAGCGGAAAAAATGAAGAGGCCTACGCAATGTTACTGCGCAGCCAGGAGGAGTTCGGCAACACCCAAAAAACGCTAACCATGCTTGCAGAAGTCGCCCAAAGATTAGGAAAAAAACCACTCGCTCAACACCATGCCTACCAAGCAACTGAGCTATACCCGGATAATTTTGATAACTGGTATTTTCTTGCCTCACTGTATAAGTCTAATGAGCAGTTCGCCGAAGCGGTACAGACATACCGTCGCGGAATCACTTTCAGTCCAGAGCATATAGAGCTTCACCAGGCGCTATCATTGCTCCTGATCAATACAGGCCGATCCAAAGAAGCTATCAAAGTTATTGAAAACATTGTTGAATTAGATCCTAACCTTGATGAAGCCTTCATCAATCTTGGAATCCTTTATGCCGAAACGGGGCAGCTAGTCCAATCAGAACGTAATTTCCAACAGTCGATACGATTAAATCCCGAGCAGGCCTACGCCTATACCGGGCTGGCTACCGTCTACGAGCGTCGCAGCATGAACTATATGGCTTACCAATATTTCAAAAAAGCCCAGCTGCTCGATCCTACCGATCCAGAGATCCCTAACAGTATCGGCTCGCTTCTGGCTCGCTCGGGAAAACTCGCGCAAGCTATCGAACAGTTTGAAACCGCGCTTAACATCGATCCAAGCCACGCTGAAGCCAAGCGTCATTTGCAGATAGCGCGCAGCCAGTTACAAACAACCCAACCGGTGCACATTAAGTGACTTCATATCGTCAAGAACAACACTTTGGCTTGATACTGGCCGCGCTAACCACGCTTATAGGGCTCTGGCCGCTCCTTGATAACGCCCCTCCAAGATGGTTCTTTATCATGATATCGCTAGCGCTGATGTCAACCCTATGGAAGCGACCAAAGTGGCTCTCCCCCGCCACCAAAGCCTGGCTGTTGTTCGGCCATAAACTCGGACATTTCAACACCCTGTTGTTACTGGGCCTAGCGTTTTATCTGGTCATCACACCTCTCGCCCTGCTCTTCAGGCTAGTTCGACGAGACCCCCTACAACTTAGAACCCGAAACCGTCAGAGCTATTGGCAGAACTGCGAACAGCGCTGGACACCAGAATCGTTCAAGAACCAATTCTAGTGTGGATTCTCGGCATCTCGGCTTACTACCACGACAGTGCTGCGGCACTGATTCACGACAACGATGTTGTTGCGGCGGCTCAAGAGGAACGCTTTAACCGGCAAAAGCATTACCCAGGGTTTCCGACCCAGGCAATTACCTACTGCCTGCAAGAAGCAGGAATCAGCCTGGCTGATATCGACAGCGTCGTCTTCTACGAAAAACCGTTCCTAAAATTTGAGCGCCTGCTTGAGACCTACCACGCCTTCGCTCCAACAGGGATCGTATCCTTTCTGAAGTCGATGCCCACCTGGCTCAAGGACAAGCTGTTCCAAAAGCAGGTATTGCTCAAAGAGTTGAACCGCCTAGCCCCAGGGATCGATTTTTCCACCAAACTGCTGTTTTCCGAGCATCACCTTTCCCATGCAGCCTCGGCCTACTATCCATCACCATTTGAGCACGCCTTGATCCTGACGATGGACGGCAGTGGTGAGTGGGCAACAACCACGGTGATGGAGGGCCAGGGATCAACTATCAAGCTATTGAAAGAGATCCGGTTCCCGCATTCGTTGGGATTACTGTATTCGGCATTCACCTATTTCTGTGGTTTTAAAGTCAATTCTGGCGAGTACAAACTGATGGGGCTGGCACCTTACGGTAAACCGGTATACGTCGATCTGATTCGTGACAAACTGATACACATCGCAGCAGACGGCTCATTCCGATTGAACATGCGTTATTTCAATTACTGCACCGGTCTGACGATGACCAACAAGCACTTTAACCGTCTGTTCGGCCGCCCACCCAGAACACCCGAATCAGCCATCACCCAAATTGAGATGGATCTGGCCCGTTCTGTCCAGGTTGTGGTGGAACAAACCGTCCTGCAACTGTGTCGTTCATTAAGACAAGAGTATGGTCTCAACAAGCTGTGCCTTGCCGGAGGCGTCGCACTCAACTGCGTCGCCAACGGCAAACTGATTGCCGAGCAGATATTTGACGACGTCTGGATCCAGCCGGCAGCCGGCGATTCGGGCGCAGCGCTTGGCGCCGCCCTCACCGGTTACCACCTGCACCACCAACAGTCTCGTCCTGCGGCCAATAAATATGGCAAATTCGGCGACGCGATGAAAGGGGGTTACCTTGGGCCATCGTTCGACAATAACGCAATCGAGGCCGTATTAAGACAATCCAACCTCCCGTTTCAAAAACTCGACAATGATCAGCTCATCGCCCGGGCAGCCAGTGCTATCGCCAATTCGAAAGTGATCGGTTGGTTTCAGGGGCGAATGGAATTTGGACCCAGAGCGCTAGGGAATCGAAGTATTCTGGGCGACCCCCGATCCAGTACAACTCAATCCAGAATAAATAAAAAAATAAAATTCCGTGAATCCTTTCGCCCATTTGCTCCCAGCGTTTTGAAAGAAGATGCAAGTAGCTATTTTCAATTGAATTGCGACAGTCCCTACATGCTTGTTACTGCAGACCTAGCCGAGCATCGACGTACCCCCATACCAAGCCAAGGAATAAAACCGAATGGACTGGAGCAAATACATCAAACCCGATCGGAGATCCCGGCAGTAACTCATGTAGATTATTCCGCCCGTATTCAAACGGTATCAATTGATGACAATCCGCTCTACTACAAACTCATTAATGAATATAAGCGCCTAACGGGCTTTAGCCTGATCGTTAATACATCGTTTAACATCAGAGGGGAGCCCATAGTTTGTACTCCTCAAGACGCTCTGGAGTGTTTTTTAAAGACTGAAATGGATGAACTTTATCTTGGTATCTATCGTGTAACGAAAAAAGACCTCCACCGCCCAGCAGCCCCGCCTTCAATAACAAAATAATTCCCAACAAATGGCATCTATATTGATATTGCTCCGTAGGATTTAATCCCCAGCAACTGACTAACAAACTCACTTGACCATCTCTACAAAGGCCTTTAACATTCGCGCCCACGGTTTGAGCGATTCCTCGATAGCTCAGTTGGTA
>JBALWS010000042.1:18893-19839 GCA_036960405.1 Halopseudomonas sp. | reverse complement strand
GAGCAGTAGACTGTTAATCTATTGGTCACAGGTTCGAGTCCTGTTCGAGGAGCCACCGCTCGCTGTTTTTTCTGAAAGCAGTCCTATTCAAACCGCCATTATTCCTCGATAGCTCAGTTGGTAGAGCAGTAGACTGTTAATCTATTGGTCACAGGTTCGAGTCCTGTTCGAGGAGCCATCTCTATGGCGTTAATTTCGGGGTATAGCGCAGTCTGGTAGCGCGCCTGCTTTGGGAGCAGGATGTCGGGAGTTCGAATCTCTCTACCCCGACCACTTAACCGCTTGGCCTACTTCCTTTTTATGGCGCCTTGTCTAGGCCTGTGATCTCGAGTCACTAGCTCACAACCCCCTGATTCGACATAAAAAACAGCCAACCTCCCACGCTAACAAAAAATCACTTTCGTGCTCTAAATCAACTGCCCTTGCCATTCACAATGGTATACTCAGTCGTTATTTTGGACCTACCAGCAGAGTCATCGCAGGTCAACGGAATGGCACCGGGCAGTTAAAGGATCATTAATGGGCAGTACAAACAAAAAACAGGCAGTTAAATGGCTACTCAGCGTCGTCATTTGCTCACTCTTGATCAGCCTGACCCAAGCCGCAACGCTGGTTAACCGTCGCACCTCTGACATAGCCAATACACGTCACAATCTGGGCTCGGGCGGCCCCGTCAACAGCTCGGCCAGCAGCAGCGAGATCTGTGTTTTTTGCCACACCCCCCACGGCGCGGATACGTCTGGCGCACTGCCGCTGTGGAACCGAACACTGTCCGCCGAGACCTACGACACCTACGGCGCCGACACGCTCGACGCCCTTGACGCCATAGAGAGCGGAGCCAACGCCAACGACAACCACCTGCCGCAACCAGCCGGTTCATCCAAACTGTGTCTGTCCTGCCACGACGGTACCCTGGCCATCGGCACCTCCATCATCAACTCGCCCG